>PFFW01000157.1 GCA_002781745.1 Rhodospirillales bacterium CG15_BIG_FIL_POST_REV_8_21_14_020_66_15
AGCGGCAACAATTTTCTTCAAGGCGAGGCCGGGGACGACATCCTCGTCGGCGGCGGCGGCGTTGATAATTTGATCGGCGGCCTTGGGGCGGACACCTTCGTCATCGGCGCGGGCGATACGGCACCGGACGGCATCGCCGACCTGGACGTGCTCGACGTGATCGACCTGACCGCCGTGGTCACCACGGACGGCGTGACGCTGGAGATCGCCGACGACGGCAACGGCAACGCGGAAGTGCGCGACCTGAACATTCCGGCCAACGTCTATGTCAACATCCTCGGCCTATCGGCCTCGCAACTCAGTCTCGACCCGTCGGGCCTCGTCACCCGCAACGCCACCCTGCTCCCGGGCGCCACGGCGGGCAACGACACCCTGACGGGCACGGTGGGCGACGACCTGATCAAGCCGCTCGGCACCGCGCTCGGTTCGGGCGACCTGATCAACGCCAGCGCCGGCAACGATACCCTGTTCCTCGAGGAAGGCGGCGGCACCTACACGGTGAACTATGCCGGCCAGACGGGCGCCATCACGGCGATCATCGGCGACACCTTCGGCACCATCGAGCACGACTCCGACGGCAACGGCATCGCCGACAACACGTTGACCGTCGTCAACATCGACGACGGCGTGACGGATTCCGGCGCGCTTATCCTGCGCGGCACCAACGGCGCCGACTTCGTCACTACCGCGCGGCCGGCGGACGGCGTCACGTTCGAATTCCGCGGCCTGGGCGGCAACGACACCTTCGTCGGCGGCGACGGTGGCGACCGCATCAGCTATGCCTCGGACGGCGCCGGCGTGGTGGTCAACCTGGGCGACGCGGCGGAAACCCTGAGCGGCCAGAACGTCGCCGGCCACTCGGCGCTCGACGGCTCGGGCGCGACGGACATTCTCCTGGGCTCGATCGAGCAGGTGCGCGGCTCGAACTTCGCCGACGTCCTGGTCGGCGGCACCACCAACGACACGTTCATCACGGAAAAGGGCGACGACACGGTCGACGGCGGCGGCGGCTTCGACACCATCCGCTACGACCGCACGGGCATCGACACGGTGACCGTCGACCTGTCGGCCGTGACACCGGCGGCAACGGTCACTTTCAGTGACTTGAGCACCAATACAGATACGCTCATCAGCATCGAAAGCGTCCGCGGCTCGGTCGGCGCCGACACCATCACCGGCGACGCCCTGGACAACCGGCTGGACGGCCGCCACGGCGACGACGTGATCACCGGCGGCGGCGGCAACGACACCTTCATCGGCGGCTCGGGCAACGACACGCTGACCGGCGGCGCGGGCGACGACCTGTTCATCTACAACGACGAAAGCCGCATCGGCGGCGTCGCCCAGGCCGGGGCGCTGGCGGGCAACGACCTGATCGTGGCCGGCGGCGGCAACGACACTCTGCAGATCGACCCGGCCCTCGACATCCTGACCGTCGAACTGATCGGCGACGATCTCGTCTTCAGCGTCGAAGACGCGGCGTTCAACGCTTTCACGATCACGGTGCAGAACCACCTGACGACGGACGCGCTCGAGCACCTGAGGATCGACGACAACGACGACGGCATCCTCGACACCTTCCGCCTGGCGACGGCGGCGACGGGGCTGGACGTGTCCGGACAGGCGGCAGGCGACCGCTGGGCGATCGCCGGCGGCGCCACGAATGAGATCCTGCGCGGCAACATCCTGGGCGACGTGCTGATCGGCAACGGCGGGGCCGACAGCATCGACGGCAGCGCCGGCGACGACGAGCTGTTCGGCGGCGCCGGGGCGGACACCCTGACCGGCGGTGCCGGCGCCGACACCTACTTCTACGCCGACGCCACGGACAGCACCATCGGCGCCGCCAACCGCGACCGCATCACCGACTTCGAGGCCGGCGGCGACGGCATCGGCGTCATCGACCAGATCGACATCGCCGACCTGTTCACCCTGCCCTTCAGCTATCTCGGCACCGGCACCGCCGCGAGCTTCACCGGCGGCGCGGACAACGCCGAGGCGGTGCTCGACACGACCACAGAAGCGGGCCTCTCGATTCTCAAGGTCGACATCGACGGCAATGCCACCGCCGACATGGAGATCGACATCACCGGCTTCATCGGCACCCTCGACGTCACCGACTTCTTCGTCGATCAGATCGGCGGCGGCGGCATCAACACCATCGCCGGCACGGACGGCCAGAACGACACACTGATCGGCACGGTCGCGGACGAGACCTTCACCGCCTCGACAGCCGCGGCCGTGACGCCCACGGGCGACAACACGGTGTCGACCGGCGGCGGCACGGACACGTTGGAAATCGGTTTCGACTTCGACCTACTGACCGCCGAGATCGTCGATGCGGGGCTAGGCACGGCCGGGCCCAACGATCTGCGCTTCTTCTACGAGGACGCCAACGGCGACGTCTACACCACGACGGTGATCGACCATGCGAACGGCGCGCCGATCTCGTTCCTGCGCTTCGACCGCGACGGCGACGGCACGACGCTCGAAACCATGGCGGTGGCGGCGACGCTCGACGCCAGCGGCGGCACCCAGGATACGGCGGTCGCGGGTTCGGCCGGTGTCGATACCATCACCGGCAGCGCCTTCAACGACATCCTGATCGGCAACGACGGCGCCGACACGATCATCGGCGGCGCGGGCTTCGACGAGATCATCGGCGGTGCCGACGGCGATACCATCACCGGCGGCGCGGGCGGCGACGAATTCTTCTACGACGCCATTTCCGACGCGGCCGTGAGTGCCGGGGAGACCATCACCGACTTCGAGGAAACGAACTTCCAGGAACACATCGTGCTGTCGGTCGATCTGGTGGCCGGGAATTCGATCACCTTCGTGGGCGACCAGAACACGGCGTTCCTGGGCGGCGGCGTGGCCTCGGCGCGGTTCAACGATGCGACCGATCTTCTTGAAATCGACGTCGACGGAAACCAGACCACCGACATGGAAATCACGTTGACGGGCGTCAGTCTGGCCAACCTGGTCAACGACCCAGGCTTCATCGAGGTCGACGCCGACCCGGCGCAGTTCTTCCTGGGCGACGGAACGGATCAGACCTTCTTCGGCGGCACGGGCGACGACACGCTGATCGGCGCGGGCGGCGCGGACACGCTGACCGGCGGCGTCGGCGCCGACCTGTTCGTCTATCAGGCGACGACGGACTCCAACGCCGTGAACACCGATGTCATCACCGACTTCGAAGCCGCGGCGACGGGCGACAAGATCGTGCTCGAAGGCGTGATCGGCGACAGCCGGACCTTCACCTTCAACGGAGCCGGCCCCTTCACGGCCGGCGTGACGACCGCCGCCTCCGCCCGCTTCACCGACGCCACCAACCTGCTTGAGATCGATGTCGACGGGGACCAGACCGCCGACATGGCGATCACGCTTTCCGGCATCGTCGCCGCCAATCTGAGCACCGCGAACTTCGTCGTCATCACCACGGGCACGGACGGCGCCAACGACACGCTGAGCGGGACGACGGGCAATGACTTCTTCCTGGCCTCGACGACGGACAGCGCAACAGCGCCATTCGGTGACCAACTGACCCTGACCGGTGGTCAGGACACCCTGATCTTCCGCGATCCGCTGGACCTGCTGAATGCATCTTTCGATGGCACTGACCTGGTCTTCGAGTACGAGGATCTTACCGATACCAACCCGGCGACCAACCAGCACATCACCACCGTCGTCAACCATGCAACAACACCGCTGACCTTCGTCCAGTTCGAATTCGACGACTTCAATCCGGGTGCCGAAACCTTCCAGATCGCGACATCGATCGGCGTGGCGGACGTAGACACCATGATCGTCGGAACCGACGCCGCGGACTCTCTCACCGGCAACACGGGCGACGACATCCTGATCGGCAACGGCGGGAACGACACCCTGATCGGCGGCGACGGCGACGACACCTTCGTCGGCGGTACCGGTGCCGACAACTACCAGGGCGGCAACGGCATCGACACTATATCCTTCCATGACGCCACCGGTTCGGTCGTCATCGATCTGAGCAGCGGAGGCACCATCGCAAACGATGGCTTCGGTGGTACGGGAGATACCTTCTCCTTGATCGAGGGCATCGAAGGCGGCAGCTTCGCCGACACCATCACCGGCGACGGGTTCGACAACTTCCTTTCCGGCGAAGAGGGCAACGACGTGATCTCCGGCGGCGCCGGAAACGACGAGATCGAGGGTGGCGACGGCCTGGACAATCTGACCGGCGACCTGGGCAACGACGTCTTTATCTATACCTCCTCCAGCGATAGCGGTGTCGGCGGCCTGCTGCGCGACGTGATCACCGACTTCGACGCCGGCACCTTCGGCACGTCGGTCGACCAGATCGATTTGAGCAGCTTCGTGACCGGGACCTTCAGCTTCCTCGGCAACGAGACGCAAGCCTTCGACGGCAGCGACGGGGCGCAGGCGCGGTTCAACAACGCAACCAAGATCCTGGAAATCGATTCCGACGGCGACACCCAGACCGACATGGAGATCGAACTCACCTCGACGGACGGCGCGGCCCTGGACGACAGCGACTTCATCACCTCGACCCCGTAACCGTTTCCCGCACCCGTTCACCAATCGTTCACTTGAAATCCCTATGATTCCGCCGGGATCGCTGCAAATACGCCGATGTGCTATGGTTGTGGCGAAGCTGTTGCGGGAAGCGGAAAGCAACGGAAATCCGGGGATTTCCGTGCAGCGGTGAGTGAGCAGGCATGAAGGAACTGTGGAAGCGGGTCTTCGCCAATCCGGCGATCGCGACGGAACTGGTCGTCGCGACCCTGTTCATCAACATCCTGGCCATGGCGAGCCCGCTGTTCGTCATGCAGGTGCTGAACCGCTACGTCAGCCAGGGCGTGGACGCGACGCTGGCGACCCTGACCACGGGCGTGCTGCTGGCCATCGCGCTGGAATTCCTGTTCCGTCAGGCGCGCGGCGCCCTCGCCCGCGGCGTCAACGTGGAACCGGACGAGAAGCTGGCGATCGCCGGCTACGGCATCCTGACCCGCGCCAAGGCCGGCGACCTGGAACAGATCCCGCCGGAAACCCGGCGCGAAATGGTCAACTGCATGGCGTCGGTGGAACAGGCCTATTCGTCGTCCAACGTCGCGACGGTCCTGGACGTGCCGTTCTCCCTCATCTTCGTGTTCGTGCTGTGGCTGCTGCATCCGATCCTGGCCCTGGTCGTCGGCGGCTTCCTGATCGGCGTGTTCGTGCTGGGGGTCTACGGCTCCATCTCCATGCAGGAGAAGACGGCGGAACTGCAGAACGCGACCGGCGTCGGCAGCGCGCTTTTGGGCACGGCGACGCGCGAACAGGACCTGGTGCGCGCCTTCAACGCCGGTTCCTTCCTGCGCCGGGCCTGGGACAAGCACGTGCAATCGTCGCAGCGCCTGCGGCGCGACGTGACCTCGCGCCAGGGCCTGATCCAGACCATCACGCAGACCGCAAACGGCCTGATGAGCGTCGCCGTCATCACCACGGGCGCGCTTCTGGTCGTCACCGGCAAGATGGACGTGGGCGCCATGATCGGCGCCAACATCCTGTCGGCGCGGGCGCTGCAGCCGGTGACCAAGCTGTCGCAACTGGGCAGCGCCTTCGCCAAGGCGCGCCAGGCGCTGGCCCTGTTCGCCGAGCTGACCAAGGTGCCGCTGGAGCCGGACAAGGGCTCGGCCGTGTCCAAGTATTCCGGCGCCATCGAACTCCGCGACCTGGCCTTTGCCTTCAAGGGCGCCTCCATGCCGCTGTTCGAATCCCTGAACCTGAAGCTGAAGGCCGGGGACGTGCTGCTGGTCGTCGGCGACAACGGCAGCGGCAAGACGACGCTGGCGCGTCTGATCCTGGGCCTGTTGCAGCCGGACCGGGGCCAGATCCTGATCGACGGCCTGGACCTCAAGCAGGTGGCCCTCGAATGGTGGCGGCGCCAGGTCATCTACATGCCGCAGGAGCCGTCGCTTCTGAACGCGACGATCGAGGAGAATCTGAAGGTCAACGCGCCCGACATCGCGACTTCGGACCTCAACCGAATCATCGACGCGGTGGGCCTGCGCCGCTTCCTGGACGAGAGCCCGCAAAGCTTCGACACGCCCGTGGTGGACAACGGCTGGCGCCTGTCCGAGGGGACGCGGCGGCGCCTGGGCCTGGCCCGCGCGCTCGCCACCAACGGGGCCCTCGCGGTGATCGACGAGCCGACGGAGAGCCTGGACGCCGACGGCTGCGCCGCCGTGCACAACATCATGGGCTCGCTGGTCAAGCAGGGACGGACGATCATCATCATGTCCCACGACAAGAACATCGTGCGCGGCGCCCATTACCTTCTGGACCTGAACCAGAAGCCGGTGCCGACCGTGCGTCACGTGCCCGGCACGCTCGATCCGCAGGCGGCCCAGCCCGCCGCGCGCGCCGCCGCCGCGAGCCCGGCACCTGCTCCGGCCCAGGCGCTCGCCGCCAGGACGGCCGAAGAGAGCGAGCCCGCGGCCGACGTGACCCCCCTGCCCAACCCGCTGGTCGCGCGCAAGCGAAGCGGAGAGTAAGGCCATGCCGGGTGAACCCATCGCCGCGACGGACAGCCTGAAGAAACTCATGGAACAGGCCAAGGGAGCCATCGTCCCGCCCTCGGCGCCGCCGGAACGCGGCGAAGCCGCCCCGCCCCCGCCGGCCCAGGACGGCCCGCAAGGCGACCCGGGCGGCAACGGCCCCTACCGGCCTTCGGAAACCATCCCCATGCGCACTCATGTCGTTTTCTTCCTGTGCGCGTTCATGGTCGTCAGCTTCGGAGTCTGGTCGGTGGTCAGCGAGATAGACATCGTCTCCATGGCCATGGGCGAGGTCATTCCCTCGACCCAGGTCAAGACCATCCAGCACCTGGAGGGGGGAATCGTCCGACAAATCAAGGTCGTCGAGGGCGCCAAGGTGAAGGCCGGCCAGGAGCTGGTGGTGCTGGAGCCGACGGCGAGCAGCGCCGACGTGGGCGAACTGGGCGAACGCCTGGTGTCCCTGCGTTTCGATCTGGCGCGGCTGAGCACCCTGCTGACGGGTGAGGAAACCCTGACCCTCGACCCGGAGCTGGCGCAGAGCCGGCCGGACCTGGCCGACGCGGCGCGCCAGCGCTTCCAGGCGGACCTGGAAAACCACCTTTCCAACATCAAGCGCCAGAACGCGGCCATCGTGCAGCGCAGCCAGGAGATCCAGGAGATCAGGACGCGCATCGTCAATTCGGGCAAGAGCCTGAAGCTGGTCGACGAGCAGGTGAAGATCAGCGAGGGGCTGTTGAAGCGCGACCTGACCAACCGGTTCGTGCATCTGAACCTGTTGAAGGAGGCCGAGCAGCTGCGCGGCGGGATCGAGAACGACAAGGCGTCGCTCAAGCGCGCCGAGGCCGCCCGGAAGGAGGCACAAGCCGTCCTGGAAAGCATCCAGAGCGAATTCACCAAGGAAACCCAGCGGCTGATGGGAGAGGCGGAACTGAACTTCCGCGAGTTGACCCAGCGCATCCAGAAATTCCGCGACAACCTGCAGCGCACGGTCGTGCGTTCGCCGGTGGACGGCACGGTGAAGACGCTGCACGTCGTTACCGTGGGCGGCGTCATCCGGCCGGGTGATCCGGTGGTCGATATCGTGCCCGCGGGCGACAAGCTGATCATCGAGGCCAAGCTGCCGACACAGGACATCGGTTACGTGGTGTCGGGGCAATCCGCCATGGTCAAGCTGGCGTCGGGAGACGCCATGCGGTTCGGGGCGCTCAAGGGCACGGTCATCCACGTCAGCCCCGATACCCTGCAAACCCCCGACGGCAACCCCTATTACAAGGTCCGCATCGCCACGGAAAGCGACCATTTCAGCCGCGGCTCCCTGGTCTACAACCTGTTTCCGGGCATGCAGGTGATGGCCAGCATCCAAACCGGCTCGCGCACGGTCCTACGCTATCTGGTCGACCCCCTGCTGGCCAACCTGGACGACGCGCTGGGCGAACGCTGAACCGCCGTCGACGGTCCGTGAACGCGGGTGTTGAAGGATTGGTCGCGGCCGGACAGTCCCGGCTTACTTCTTCGACCCCGACTTGGACGAAGCGGGTTTCTTCGCACCCTCGTCGTCGGTTTCGACGACCTTGTCGCCTTCTTTTGTCTGGTTCTGCAGCTTTTCGCGGATTTCGTTGGCGCCGTCGGCGACGCCCCGCAGCACGGCCTGAAGCTGGTTCGCCGGAATCAGAAGCCGGGTGACCGGACGCGCCGTTCCCGCCTCGACCTGTTGGGCGAGGGTGATGCGGAATACGCCGTTTGCGTGCGATACGCTGGAGACGAGTTCGATGAAATGCTCATCCACGTGATCATCGGCCATTGCTGCCCCCTCGCTTTCCATTTTCCTTTTGGAACAGGTAATTGTCGTTTCCTGGACCTTTAGGGTCAACAACCTTGTGGTTAATGATCGACACCGTGCCAAAAAAGAAAATTCCGGTCAAAGCAGGCCGGAAACCCGAAAGTTCGAACGATTCCGGATCGACAACCTTGGTGAAATACGTTGTAATAATATGCATACAATACTAATTTTTCTGTGAAAGTTCGCTAGGCCACCCGCCTGTATGGTACACTGTTATATGCGGTGAGGAGGCCAACAAAGAAGAGAAGGCGTCCGGGGTGCAACCCTGGGGCGCAAAAGGAAGAAAAAATGCCGAGAGCCTCAACGAAGAACGAAGGCCGGAGACAGAAGCGGCTTCCCCCTGGCGTATCCAATCCCGTGGACGTCCACGTGGGTCAACGCCTGCGTCTTCGGCGGACTCTCCTGGGTATGAGCCAGGAGAAGCTGGGCGATGCCGTCGGTTTGACATTCCAGCAGATTCAGAAATACGAACGCGGTGCGAACCGGATCGGCGCCAGCCGCCTGTACATGTTCTCGCGCATCCTGGACGTGCCCGTCTCCTACTTCTTCGAAGACCTTCCGTCTCATATACGCACCCATGAAGGCCAGATGGAGGTGGGCTTGTCCGACCAGCCTCAGGAAGGTTTGGAACGCGACCCCATGGCGCGCCGCGAGACCTTGGAACTGGTCCGCGCCTATTATGCCGTCGGCAACCCGAAGGTACGCCGCCGGATCGTCGACCTGGTCCGCTCCCTGGGCGGCGAAGAAGACCAAGGCTAGGCTAGGCTAGGCCTGCCCGGGCCACCATCACTTCCAACAAGACCTGACAGCCGGCCGCCAGATCGCCGGCCGCGGCCGCTTCCCTTTCGTTGTGGCTGATCCCCTCCTTGCAGGGAACGAAGATCATACCCGTAGGGGCGATGCGTTGGATGTTGCAGGCATCGTGCCCGGCCCCTGAATAGACGTCCCGGCAGGCTAGGCCGAGACGAGCGGCGGCGGCGCGCACGGCCTCTATGCAGTCGGGATCGAACGTCACCGTATCGCGGCCGGACGTCTCGGCAATCTCCACCTGCAGCCCGCCCTCGGCGGCGACCCCGTGGCAAAGGTCGAGGGCCTTGACGCAGATTTCCGCCAGGACGCCGTCATCCGGATGGCGGGCGTCGATGGAAAACACGACCCGGCCCGGTACGGTGTTGCGGGAATTGGGCCGTACCTGGACGTGCCCGGTGGTGATCACGGGCGTCGGTTCGAATTCGAAGGCAAGACGGTTCAGCCCGTCCATCATCCGCGCCGCGCCGACCATGGCGTCGCGGCGGAGCGCCATGGGCAGCGTGCCCGCGTGACCCTCCTCGCCGGTCACGGTGACCGCGTAGCAGCGCTGTCCCTGGGCGCCCAGGACGGCGCCGATGGTCGCCCCCTCGTGTTCCAGCACCGGGCCCTGTTCGATATGGGCCTCGAAGAAGGCGGCGATGGGATAACCGCCGCAGAGCGCATCGCCGTCGTAGCCGATGCGGGCCAGTTCCCGCCCCAGGGTGGTGGTGCCTTCGCGGTCCGCAAGGTTGAGTCCGTAGTCGAGATCGAACCGCCCGGCGTAGACTCCGGAGGCCACGACCCCGGCGGCGAAGCGCACGCCTTCCTCGTCCGTCCAGTTGACGATCTCCAGCGGCGCCCGCGTGACCAGGCCCGCGTCGTTTAGGGCGCGGACGACCTCCAACCCGGCCAGCACACCATAGGCGCCATCGAACCGCCCGCCGAGCGGCTGGCTGTCCAGATGGCTGCCGGTAACCACGGGCGGCGCGCCGTCGTCGGCGCCGGCGCGGCGGCCGATGATGTTACCCATGCGGTCGATGCGGACCTCCAGGCCCGCACCCTTGCACCAGGAAACGAACAGGTCGCGGCCGGCCTTGTCCAGGTCCGTCAGGGCGACCCGTCCGACCCCGCCTCCGGGAGTGGCGCCGATCCGCGCCATGTCCATCAGGGACCGCCACAGCCGGTCGCCGTCGATGGCAGCGGTCCAGCCGGCCTTGTCCGTCACCGCCATTCCCCGACCCGGTCGGCCAGCCAGCGGCACACGCGCAGCAGCCGCGCGTCCTGCCCCCAGGGGCAGATGACCTGAACCCCGATGGGCAGGCCGTCGGCGCCGGTCAGAAGCGGCACACTGGCGGCCGGAGCCCCCATGAGGGTCCAGTAGCCGTTGAAGGATGCGTCGCCCGTGCGGCTCAAGTCGCGGGGCGCCTGCCCCGGGGCGGCAGGCGTCAGGATGGCGTCGAATCCCTCGAAGAAGCCGGCCAGCGCATCCTGCATGGTTTCGGCCAGATAAAGGGCATCCAGGAAGTCGCGCGCCGTGACCGCAAGGCCCCGCTCGACCCGTTCCGCCGTGATCGGGTCTAGGCCGGCGCGGTCGCGCTCGTAATACGGACCGAGCGACTGCGCCGCCGAGCCGTGCATGATCGTGCCGTGGCATTCCAGGGCGGTTTCGAACACGGACGGCAGGTTGCGTTCGGTCGCCATGTCACCGAGGTTTCGCACCATGTCCTCGATCGCGCCCTGCATGTCGGCCTCGCCCCGGCTCCAGGCCGGGCCGCGCACGAACGCGAAACGCGGCGGGGTGTCGAGCGGTTCCGCCTCACCCAGCTTGGCATGGCCGCGCATGTCCTTGTCCGCCGGGTCACGGCGCATCAGCACCCGGGCGGCCAGGGCCAGGTCCTCGGGCGTGCGGGCGAAGATGCCGGGATGGTCGAGACGGCGCGACAGGGGCGACATGCCGGCGCGGGAGATGGTGCCGAAAGTCGGCTTCAGGCCGTACACCCCGTTGAAGGAGGCCGGCCGCAGCATGGACCCGCCGGTCTGCGAACCGATGGCGAGCGGCACCATCCAGTCCGCGACGGCGGCAGCCGAGCCCGAGGACGAACCGCCCGGCGTGCATTCCGGATCGTGAGGGTTGCGGGTCTTGCCGGGCGCCGACAGGGCGAATTCCGTGGTCACGCACTTGCCCATGATGACGGCCCCCGCCTCGCGCAGGAGCGCCACCAGGGTTGCGTCCTTGTCCGGGCGCCGCCCGGCGCACAGGCGCGAACCGTTCTCCGTCGGCTGGTCTGCGGTATCGACGATGTCCTTGATGCCGACGGGAACGCCGTTGAGCGGCCCCGCCGTGCCTGCGCGGCGACGCTCGTCGGCGGCGTCGGCCTGGGCCAGGGCGAGTTCCGGATCGAGGTACGCCCAGGCGCGGACGACATCCTCGCGCGCGTCGATGCGGTCCAGGCAGGCCCGGATCAGGTCGCGGGACGTCAGGTCGCCCGTTTCCATGCGGTTCAGGGCGGATTCGGCGGTAAGGCGGGAGGGATCTATGGTCGACATGCGCTCATGCGTTACGGCGCCGCCGGCGCCGTGTATACGCCTTTCTCCTTGTAGAAGCGGGCCGCTCCCTGGCAATAGGGAATGGGAACGCCCGCTTGGTGGGTTTCCAATGTCAGGTTTTTGCCCTTTGCATGCCCGTTGTTCAAGAGATGCGGCGCCTGGGGATTGCCGTAAAGCCCCTTGACCACGCCGTAATGCAGGCCTTCCGGCAGGTTGGCGCGCGACACCCAGAGCGCGGAGACACTGACCGTTTCCACGGGATGCGGATTGCCCTTGTAGGTATTTCCCGGGATCACGTCTGCGGAATAGAACGGCGCCTTTGCGATCAGGGCGTCCCGTTCCTTGCCCTGGACCGATACCAGGGCCATGCCCGAGGTGTCCGCCATTTCGACGACTCCGGCGATGGGAAATCCCGACACGTCGATGAAGGCGTCGAGATAACCGTCCCGGACCAGTTCGGTGGCGGTCTTCGACTTGACGTACTCGGGCATGAAGTCACGCTTTTCCGCGAGCCCGTGCGCGCCGAGAACCAGGCGCGCACCGACCAGAACGCCCGACGCCGGCAGACCGATGCCGACCCGCTTGCCCTTCAGATCGTATACGGACTTGATGTTCCGGTCCCGGCCGGCCACCACATGGACGTGTTCCGGATAGAGGCTGGACAGGACGCACAATTTCTTGAACGCTTTCTTGCCCGCGAACGGACCCGTGCCCGTAAAGGCCCAATAGGTCACGTCGGACTGAACGAAGGCGGATTCGACCTGATCCGCGTCCAGGGCATGGACGTTGGCGACCGAGCCATGGGCCGACTGGGCGAAAGCGACCAGCCCTTCCATGCCGCAGTTGCCGCCCTTGGCGCAGCTTCGCGCCCCGGGCGGGTTGGAAATCACCTGGGCAAGCAGGCCCGCCATGGGGAAATAGGTGCCCCCCGCGGCGCCGCTGGCGATTCGGAAGAACAGCATCTTCTGTGCGCCGGCCGTCCCGGCGTTCAGCCAGACCGCCAAGCCGCCGATCAGGACAAGCGCCACCATCAGGCCGCCGGCTACCCGCCCGAGCATCGATCGTCGCTTTTTCATGCGTGCCCTCCGGCGCACATGGTGGTCAATTTCCGGCGCCGGAGCAACAACGCAGGACGGGAAACATCCCCGTGACGAAAAAGGCGGAAATTGTATACACTGGTACGCTATACAGGGCCCTTAGCTGAACGGAAAAACAAGGCCCGGCCGAACGACAGGGGGATAACAATCAGCCGATGAACGACCACTCGCCGACTATCGACACGACCCGGGCGGAGACGTTCCGCCATTGGACCCCCGTCACCATCCGGTTCTCCGACCAGGACAGCATGGGCCACATCAACAACGTCTCCTACGCCGCCTTCGTCGAAGCGGGACGCAACGCTTTCGTCACCCAGTATCTGAAGCCGGACTCCCACCCGGGGATCGATTTCGTGCTGGCCCGTGTGACCATCGATTTCCGGGCCGAGATGCATTATCCGGGCACGGTCGACGTCGGCACCTGCATCAAGCGGATCGGCAATACGTCGATCGTCATCGGCACGGGTCTGTTCAAGGATGGCCGCCTGCACGGCACGGCGGAAAGCACCAACGTGTTCATCGATCTGGCGACGCGCAAGCCCTGCCCCGTCCCCGCCGACATACGCGCGGAACTGGAACGTCAATTGAGCGAAGCGGCGGGGGTTTAGATGACCGGCAACGACGAGTCGTTAGACCAACTGTCCCGAGGAGAATACGTCCATGTGCGCCTGCGCGACGCCATCCGCGCCGGGCGCTACCCCCCGGGCGCGCGGGTCCGCGAAACCGAGGTCGCGGCCTGGTTGGGCGTCAGCCGCACGCCTGTGCGCGAGGCCCTGCGCCGCCTGCAGGCTGACGGCCTTCTGGTGTTCGAGCCCTGGCGCGGGGTCGTGGTGGCCGAACTGGACCAGCAGCAGATCGTCGAATTCTACGCCATGCGCCGGGTGCTGGACGGCGCCGCCGCGCGGCTGGCCGCGCAACACGCGTCGGAACCGGAACTGGCCTATATGGAGGACTGCCTGAACGCCGCCGCCCCCGGAAAGGGCGATTCGGCCGAGATGGCCGAGGCCAACCGCAAGTTCCACGACGCCCTGTTCCAGGCCGCGCACAACCGCTACCTTTTGAAGTCGGCGGCGGCGCTGTCGGACGCGCTGGCGCTTCTCAAGGGCACGACCTATTCGTTCCCTGATCGAGCGGAAACGGCGCACGAGGAACACCGCGCACTGATGGAGGCAATCCGCGCCCGCGAACCGGAAAAGGCGGAACGCCTGGCCCGCAAGCACATCGCCAAGGCGGAAAAGGCGCGGCTCAAGCTGCTGGGAGACCAGCGCGACGTAAAGCTGTCCGAGGACAAGTTGGAATGACCTATTTCCCCCCTGTCGGCGGCCCTTGGGAAAGGATCGCGGCAGAAGAGGCCGGGTTAAACCCCGCACGCCTGGCCGAAGCCGTGACCTTCGCGGAGAACGCGGAGACAGTCTGGCCGCGGGACCTTGACCGCGCGGAGTTTCTGCCATCCCTGACCCAGTTCGAACCGCCCCCGTGGAACGAGATCCTGGGCCCCGTCGCCCCCCGCGGCGGGCCTGCGGGCCTGTTCATCCGCGGCGGGCGCGTCGCCGCCCAGTGGGGCGACCCGGTGCGCGCCGACATGACCTTCTCCATCGCCAAAAGCTACCTGGCGGTGCTGATGGGCCTCGCCCTGGGCGAGGGCCTGATCTCGGACCTGGACGACACGGTCGCCAAGTACGTCGAAGGCGACTGGTTCGAGTCCGAACAGAACGCCTCGATCACGTGGCGCCACCTTTTGACCCAGACCAGCGAATGGCAAGGCACCCTGTTCGGCAAACCGGACCAGGTCGACCATTTCCGTGTCCTCGGTTCCGATGCCGACCATTCGAAAAAGGGCCAGAAGCGCGACCTGTCGCCCCCCGGCACCTATTGGGAATACAACGACGTGCGTGTGAACGTGCTGGCGCTGGCATTGCTTTACGTGTTCCGCCGCCCCCTGCCCGAGGTCCTGCGCGATTCCATCATGGCGCCCATCGGCGCATCGGACACCTGGCGCTGGATGGGCTACCGCAACGCGCAGGTCACCATCGACGGCATCGAGATGATATCCGTGCCCGGCGGCACCCACTGGGGCGGGGGCATGCAGATATCGTCCCTCGACCATGCACGGTTCGGCTTGCTGATCAAGGAGAACGGAGTGTGGAACGGGCACCGCATCCTACCCGAGGGCTGGGTCCGGGCGGTGCGCACGCCCTGCGCGTTGAACCCGGTCTACGGTTACCTGTGGTGGCTGAACACGGACCGGGCGCAGTATCCGTCGGCGCCGGAAACCAGTTTCTTCGCCATGGGGGCCGGCACCAACCTGATCTGGATCGACCAGGACCTGGACATCCTGGCCGTGTTCCGCTGGGTCGACCAGGCATCCCTGGACGCGGTGATCTCCGGCTTCATGGCCGCCTTGGAATAGAGACTCAGCCCCCGCGGGCGGAGCCGCGCGTCATCGTCGGGCTGGTGAACGAACGGCCGCCCTTGGGCGGGCCGTAGTTCTTGGCGCCGGCGGCGACCCCGGGCTTGTGCTGGGTGCCGGACTTTTCTGTGTCGGCGGGCGTACGCTTTTTCTTGGGCTTGCGGTTCGGTCGTTTGGTACCGGGCATGGATCATCGATCTCCGAAAAAGGGTCGGGAAAGGTCCAGATTACGCCATCGGCGGCGGAACGCAATTGCCCTGGACCGGACGGAGCGCTATAGCCATCTGGTAGCGGATCGGGAGACAGCCATGAAATATTCCCTGGGCGACCTGCGGGTCCGGACCGACGGCGACAACTACTGGATCGCCCCCAACGCCGCCGTGATCGGTAACGTGGTCCTGAAGAAGGACGCCAGCGTCTGGTTCGGCGCCACCGTGCGCGGCGACAACGACATCATCACCATCGGCGAAGGCACGCAGATCCAGGACGGCAGCGTCCTGCACGCCGACCCGGGTTTTCCGCTGACCATCGGCGACCACTGCACGATCGGCCACATGGCCATGCTGCACGGATGCACCATCGGCGACGGCACCATGATCGGCATCGGCGCGGTGGTCCTGAACGGCGCCAAGATCGGCCGCAACTGCATCATCGGCGGCAAGGCCCTGATCGGCGAGGGCAAGGAAATCCCCGACAATTCCCTTGTCATGGGCATTCCGGGCAAGGTCGTCAAAGAAGTGACCGACTCCCAGAAGGAGATGCTCGCTTTCATCCCGCCCCACTACGTAGAGCGCTGGAAGCGCTACAGGCGCGACATGACGCCCCAGGACTGATCCACCTTTCCACCCCCGCCATTCCCGCAGACGAACGCGAAGCCCCCGCCATGGACCTGCCCATCGACCGCTTTTTCCGCGCCGCCGCCGAGGCCCCCGACCGCATCGCCCTGAAGGACGGCGATTGGACGCTCTCCCACGGCGAGTTGGCGGAGCGTGTCAACGCGCTGGCCGCCGCCTTCCAGGAGATCGACCCCAGCCCGCAGAGCCGCGTCGGCGTGTGCGGCTACAACACGGTCGAGCACCTGCTGGCCTTTCTTGCGACCCTGACCGCCGGCAAGACCTGGGTGCCCCTCAACCCGCGTAACGGGGCCGAGGAGCTGTCGCGCATGGTCGAGGCGACGAAACCTTCGATCATCGTCGTCGACGCGGACTGCATGGACCGCTTCGACCCGGGTGCCGCCACCGTGGTGCGCGGCCGGCCGCTCGGCGGATCGAAACACGCCTGCGGCGGGGACGCCAACGTGGCGGGCCTGATGGCCGATTTCGCCGGGCGGCGGCCGGAACGCTTCGATCTGGGGCCCGACGACATCCAGGCCCTCAAGTTTACCGGCGGCTCGTCCGGACGGCCCAAGGGCGTGCAGCAGACGTACCGCGTGTGGCACGCCTGTATCGACCTGATGATCCGCTCGTTCGAGCTGGACCGGGACGACCGCAACCTGCTGGCCGCCCCCATGACCCACGGCACGGGAACCTTGCTGGTCCCCATCCTGGCTCAGGGCGGCATGCAGGTCTTCATGCCGCAGCCGTCGCGCCCGGCGTCGATTGTCGAGGCGATCGAGAAGGATCGCGTCACCACCGTGTTTCTGCCCCCCACGGTGATCTACATGATGATGGCCGAGGAGGATCTGTCGAAACGCGATTTCACCTGCCTGAAGCATGTCATCATCGGTGGGGCCGCCATGCGCCCGGCCGAGATCAAGCGCGGCCTGCCGCTTTTCAACAACGCGCTTGAGACCTGCTACGGCCAGACCGAGGTGCCGCAGATCGCCACGGTCATGCGGGCGCGCGACTGGCTCGGCGACGACCACCGCCTGGCCTCCTGCGGCCGCGCCACCGACCGCTGCGAGGTGCGGGTGGTCGATGGCGAGGGCAATTTCCTGCCGGCGGGCCAGGCGGGCGAGATCGTCATCCGCTCGGACCTCGTCATGAAGGGCTACCTGGACATGCCGGAAGCCACCGCCGATACCATCAAGGACGGCTGGCTGTATACCGGCGACGTGGCCGCGATCGAGGAAGACGGCTTCATCTACATCAAGGACCGCATCCGCGACATGATCGTGACCGGCGGCTTCAACGTGTTTCCGTCGGACGTTGAGACCATCCTGGGTCAGCACCCGGCAGTCAGGGAATGCGTCGTGTTCGGCCTGCCCGACGACAAGTGGGGCGAATCCGTGCAGGCCGCGGTCGAGGTCCACAACGGCCAGACGCCCACCGAGGACGAGATCATTCAGTACGTGAAGTCCCGCCTCGACTCGATCAAGGCGCCAAAGCGCGTGCATTTCGTCGACGACCTGCCGCGCAGCCCCGTCGGCAAGGTGCTGCGGCGCGAGGCCAAGGCCCTGTTCCAGGAGGCATGATCCGATGGCCGAGAAAGACAAACCGACGCAAAAACTGGCGACCCATACCCTGACGGACCTGTACTTCCGTGACCAGAACCTGGTCACGGAGATGATGGGCAAGATGACCTTCACCGAGGCCATGATCCGCCACATACTGGGGCGCGAGCCGTCGCCGGCGGACGTCGCCATCATCGACGCCGTGCTGATCACCCTGATGGAGCACGGCATGACGCCCAGCGCCATCGCCACGCGCCTGACCTATCACTCTGCGCCCGAGGCTCTGCAGGCCGCCGTGGCGGCGGGCCTGCTGAACGTTGGCTCGCAGTTCGTCGGCACCATGGAGAACTGCGCCAAGCTCTTGCGCGAGATCACCTCCGACCCGGCAGGCGTCGACGCGGCGTCCGCGCGCGTCGCCAAGGATTTCCGCGAGAACCGCAAGCACCTGCCGGGATTCGGCCATCATCTGCACCGGCCGGACGATCCGCGTTCGCCCAAGCTGTTCGAGATCGCCCGGGCCCAGGGCGTCAAGGGCACCTATATCGACGCGCTGCTCGCCTTAAGCAGGGAGGTGGACGCCGCCTACGGCAAGCACCTGACCATCAACGCCACGGGGGCCACGGCGGCGGTGCTGTCGGAAATCGGCATCGCGCCCGAGATCATGCGCGGCTTCGCGGTGATTTCGCGGGCCGCCGGCCTGGTGGCCCATATCGCCGAGGAACAGGATGTGCCCACGGCGCGCACCATCTGGGACGTGGTTGATGAGGAGATCCCCTATTCCGGCAACGCCCCCGTGGAGCGCCACGGCGAGGACGACTGAACCGCGCACCCGCGGCCTTTCGAATTTCGAATCAGACTAATTTTCAAACACAACTTAAAGATGTTTCCTCACACTGCACGCCGCATGCTTGCGCGCTTATTTTTGCTACCTATAGGCCTTTCGTCTAGATAACATCCGGATATGCAGTGTGCTAACCTATCCACGGATTCAAGGGGTTAGCTCTGCCCTGAATTCCTCCATAAATCAGACTAAAAAACCCTACAATTCAGACTGATGACACCAACGGAGGTTGAAACCGTACATGCCCAAGACATTCAACAAATCGCATCCGAACCGCATGCCGCCGGGTGTACCGCATCCCGTGGACATCCATGTCGGCGGTCGGGTTCGCGAACAGAGGAAGTTGAAAGGGATGAGTCAAGGAGAGTTGGGGGACTCTCTGGGCCTGACGTTCCAGCAAATCCAGAAATACGAACGCGGCGCCAACCGTATCGGGGCAAGCCGACTGTTCCAGTTAAGCCAGATCCTGGATGTCCCTGTCGCCTATTTCTTCGACGGCATGCCGGCGAACATCCGCATGACCCAGGAGAATTTCGACCTGGACATGACCTTCGCCGAGGATCCGAGGGATTCCACGGACGTCATGGGATCCAGCGAGACCACGGAACTGGTGACCGCCTATTACGGCATCGGCAACGCGCGCAAGCGGCGGGCCGTGCACGACCTCATTGCATCCCTGTCCAAGGCCGATTGGGAGTGAAACTTTCCGTCACCTGCCTTCGATCGGAGTGATGTCCGAATTGCCGGTGGGCACAGGCAGCGTCTTGATGAAGGCGAAGATGTCGTCGGCGTCGCTCGGCTCGATCTCGAAGGGGGTGGCGTAGGGCGGCAGTTTGGTCGGCGGTTCCAAGCCCCTGACCTTGACGAACGCCAGGTGCGGGCGTCGCACATAGAAGGTCTGAAACCGGTCGCGCCAGTCGGGCAGCTTCTTGATCCATTGCAGCGACGGGGTCGAGCCGATCCCGCCGTGCGGATTGAAGTCGCCCACGACGTGGCAACGCGAACAGTGCTTTTCAGCGAGCGCCCGGCCCTTGGCCGCGTCGGCGCCCGCCGCCGGCCTCACTGCCGCCAGCAGGAGAACCGCCGCCAGGGCCGCCGCGCGCCGTATCATGGCTACTCCAAGGTCTCGAACAGCCGGATCATCAGGCGGCAGCGTTCCACCAGGGACGAATAGTAGATGAATTCGTCATGGGAATGGGCCCCGTGGCCGTCGGCGCCCAGGCCGTCGAGGGTCGGAATACCCAGGGCGCCGGTAAAATTGCCGTCGGACCCGCCGCCGGTCTTCAGATCCTGAAGGTCGAAGCCGATTTCCGCCGCCAGGCCCTTGGCGTGGCTGAACAGCTTTTCGATGCCTTCGAACTTGTCGTAGGGAGGGCGGTCCACGCCGCCTTCGATGTGCAGCGTGCAGTCGGGGTCGACCGGGGTCATACCCTCGACCTTGGCCATGATTTCCTCGGCCGCCGCCATGTCGGGGACGCGCAGATCGACAGTGATGGAGCATTTCGCGGGCACCACGTTGGTCAGGGTGCCGCCGTTGATCGTCCCGACGGAACAGGTTATGGCGCGGTCGTAATCGGTCAGGCCTTCGAGGAACAGTATCTGGTGGGCCATCTCTCTGATCGCACTGCGCCCGTCCATGTGCCGCACGCCCGCGTGGGACGGCCGGCCGGTGACGGTGATGTCATACTTCAGACGGCCATTGCGCGCAGTCACGACCTTGCCCCCCTCGCGAGCCGGTTCCGTGACCAGGACGTATTTGTTCCTTTTCGCCTCCTCGACGATCATCTGGCGCGACGTGGGGCTGCCGATTTCCTCTTCCGGGACGTACATGAAGGTGATCGGCAGCGGCGTCTCCTTGCCGGCGCGAACCAGATGGCGGAAGGCATGCTGGGCGATATAGGCGCCGGACTTCATGTCGTAGATGCCGGGGCCGTAGACCTTGTCGCCTTCGCGACGCACCTTCAATTCGTTGTCGATGGTGCCGGCGGGATGGACCGTATCCAGGTGGGACAGGACGAGAATTCCCGGTCCGTTCCCGCCCCAGGGCGTGCGCGTCACCAGAATGTCGCCGAACCCGTCGCGGCCCGGCGTGCGCTCGATCCTGGCGCCTAGCGCCGCATGTCCGCGTTCCACGTGGTCGGCCACACGGTTGACGGCGGCGCCGTCGTGGGACGGGCTTTCGATTGCGACCCACTCCAAAATGCCGGCAAGGATTTCGTCGGCATCAATGGTTGGTTCGTTGGACGGGGCGGCGGGCTGGTCGGTCATGACGCGGGCGGTTCCTCGTTGAAGCGTTCAGGATCCCTTTCTATCCCGCCCGGGGGCACCTTGAAAACACCGGCGTCGCCACGGGCGCAGGCAATGGCGGGATCAGTCGGCGCCGACTTCATCCACGCAGACGAGGATTTGGGTCACCCTGTCGTCCTTGGGCCCCAAGGGAAAGAAGGCCCGTTCGCGCTGATGATAGACGCTCTCGTCAACGTCACCGACGGCCAGCAATGCCGGTCTACGCCCCTCCAGGACCCTGTCGCAGGCCGCCAGCAGGGGCCTTGGGTTGAAAGGCCAGGCGATGTCGTCAAGGAAACGGCCGGTGGGATCCGCTGGCGCCAGATTGCTACGCCCCTCGACCAGCCAAGTGCCGCAGAAGCGGAAACTGAACCGCGCGGTGCGGGCTTGCCCGCCGACCGCTTCCACGTCCAGGACTGCCAGAAAGGGCGCAACGTCGTAAATGTCCATCAACTTGACGTCGGTCCACGCGGGGTACATCCGCTCACGGCGCAAGGCGATCCAATAGTCGAAAACCCGCTTGATCCTAAGGCTTTTCACGGCCCCCAGGCCAGGCGACGACGGACTTCCGTCACCCCCGCGTCCAATAGGCGGCATGCCCCCTCCCCGAATTCGATGTTCACGCCGAAGTTGAAATGTCCGTCTCCCGCTTAACAATGAATATTCTTATGTTCAATAAATTTCGATGATTTTGAGTGTATTTGTCTGTTTTTTCGGACTTCCGCATTGCCCGCCGTGATCCATGCGGCGGGCCGCGCGGCGGGGTGGTCAGCCGCTCAGGATCCAGGTCTTCACCTCCTTCGACGCGATCCAGGAAGCGCCCAGGGCGTCGAAGGATTTGAAGTGAGAAGTCGCCTTGTGGGCCTCGAAGGCCTCCGCGTCGTCATAAATTTCGTATAGAAATGTAACGGAGGGGTTTTTCGGGTCGCGGCACACGTCGAAGCGGCGGCAGCTTGGCTCGATCTCCACCGAGGTACGGGCGTTTTCGATCATCGCCGCCTGGAATTCCGCGATATGCTGGGGTTTTATGACGAAAGTGACGGTAACGACGAACATTCGGCATCCTTTGTGGCCTGCGGCTGCGGCGCGGCGCCGTGTTGTCAAACGAGGCGGCGGCGCGACATGTTGTTACAAAATTCCAGCCGCCCGCGCCATGAAACTTGGTAAGTTCGGAACGGCCCCCTGCAAGGCCGTCTATGTTGGGGGCCCGTGTCAGGGATTCGTGCGGAATTGGCGGCAAGCTGCCTTTGACCGGCCATTGCGGCGTCACGGACCCGATTGAGAGCACCGACATGACCCTGCGTTCCCAGATCGCCATCCTCGCCGGCCTTGCCGTCCTTCTCGGCACCGGATGGTTCGTGACGAGCGGAATCGAGGGTGGCGCCCAATCGAAGACGCCCCCGCGCGCCGCCGGCGCGGCCACCCGCGTGCTCGTCGAGGCGGCGCCCGCCTCTCCCGACAAGGTCGTCGTGCGCGCCGTCGGCACCGGCGAGGCGCGCCGGTCGGCGGCCATCTTTCCGAAGGTCGCGGGCGAGGTCGTCGCCGTATCATTCCAAAGCCAGGCCCGGGTCCACAAAGGCCAGATCCTTCTGCGCCTGGACGACGCCCATCAGAAGATCGCCGTTCGTCTGGCCAAGGTCGAGGTGACGGAGACGAGCCGCCAGTTGAAGCGCCTGGAACAGCTTGCGCCGTCTGGCACCGCGTCCCAGGCGCGTGTGGAAACGGCTCAGGCGGCGCTTGAGGCGGCGACCCTGCACCTGGCCCAGGCGGAGCAGGACCTGGATGACCGTATCGTCTACGCGCCCTTCAACGGCATCGTCGGCCTGACGGACATCGACCGCGGCGACCGGGTATCGCCGACCACCCGCATCACGACCCTGGACGACAGATCGGAAATCCACGTTGAATTCGAGGTCCCCGAGGAATACGCCGGACGCCTGAAGGTCGACGACCCCGTGACCGTGCGGCCCTGGACCATGCCGGACCTGCGGCTTGAAGGCACGGTCTCGCAACTGGGCAGCCGCATCGACCCCACGACCCGCACCCTTCGGGCCAAGGCGACCATCTCCAACACGGACGACCTGATCCGCCCCGGCACCTCGTTCGAGGTCGAACTCTCCTTCACCGGCAAGACCTATCCGGCCGCGCGCGAAGTCGCCGTTCTGTGGAGCCGCGACGGCGCCTACGTGTGGCGCGTGGCGCGGGAAACCAAAGGCGACATGACCGTGGAGACGGCGGAGAAGGTGTTCGTGAAGATCGTCCGCCGCGACCGCGGCCGGATCCTGGTCGACGGGCCGCTGAACGCGGACGACCTGATCGTCGTCGAGGGCGTGCAGGGCCTGCGCCCGGGACAGCGCATCCAGGCCGTGCCCTACGACACATCCATGGCCGGTGCGGCCGGCGCCGAGAAGCCGATGAAAACGAAGGCGACGCCTTAGATGAGCCGGTTCAGCGACCTGCCGTCCCTTTCGGTCCGCCGGCCGACCCTGGTGGTGGTCCTGAACCTGCTGATCGTGATCGCCGGCTTGGCGGCGGTCATGGGCGTCGAGGTCCGCGAACTGCCCGACGTGGATCGTCCGGTGGTCACCGTGCGCGCGTTCTTCGACGGCGCCTCGCCGGAAACCATGGACGCCGAGGTCACCAGCGTCATCGAGGGCGCCGTCGCGCGCGTCTCCGGCGTCAAGCGCATCGAGGCCGCCAGCGAGGAGAATGAATGCCGCGTGCGCGCCGAGTTCTCGCCCAACGTGGACCTGGACGTGGCGGCCAACGACATCCGCGAGGCCGTCGCCGGGATCCGGCGCCGCCTGCCGGACGGCGTCGACGAGATCACCATCGTCAAGGCCGACGCCGACGCGAGCCCGATCATCCGCCTTGCCCTGGTGTCCGACACCCTGACCCAGGAGACACTCACCCGGATCGCCGAGGACGAGATCTCTCCCGAGTTCCTGGCCATCCAGGGCGTGGCAACCGTCGATCTGTTCGGCGACCAGGAACAGGTCCTGCGAATCGTGGTTGATCCCATGAAGCTGGCGCGATACGGCCTCAGCATCGACGACGTCGCCAAGGTCCTGCGCACGACGCGGCTGGACGTTCCCGCCGGCAGCTTCAAATCCGATGACCAGCTTCTCCTGGTGCGGGCCGACGCGTCCGTGTGGGAACCAGCCAAGGTGGAGGACCTGGAACTGCGCAAGGACGTGCGTCTGGGCGACGTGGGTCAGGCCTTCTACGGGCCGAAGGACGCCCTCAGCTATTCCGTGCTGAACGGCACCAAGGTCGTGGGCATGGGCATCGTGCGCCGGGCCCAGTCCAATACCATCACCATCTCGGACAACGTGAACAAGGTCGTCGACCGCCTGAACAAGCGCATGAAGGAGGTCCGCCTGGTCAAGATATCCGACGACGCGCGCTTCATCCGCTCATCCGTGCGCGAGGTCGTCAACAGCCTGCTGATCGCGGTGGGCGTGGTCTTCGCCGTGATTTTCATGTTCATGGGGGGACTGCGGC
The DNA here is from genome assembly GCA_002781745.1 of Rhodospirillales bacterium CG15_BIG_FIL_POST_REV_8_21_14_020_66_15. Taxonomy (GTDB): domain Bacteria; phylum Pseudomonadota; class Alphaproteobacteria; order Rhodospirillales; family Casp-alpha2; genus UBA1479. The sequence goes on from PFFW01000157.1 coordinate 24,252, forward strand.
CGACGACGATCCCAACGATCGCCATCCCCATCGCCATCATGGGCACCGTGGGGGCGATCTACCTGATAGGTTTCTCCATCAACATCCTGACGCTGCTGGCCTTGGTCCTTGCCACGGGCATGATCGTGGACGACGCCATCGTCGTGCTGGAAAACGTCCAGCGGCACCGCCTCCTCGGCATGAAGTCCTATGCCGCAGCCGTCAACGGCACGCGCCAGGTATTCTTCGCCGTCCTGGCGACCACGGCGACCCTGATTTCCGTGTTCCTGCCCATCGCCTTCCTGCCGTCCACGGCGGGCAAGATGTTCACCGAGTTCGGTTTCGTGCTGGCGGTTGCCGTGGCGATTTCCTCCTTCGTCGCCCTGTCGCTGGTGCCCATGTTGGCCTCGCGCCTGCCGGACCGGGGGCCCGAGGGGCCGACCCGGCCGCCTGCCGTCCTGATCGCGGTCGGCCGGCACATCAACGCTGGCTACGCGAAGATGCTGGAATTCACCCTGAATGCACGCCTGCTGATCCTGGGCGGCACCGCCATGATCGCGGCGACGGCGCTGTTGGTCTATCCCACCATCAAGACCGAACTGCTGCCGCGCGAGGACCGCGGCGCCGTCATCGTCATGATGCAGGGGCCCGACGGTGTAAGCCTGGATTACATGGACCGCCAGTCGATCCAGGCAGAAGCCATCCTGCGGACCCTGGTCGACAAGGGCGAGGCGGAGAACGTATTCGCCATCGTCGGGCGCTGGGACATCAACCGTGTCTACCTGATCGCCCCGCTGGTCCCCTGGGATCAGCGCACGCGCTCGCAGCAGGAGATTGCCCGCTCCATCAACAAACGCCTGCAGGCGATCCCCGGCGCCACGGCGCGCATCCGCACGCCGAACAGCCTGAACCTGCGGCGCGCCGGCGGCAGCATCGAATTCGTCCTCACCGGAACCAGGTACAATGAAATTTCGGCCGCGGCCTTCGATTTCCTGACGGCCATCCGCGAACGCTTGCCCAAGCTGGACGACCCCGAGGTCGAGTTCCAGCAAACCCAGCCCCAGTTGTCGATCAAGGTGGACCGCCGCCGGGCCGAGGATCTGGGCGTCAACGTAGAGAGCATCGTCGACACCCTGCGCGCCATGGTCGGCGGCTTCGAAGTCACGGAATTGAACGTCAACGACCGGTCCATTCCGGTGATGCTGGAATCCGCCGCCGGCGCCATCAACGACCCCACGGACCTGTTCAACCTCTACATTCCCACGCCGCGCAACCAGCTGGTGCCGCTGTCGTCCTTCGTAACCCTGGAAGAGGTCGGTACGGCCGCCGAACTGGACCGTTCCGGCCAGAAGCGCGCGGTTGAGATCCAGGCGGCCCTGCCCCCCGAGTTGTCCCTGCAGGAAGCCATCGACGGCATTCAGGCGATCGCCGACGACATGCTGCCCCCCGGCATCGGGCTGCGCTTCATCAACGAGGCGGCCACGCTGCAGGAAACCACCAACGAGGTCGCCATCACCTTCGCCTTCGCCGTGCTGGTCGTGTTGCTGGTTCTCGCCGCCCAGTTCGAAAGCCTGCTCAGCGCCCTGGTGATCATCCTGACCGTGCCGTTCGGGCTGGCGGCGGCGGTGTTCGCGCTCAAGCTGTCCGGCGGCACGATCAACATCTACAGCCAGATCGGCCTGGTCATGCTGGTCGGCCTGATGGCCAAGAACGGCATCCTGGTGGTCGAATTCGCCGACCAGCTCCGCGACCGCGGCCTCGGCGTGGCCCAGGCGATCCGCCAGTCGGCGACCATCCGCCTGCGCCCCGTGATGATGACCATGCTGTCCACGGTCCTGGGCGCCCTGCCGCTGATCCTGGCGTCCGGCGCCGGAGCCGAGGCGCGCGTCGCCATCGGCTGGGTCGTTTTCGGCGGCCTGGGGATCGCCACCGTATTCACCCTGGTGCTGATCCCGGTGATCTATTCCCTGCTGGCGCCGCTGGCGCCCACCCGGGCCCACGCAGGCGTGCGCCTGGACCGCGAGATGCGCGAAGCCGAGCACGTGGATACGACCGAGAGGCCGGAGACGAGACCTCAAGCGGCGGAATAATCGCCCATTTGGAATAGATATGAAGCTTTAATCATATGCCTTTTCCAATATGGAACAGGTATCTTTCCCCCTGCCCCCTTGCCAATCGGCGGCCGAGCCCGCAGATTCGCGGAATGCAATTCGCAGAGGAGACACCCCATGCCTGACGCCGCCGCCGACGCCCAAGCCAACCCCGGCCGCACGGTCCTGGCACCCATTAACTTCATGGCGCCCGGCCAAGACGCCAAGCCGCAGGTCATGATGTCCGCGAACCATGCCCAGCCCAACCAGCGCACGGGCGAGTTCGCGGCCGTGACCGTGCAGCTGCGGGACGCCCGCGCGTTGACGCCGCCGGCCAGCCTGGACGTCCAGGGTTTCGAACTGGCGGACATGCCGACGGCGATGGCAGACTTCTATGACGACGCCCGGATCGAGGCCGTCTACTACCCGGAGATCATCGAATTCCTGAAGCGCACGACCGGAGCCACGGACGTCCACATCTTCGACCACACCGTGCGGGTGCAGGACGACGGCAAGCGCGCCGCCACGGCCAAGCGCCTGCCGGTGCTGATCGCGCACAACGACTATACCGAGAAATCGGGACCCAAGCGCGTGCGCGACGTGATGGAGGCGGCTGACGCCGACCGCTTCCTGGGCCACCGCTTCGCCATGGTGAACGTGTGGCGCTCCATCGGCGAAAGCGCCGAGCGCACGCCGGTCGCCATGGCCGACGCCCGCACCATGCGGACCGAAGACTACATCGCCACGGACCTTGTTTATCAGGACCGGCTCGGCGAGATCTATCAGAACGCCCATTCGGACGACCAGGAATGGTACTGGTATCCGGACATGGGCGGAAACGAGGTCCTGCTTCTGAAATGCTTCGACACGGCGACGGACGGGCGCGCCCGCTACACCGGGCACACGGGCTTCGAGAACCCGAGCGCCACCCCGGACACGCCCCCTCGCGAAAGCATCGAGGTCCGGACGATGATCTCGTTCGCGCCGAAGGGCTGATCAGGCAGCTTCGTCGGATTATCCTACCGTCATCGACGCCGGCGCCCACCTGTGGCGGCGGCGTTCGCGTTTGCCGGCCTCGTCCTCCCCGCCGTAATGGATCGGCTGTGCGGGGGGCCAGACGTCGTGGTCAGCCATGGCGCTGGCCATGACGTTGGCCCAGGCGCGTTCGTCGTCCTCCATGAAGGCGGAGACGTAGACCCCGCAGGTCTTGCAGAAAACGTAATCGCCAACCTCGAGGCCGAAGCGGTAACGCCCCAGCTGGTCCGCGTCCTTCACGTGAATGTGGACATGCCCGGCGTTGTCGGACAACGCGCGGGCCGAATGCTTGCGGCAGAACGAGCACTGGCACGCTCGCGGCACGATCTCGGCCGGGTCCTTGTCGGTGGTGAAGGTGACGGTGATGTTGCCGCAGTGACAGCCGCCCTTGTGGTCGGTCATGTGGATGTTTCCCCAAGTCGATTGGTCGCCCCAGCGCGTATTAGAAACCGCCTGGCGGACCGGGCGCAAGCGGCCACGTCATCGCCAGAACGGCTTGGTGCATTCCCGCGCCGCTTCCGCGTGACTGACGCCGATATCAGCCAGCATACGCGTATCCAAGCTGCTTAGCGCCCGCCGCTGGCGGGCCCGGTTGCGACACAGCCGCAGCCAGCTCGCCAGCCTGACGCGCCATGGCCGCCGCCGTGGGAACCGTACGGCGGCCGCCGGATCGAAGTGCCCCGAATCTCCATCAAACATTGCCGGACATTCCCTTTGCCGTGGCCACCGGTGGTACAGTGTCAGCCCTGATGGGTACATTCACGGGGAATCGTTTCGGTGGTGGACGAAGCCTCGGACCGATGGCGGCATTCAGTGGGACGGCACGTTTCGGCCGCCGCCGAAGCGTGAACGGATGTAGGGATCGCCCAAGACGGGCTATGATCTTCCCATGACGACGGTGAATGCCATGAACCTGGCGGAAGTCGGCAGCCTGGTCGGCGACGTGGCGCGGGCGCAGATGCTGACGGCGCTGCTCGACGGCCGGGCCCTGACGGCAGGCGAGCTTGCCTGGTGCGCCCGGATCACCCCGCAGACGGCGAGCGGCCACCTGGCCAAGCTGCAGGCGGCCGGCCTGCTTGCCATGGAGAAACAGGGCCGCCACCACTATTTCCGCCTGGCCTCGCGTACCGTGGCCAACATGCTGGAAAGCATGCAGGTGGTCTGCGCCGTCGACGCGCCCCGGCGCATCCGCCCGGAAAGCCGCATCGACAAGGAGATGCGCCTGGCGCGAAGCTGCTACGACCATCTGGCGGGGGTGCTGGGAGTTTCACTGGCCGACGCGCTGGCCCGGCAGGGTGCTGTCGACTTGTCCGCCGATGGCGGCATGGTCACAGACAAGGGCCGCGCGCTGTTGGCCGGCTTCGGGATCGATGTGGACGCGCTGGACGCGCGTAAGCGATGTTTCTGCCGCCCCTGCCTGGATTGGAGCGAACGCCGCCATCATATCGCGGGCTCTCTTGGCAAGGGACTGGCCGACCACCTGTTCGACCTGGGGTGGATCACGCGGGTCAAGGACAGCCGCGTGATTCGGGTGACGCCCACCGGACAGCGCGGCCTCGAGAAAACCTTCGCCATCGACCATCCCGCTTGAGGCTGTCTATACTCCCGGCATTGTATACAAAAATTACCGCCCGGGAGCATCCACCCCCATGAACGCAAGCATGAGACTGAAAGACAAGATCGCCGTTGTCGTCGGCGGCGGACAGCAGGCCGGCGAGACCATCGGCAACGGCCGCGCCACCGCCATCCGCTTCGCCCAGGAAGGCGCCACGGTGTTGGTGGTCGACTATGACGAACCCAGCGCCGCCGACACGCTGAAGATGATCGAAGCCGAAGGCGGCAAAGGATCGACCCTGCGCGCCGACGTGACGGTCGAGGACGACTGCCGCAATATCGCGCGCACCTGCTTCGAACGTTACGGCCGGCTCGACATCCTGCACAACAACGTGGGCCGCTCGCGCGGCGACAAGGCGACGACCGAGCTCGAAGCCGAGATGTGGGACGAACTGTTCACGCTCAACCTCAAATCCATGTTCATGACCTGCAAGCACGCCCTGCCGATGATGCGCGACCAGAAATCGGGCGTCATCATCAACATCTCATCGACATCGTCGCTGTGTTCGCGCGGCACCATCGCCTACAAGACGTCCAAGGGCGCCATCAACACCATGACCCACATGCTGGCCATGGAGAACGCTCCCTACGGCATCCGCGCCAACGTCATCATCCCGGGCCTGATGGACACGCCCATGGCCATTGAGAGGCGCGCCCGGGAGCGCGGCATCGACCGCCAGGTGGTGCGCGACGAACGCAACGCCCAGGTGCCCCTTCGCGGCCGCATGGGAACGGCCTGGGACGTCGCCAATGCGGCCCTGTTCCTGGCTTCGGACGAGGCGCAGTACATCACGGGCGTGCTGCTGCCCGTGGACGGCGGGATTTCCTCGCGGATCGGGTAGGGCCGGGGTTAGTCGCCGGCGGTCCCGCGCCGGTCGATTCCCTGACGGCGCGGATCGTTCGTGCGCCGGTCGTCGTCTTCGCGGCGATCGGCCCCCGAACGCCGTTCCGCCCCCTTGGGCCCGGCGTCCCGACGGCGGCGATCGCCCTTGCGGCGCTTCTTCCGCCGGCGGTCGCGGTTGCCCCGGCGATCGCCGCGCGTCATCAGGTAGAACACGACCAGCACGGCGACGGCCAGAAGAACGGACACGATCGCGACGACGGCCGCGATCCAGCGCCAGAAATCAACCGCATCCGGCTCCTCCACCGGGGCCGGAGTCTCTCCCTTGATGCGCGCTGCGACCTCAGCCGCCAGGTCGGGCCGTTCCACGGAAGATGCGGTCTGAATGACGGCACCGGGTAGGGGGAAATCGTGGCTGCCGGGACACAGGCGGAAGATCGCCAGCGGATCGGCCAGGGTCAGCCCGCGAATCTCCGCGCCGCGCCCGCCGCCGTGCAGATTCAGGTAGCTGGCGGTCAATTCGGAGTCGTCCCCTCGCTTGAGGACGAAGGACACGTCGTCGACCTTGCCGTTGGCGTCCGCGTCGTTGGTGAAGGCACGCGCGATGCGAAAGCGCTCGCTGTCGATCTCCACCCAGGCGGGCTGCCACAAATCGGAAATCTCGAAGTTGCAAGGCCCCGCCTTGCCCTTCAGGGGCGGCGCCTTGATTTCGGTCTTGGCGAGATTGAGTTCGGGCTTCGTATCCTCGCGCATCTGCGGATGCGTCTCGAAGGGTTTGTGCGCCTCTTCCGCGGTTGAGACGACCGCCTGTCGGACCGTTTCCGTCGCTTTCGCCGCATCCGTCGCGAGCGAGCGCACGGGCGCCGACTGTGTGTCGCTGTAGCGCGCCGTCACGGTATCGCCGGGCAGAGACCGGACGGTGGTGCAATCTTCCAATTCCTCCAGGCGCTTCTGGATCTGGTTGGTTGGGCGGTCGTTTTCGGAACGTCCCAGGGACAGATGCACGGCGACCAGTTTTTTGCGCCCAAACAGGGGCTCGAGCGACCTGTACAAGTCACTCGCCAGGTTCATCATGTCGTACCGCCATTTGGCGTCGGCAAGCTGGCGGTTGTAGGTATTGACCAGATAGATGCTTTTTATTTCGGCCTGGCTGGCACAGACCTCGCGCACCGACTCCTTGGTCACGGTCATGAAGAAGTTGACGATCCGCTTCACGGCCTTGTTGTCGGGGGTGACGAACGGCATTATCTGGGGCCGCAAGCGAATGGTCGCGAATTCCTCGGCGCTTGCCGGCTGCGGCAATGACAGGACCACCCCTCCCACGATCAACAAGACGGCGGGAAGGACGCGGAACACCCCAATGACGCGCGTCAACAAACTTGACGGCATGGCAGCTCACCCTTCGTGCTGCCCTCAAGAGCGCCCCCGCGGCCTGGCCGGTTCATTCGCCGACTTTACGAGTATTTCCAGTGGACCGGCGGCGCCGAAGTTCAGCATAAAGCAGGTGGCGCCGGCGCCAAACTGAAATCGGGTCCGATTTCGCGGTGGGCCGTGGACTAGGGATTCCCGCCGAGACAGGCCTCGAAGGCACGTAAATTGGCGGTCATCATCTTCCCATAGAGGTCCGGGCCGGGCGCGAGACCGCTGCCGAGCGGGTCCAGGATGCCGATCCGCGTCGCCGTGCCCTCGATCAAGGCGGTGGCAAGGCGCGACGGAAACTGCGGCTCCGTGAACAGACAGGTGACGTTCAGCCGGCGGATGCGCGCCCGCAGGTCCGCGACATGACGGACCCCCGCCGGCCGGTCCGGATCCGCGGAGAGGATGCCGACCGCGGCCAGTCCGAACCGCCGCTCCAGGTACTGGAAGGCATCGTGGAAGACGACGAAGGGCCGACCCGCGAGCGGCGCCAGGCGGCCCTTGAAATCGGCCGTCAGGGCGTCGATCCGCCTCCGTGCCGCGGCGGCGTTGCGGTCATACAGGTCCTTGCGCGCCGGATCGGCGGCGACCAGGACCTCGGCGATGGCGGTGATCATCGTCTTTGCGTTCTCGGGGTCCAGCCAGTAATGGGCGTCCTCCGACCCCGCGCCGTGGTCGTGACCGCGCTTCGCGTCGTGGCCATGGCCGTCGTCCAGGCGGCGGATCGCGCGGCGGACAAGGCCGGGCGTCGCCGATAGCGCGACCACCTGCGCCCCTTCGGCCAGATTGGCGATCGGCTTGGCGAGGGCGGCTTCCAGCCCCGGGCCAATCCAGATCAGAACCTGGGTCTCCGACAGCAGGCGCGCCTGCGACGGTGTCAATGCGAATCCATGGGGCGACACGCCGCCGGGAATCAGGAGGCGCGGCGCTCCGGCCCCCGACATCACCTGTGCGGCCAGGGAATGCACCGGCGCGATTGAGGCGGTCACCCGGACGTCCGCCCCGGCCCGGCCTGCCGGACCCAGTATCGCAGCCGTCAGGATCAGCGCGGCGAGGACGGTACGCAGGGGGGTGTTGCAAACATTGACAGGGGAGTTCATTGGGCTATCTTCCGCAATTGGTCGGACAATGTTATGATATAACATTTAAAATCGAGAATGGCTTACACGATCCCGCACGCGCAAGTAAACAGGAACCTGACAGCATGACCCAGCCGACCCGCGCAATTGATCACGGCGCAGCCCCCGGCCAAGCGGACGGCGCGCTGTTCCGCGCCACGGGCGTCGGCGTGCGACGCAGCGGCGATTGGCTGGTGCGCGGCGTCGATCTGACCATCCATCCCGGCAAGATCGTGACCCTGATCGGCCCCAACGGCAGCGGCAAGACGACGACCGCCAAGGTCGTTCTGGGCCTGATCCGCCCCGACGCCGGCAGGATCGAACGGGCGGCGGGCCTCCGCATCGGCTACGTGCCACAGCGCCTGACCATCGACGACACCCTGCCCTTCACCGTCAAGCGCCTGATGACCATGACCGGCCCGGCCGACGACGCCGACATCGCCCGCGCGTTGGAGCGCGCCGGGGTCGGCCACCTTGGCGATGCCGCGGTGCAACGCCTGTCGGGCGGCGAGTTCCAGCGCACCCTGATGGCCCGCGCGATCCTGCGCCGCCCGGACCTGCTGATCCTGGACGAACCGGTCCAGGGAGTCGACTTCGCGGGCGAGGTGACACTCTACGAGCTGATCCGCGACATCCGCGACGAGTTGCGCTGCGGCATCCTGCTGATCTCCCACGACCTGCATTTCGTCATGGCCGATACGGACCGCGTGCTGTGCCTGAACCGTCACGTGTGCTGCGCCGGCACTCCGCAATCCGTCGCCGCCGACCCGGAATACCGCCGTCTGTTCGGCCCCCGCGCCGTCGAAGCGCTGGCCGTCTACCAGCACCATCACAACCACACCCACGGCCCCGACGGTACGGTCATTCCCCTTGAAAGCCGTAATCCGGCGGCACATACCCACGGCGACGGCGCCATCTGCCGCCTCGATCACGAACATGGGCACGGCCTCGGCCCCGACCTTCCCAACGACCCGGCGGGAGCGGCCGATGGTCAGTGATTTCCTACTTCGCGCAGCCCTGGCGGGGATCGGCGTCGCCCTGGTCGCCGCCCCCCTGGGCTGTTTCGTCGTGTGGCGCCGCATGGCCTATTTCGGCGATACCATGGCCCATTCGGCCCTGTTGGGTGCGGCGGTAGCCATCGCTTTCGACATCGACGCGACGCTCGGCGTGTTCACGGTTGCGGTGGTGGTGGCGCTCGCCCTCCTCGCACTTGAACGGCGCGGCGGCCTGGCCACGGACACGCTGCTGGGTCTGCTGTCCCATTCGGCGTTGGCCGTGGGCCTGGTCGTCATGGGGTTCATGTCCGGACTGCGTCTCGACCTGTTCGGCTACCTGTTCGGCGACATCCTGGCCGTGAATATAGGCGACATCGCCTTGATCTGGGGCGGCGGAGGCGTGATCCTGGGCGTCCTGGTGCATATCTGGCGCCCGCTGCTGGCCGCCACGGTGGCGCCCGACGTGGCCGCCGCCGAGGGCTTGAACCCGGCGCGCCAACGCCTGATCTTCATGCTGCTGCTGGCGGGCGTGGTCGCCATCGCCATGAAGATCGTCGGCGTTCTGTTGATCACCGCCCTTCTGATCATTCCCGCCGCAGCCGCCCGGCGCCTGTCCCACACGCCGGAAACCATGGCCGCGATCGCCGCCGTGATCGGAGCAGTATCGGTGGTGAGCGGATTGGGCGCAGCCGTCGCCGCCGACACGCCGGCGGGCCCGACCATCGTCGTCGCGGCGCTGGTCCTGTTCCTGGCCGGACTGACATCCTGGAAACCGAAGGAGGCAGGGCATGGCTGACGTCGATGCGGATCCCAAGAAGCTGACCCGCAATCAGCAGGCCGTGCTGGCGGCGCTGAAGGGTGCCGGCCGGCCGCTCACGGCCTATGACGTGCTGGGCCTTCCGGCCATTCGCAAGGCCGGCATGAAGGCGCCGCTGACCATCTACCGCGCGCTCGACAAGCTGATCGCCCTCGGTTTGGTCCACCGCATCGAAAGCCTGAACGCCTTCGTCCATTGCGGCCACGGCCCGCACGACCACGCCGCCGGATTCCTCATCTGCACGGACTGCGGGCGGACGCTCGAGGTTCATCTCGAGTCCTGCGAAAATCACCTGGCCGGCCGCGCCCGCGACCAGGGCTTCGCCGTCGACGACGTGCGGGTGGAAATGACCGGGCGTTGCCCCGACTGCGCCGGACGCGCCGCCGTCCCCTAATCCTTCCCAAGGCGGGCGAGGTCCACCGCGACCCGCGCCGCGACGCCCGCCCAACCACCCGGCGCGGCCTGCCGGTAAAGGCGTAGACCGTCATACCAGGGTGTGCGTTCTCCGTCCCGGCCCCAGCGCCAGTCCGGCACGAAGGGAATGAGACCCCAGGTCGGCCGGTCCATGGCCGCGGCCAGGTGCAGGACCGCTGTATCGGCGGAGATCACGAGGTCGAGGCCGGCCACGACCGCCGCCGTATCGGCGAAATCCGCCAGCCGGGGAATCTCGGCGAACAGGTTCGGACGACGGGCCATTTCCTCGCCATCCCAGGGCCGCAGCCCCACCTGCAGGTTGACGAACCGTACATCGGGAAGGTCCAGCACCGGCGCCAGGTCCGCAAGGCGCAGGCTGCGCGCGCGGTCCCGCCGGTGGATCGGATTGCCGGACCAGGCAAGGCCGACCCGAAGCTCTCCGCCGTCCCGGTGCGCAGTCCCGGCCGCGTGCAGGTAGGCGCCGCCGGCGATGTCGTCCGGTTGCAGGTTGAGGACGGCGCCCAGGCTCATCAACGGACACCACAGGGGCGTTTCAGGGGGCGTCTCGGCGTCTGCGACCTCGAAGTCCCAGTCTTGGGCCGCCAGCAGGGATTTCAGCGGCCGGGGTGCCGCCAGCACGGGCGTGCCGCCCCGCTCCTTCACCCGGGGGGCGAAGCGCGCGAACTGGATGACGTCGCCGAAGCCCTGCTCCGGCGTCAGCAGTACCTTCTCGCCTGCCAAAGCCTCCCCCAGCCAGCGCCGTCCCGACGGCGCGGGCTGGGCCAGGAAGGCCAGGCGCGCCTCGTACAGCGGCCAACCGGCGGCGAGATCGCCCGCCATCAGGTGCAGGATCGCCCGATTGAACCGTGCGCGCGCGTCCCTGGGATCGAGGGCAAGCGCGCGGTCGAGCGCCGCCGCCGCGTCCCCGTAACGGCCCAGGTCCGTCAGCGCAATCCCCAGGTTACACCAGGCGGCGGCGAAACCGGGATCGACCGCCGCGGCGCGCCGGTGCAGGTCCGCCGCCGCCGCATACTTCCCTTCCCGGTGCCGGACGATGCCGAGGCCATCGAGGGCGCGGGCGTTGGCGGGCTCCCGCTCCAGGGCCGCCGCAAAAGCCGCCGCCGCCGGGCTCAGATCCTCCGCCGCCAGAAGGGCGCGCCCCAGGTTGCCCAGGATCATCACGTCGTCCGGCATCAGGCGCGACAGACGTTCCAGGAACGGCTTGGCGCCCGCCACGTCGCCGGCGGCGAAGCACAGGTTGGTCAGGATCATCAGCGCCCCGGCATGGGCGGGATCGACAGTCAACACCTGGTCCGCCAGCGACCGGGCGGTGTCGGCCTTGCCCGCGCGCCAGGCCGCCTCGGCCCGTCCGAACAGGGTACCGGTATCGGCCACTCCCCGGGCCTAGAAAGTCTCGACCCAGGGCCGAACCTCGACTTCCCAGGTCCAGGCCGAGCGATGCTGGCTCAGAATCGCCATATAGGTTTCGGCGATGGCGTCGGGATCCAGCCACCTGTCGGGCGTGTCTTGGGTGTTCTGGCGGCCCTCCCGGTGCTCGGCCGCGATCCCGCCGTCGATCACGAAATGGGCGACATGGATGCCTTGCGGATGCAGTTCGCGGGCCAGGCTCTGCGCCAGGCCGCGCAGCGCGAACTTGCCCATGGCGAAACTGGACGACCGGGGATAGCCCTTCACGCTGGCGGACGCACCGGTGAAAAAGATCGCACCCTGCCCGGCGGCCAGCATGCGGCGGGCGGCCTGCTGGGCGACCAGGAAGCCGCCGAAGGCTGAAATTTCCATGGCCTCACGGACTTCCGCCGGTTCCAGTTCCGTGATCGGGCCGTGTACCCGCCGCGACGGGTTGTAAAGCACGAAACGCGGTGCCCCGCCCGACTCATCCATCCGGGTGAACAGGCCCGCGACCTGATCCGGGTCCGTGGCGTCGCAGGCATGGGCCGTCGCGCCGATCTCCGTGCACAGGCTGTCCAACTTCACCGTGTTCCGGGCGCTGAGGCAGACCTGCCAGCCGTCGGCCGCGAGCCGCCGCGCCACGGCGGCGCTAAGCCCCGGTCCGGCACCGACGATTAGGGCCCGCTTGGTTTCGGTCATGGCGTACCGCTCCTCTTGCATGGCAACGATCAACCATTACCCGCAGGAACGGACGGCGTCCACCCCGGGCACCCATGCCCGGTTTCGCGCCATTTCACATCTTGTTCAGGGGTTGTCCTTTTCGACCGGCCCCCGCCCCTACAGTTCGCGACCGGCCCGGTCGACGGCCCGCACCAGTGGATCGAGCAGGTAGTCGAGCACCGTGCGTTCCGTCGTCACCAGGAACACCTCGGCCTGCATGCCCGGGCGCAACTGGGGAAGACCGGGCGCGTCAGGCACGACCCTGCCGGAGAAGTAGGCCGCTCCGGTCTGGGGATCTATCATGCGATCGGCGGACACACGGGTAACCCGCCCGGCAAGCATGGGCGTGGTACGGGCATTGAAAGCCGTCAGGCGCACGCGCGCCGCCATGCCGGGATAGACCGCACCAACGTCCTTGGGATCGATGCGAAGCTCCACCACTGTGCGGTCGGCGTCGGGCACCAGGTCGAGCACGGGCTGGCCCGGCTTGATGATGCCGCCCGTCGTATGCACCTTGAGCCCCACGACCAAACCCGATGCCGGTGCGCGGATGTCGGTGCGGGCCAGGATGTCGCGGGCGGCGCGCACCTTCTCGCGCACCTCGGCCAGACGTTCCTGGGTATCCTGGAGGTCCTGCACGACCTGCTTGGCTTGGGTGTCGCGGTTGAGCACGCGCTGCATCTCGATCTCGCCCTTGGCCTCGCCGGCGCGGGCGATGCGGGCCTGAATGTCGCCGATTTCGCCTTTCGCCTGCACGGCGCGCCGCTTGATGGCAAGAAGGCGGTCCTTGGTCATCAACCCCTTCTTGAACAGGGACTCCATCATCTCCCGCTCTTCGCGGAGCAGGACCAGGCTTTCCTTGGCCGCCGCCAGCTTGGCCTTCAGGCCCGTGATCTCCTGCTCGTGCTTGGCCAGGCGCTCCGTGAGAACCGCGTCCTGACGTTCCAGGTTCTCGCGGCGCGATGTGAGAACGCGCGTCTCGCCCGCCATCAGCTCGGCCACCGAGGCGTCCCGCGCCCGGTCCAGAAGTTCGGCGGGGAATGCGATTGCCGTTTCGTCGCCCCGTTCGGCGATCAGCCGCGCCCGCTTGGCAAGCAGGCCGTCGCGCCGCGCCGACAGAAGGTCCAGCGTCGCCCGCGCCATGGTGTCGTCGAGGCGGACCAGGGGCTGGCCCCTGACCACGTGGTCGCCCTCGGACACCAGGATGTCGCGAACGATCCCGCCTTCCAGATGGGCGACGGACTTGCGGTTGCTTTCCACGCCCACGGTGCCGAGCGCGATGGCGGCTCCTTCGAGCCGCGCCGTCGCCGCCCACAGACCGCCACCGACCAGGAACACCAGGATCAGGGCCCAGCCGAGGCGGTGCAGGCGGGTGATCTGCCTGTCCAAGGGTCTCGCGTCCCGCGGCGCGCGACGACGGGGAAGGTGACCGGTGATCCGGCGGGCCAGGAACTCGGCGCGGCGACGGGCAGAAGTCAGAAGGGCGTGAAGCTTCGCGTACATTTTTAGGCTCCGACGTTCTTGCGGGATCTGCGGGCGATGGGTGCCACGACCGCCGGGGCGGTCTCGGCGGCGGGCGACTCGTTGGTCAGCACCCGGAGGTCGGCCTTGCGCCGACGATCGATCATGCGCGCGCGCCCGCCGTCCATCAGCAGCACCCGCGTGCAGTGGGCGAGAACGCTGGGGCGCTGGCTGACCACAATGACGAGGGAGCCCTCGTGCCGGAGTTCGTCAAGGCCGGCGATCAAAGCCCCGACGCCGGCGTTGTCCAGATGGGTGTAGGGCTCATCCAGCAGCAGCACCCTGGGCCGTCCGAACAGCGCGCGGGCAAGGGCGATGCGCTGCGCGAGGCCCGCCGGCAGGTCCTGGCCACCCGGGCCGACGCGGGTGTCGTAACCATGCGCCAGGGCGCGAATGTCGTGGTCGGCGTCGACAAGGCGCGCCGCGGCGACAACGGCGGCCATGTCCGCGTCAGCGAACCCCGCGATGTTCTCCGCCACCGTACCCGGCAGCAGCCCGGGGGCCTGGGGCAGGTAGCCGATGGGGACGTCAAGCACCCGGCCGTCCGGCCCCCGGACTTCGTGGCCGTTCAGGAGGATGCGGCCCCGATCCGGAGTCTCCCGCCCGGAGATGAGGGAGAGCATCGCCGACTTGCCCGCCCCCGACGGACCGGTCACGCCGATCAGGTCGCCGGCGCGGGCCTTGAAGCGGACACCGGCGAACAGCGGCTCGTCCGCGCCCGCAGGTGCGCGGGCGACGTTTCGCAGGTCGAGCATCACGTCCTCTTGGGGGGCCAGCAGGAAGGGCCGGCGCGCTTCGATGACGGCGGGCAGCGCCGCCAGGCGGGCCAGGCTGACACGCGCGGCGGTCATGCCGCGCCACAGGTCCTGGGCCCGCTCATAGGGGGACAATGCGCGGGCCAGCAGGACCAGGGCCGCAATCATCCCGCCTGCGGTGATCTCCCCGCCCGTGGCGAGCACTGCCGCCGCGACGATGACGCCGACCTGGAGGCTCAGGCGCGCAAAGCGGGCCGCGGCGGCATAAAGGCCGCTGCGGTCGGCCTGCAGCAGGCGCGCCCGCCAGGCCGGTTCCTGAACCTGCCGCCATTTCCCGGCGAGGGCCGGGGCCGAACGTGCGGGCGCCGTCCCTCGGGGGCCTTGCGCGGCGGCGGCCAGGTGCGCGGCCTCGGCTTCCGCCGGGCCGGCGGTCAGATGCGGGCCGCGCAAATGAAGTTCCGCGGCCCAGGCGAGGGTCAGCAGCAATGCCGCCCCGCCCAACGCGATCCAGCCGATCATGGGATGCACCACGAAGGCGACGGCGACGAACACCGGTGTCCAGGGAAGGTCGAGGAGGGCCGCCATGGCCGGGCCGACGACGAATGCCCGAAGGCGCGCCAGGTCGGACAGCGCGTCGGCGCGCCCCGCAGCGACGATCTCGGGCGCCAGGTCGCGTTCGAGCCCCTGTCCGGCGCGGGCCAGGACACGTCCGCGCACGACGTCGAGCGCCGCCATGACGGAAAGCGCCAGCAGGCATCCCCCGGCCAACGCCCACAGGGTCGCCATGCTGTGGCTGGTCAGCACGCGGTCGAAGACCTGCAGCACGAACAGCGGCAGCGCCAGGGCGAGCAGGTTGATGGCAAAAGAGAATGCCGCCAGGTGCGGCAACACGCCCCGCGCGTGGCGGCGCATCGCCTGGACGACGGCAGGCGCACAGGAAGCGTCTTGGGATACGGGATACGGGGAGCGGGTCATGGTCGGGCCTTTCGCTGGACCTTGTTAATCCTCAGAATTGGAAGTCGTCGGCGGAAATATCGGCGACCCCGACGCCTTCCAACGTCAGGCTGTCGCCGCCGCCGAGGTCGAGAACGGTGCTCCCCGCAATCTCGTTCTTGACCAGGTTTGCGAACCCGGCGATGCCGAAGTCCGACAAGTCGATCTTGTCCACGAAGGCGGCCCCGGCGCTGAGCGCCGTGAAATCGGTAATCAGGTCGTTGCCGCCGCCTCGGCGCATGATGAACACGTCATCGTCCAGGCCACCCACGAGCCGGTCGTCGCCGGCCCCACCGTCCAGGCGGTCGCTGCCGCGGCCGCCCATCAGGATGTCGAGCCCGCCGCCACCCGTCAGGACATCGTCGTGGAATCCGCCGTCCAGAACGTCGTCGCCGTCGCCGCCGTCGAGGCTGTCCATGCCCAAGCCGCCGGTCAGGCGGTCGGCGCCCAGGCCGCCATAAATCGTGTCGTTGCCGGCGCCGCCGTCGGCTTCGTCGTCGCCATCGTCGCCCCAGATGGCGTCATCGCCAGGGCCGCCGAAGATGCGGTCGTTGCCGGCACCGCCGTGGATCCTGTCGGCGCCGTCGCGGGTAATCGACACGTCCGTGGCGCCCCACAGTTCGTCGTCGCCGTCGCCGCCGTCGATGATGTCCGCGTGACCGCCGCCCATGATCAGGTCGTTGCCGCCGCCGCCCGATAGCACGTCGTCGCCATCGAACCCTGTGATCCGGTCGCTGCCGAAGCCGCCTGCAAGATCGTCGGTACCGGACGTCCCTTCCAGGATCATGTCGTCGGTCGACGCAAGGAAGTCGGCGAAGCTGACGGGCACGGCGGCATCGCCGGTGGTGGCGTAGATTACGCCATCATGAACGATCTTCTCGATCGCTCCGTCGCCGTAGAACCCGGATATCCGCAGGCTGCCGCCCGCGTCGAAGTCCATGACCAGATCGTTGCAGTCGCGCACCACCGTCGACACCCGGTCGACGGGATCGACACCGTCGAACACCAGGCTGTCGAACCCGCCGACATCCGAGATCACATCGTGCCCGGCAAGGGAGTTCGCGTCGATGACGTAGGTGTCATCCCCCAGCCCGCCCTGCAGGTCGTCGTTGCCGACGCCGCCGTTCAGGATGTCGTTGTCGCGCTCGCCCAGCAATATGTCGTCGCCGTCGCCGCCGAACAGGATGTCGTCGTCGTAGCCGCCGCTGATGCGGTCGTTGCCCGTGCCACCGGTCAGGACGTCGTTGCCGAACCCGCCCGAAATCGTATCGTCGTCCGCGCCGCCGTCGATCACGTCGTCGCCCGACCCGCCCTCGAGACTGTCCGCGCCCGCGTCGCCGTGGATTTCGTCATTGCCGGAGCCGCCCCACACCTGATCATCGCCGGCGCCCGCGGAAATCCAATCGCCCAGGTCACCCACGTTCGACGCGTCACTGGCGCCGTAGATCACGTCATTGCCGTCGCCGCCGGAAATGCTGTCGGCGCCGGCACCGCCCATCAGGACGTCGGCACCGCCCCGGCCATCCAGGCTGTCATTGCCGCCCGCACCGGAGATCAGGTCGTTGCCGCCCGCACCCACCAGAACCTCTGCCCCGGCCGCGCCTTCCAGGATCATGTCCTCGCTGCCGGCAATGAACTCGGCAAAGGTCTTAGGAGTCGCCGCGTCGCCATTGGTGGAATAGATCGCATCCAGATGGGTGATCTTTTCGATCATGCCGTCGCCATAGAACCCGGTGACGCGCAGGCTGCCGCCCACCACGTAGGAAAAGACGAGGTCCGCCCCGTCACGCACCACGGTGGCGACCTCCGTGAAGGGATCGATGCCGTCGAACCGAAGTTCGTCGAAACCTTCGATATCCTCGATCACGTCATGGCCGGGCGGAGCGTCGGCGCCGATCACGTAAACGTCGTCTCCGGCTCCGCCGATCAGCAGGTCGTCGCCCGCACCGCCGTTCAGCACGTCGTTGTCCCGCGCGCCGTCCAGACGGTCGTTGCCCGCACCGCCCGACAGCACGTCGTCGCCGTAGCCGCCGGTGATCCGGTCGTCGCCGTCGCCGCCCATGACGACATCGGCGCCGAACCCGCCCTCGATCACGTCGTTCCCGGCGCCGCCGTCGATGGTGTCGTCGTTGTGTTCGCCGAAGATCACATCGTTGCCGTCGCCGCCATTAATCACGTCATCGCCAAGGCCGCCGTAGATCTCGTCGTCCCCGCCGCCGCCGGTGATCGTATCCGCGCCGTCAAAGACCAGGGAAGTGTCGGAGGCCCCGTACAGAAGGTCGTCGCCGGCGCCGCCGAAAATCTCATCAGCCCCGCCGTCGCCCATGATGACGTCGGCGAACTCGCCACCGATCAGCACCTCCCCATCGGTCGTGCCCGATAAAATGAACCCGACCCCCGGATCGGAGGTGGGACCAGGGGCCGGGTCAGGAGTCGAAGGGGGGACCGGGTCAAAAGTTCCCGGCCCGGGGAGGGCAGTGCCGGGGAGCTGACCGCCGTCCCCGGACCGGGGCTCTTCGTTGGATGAGCGAAGAGCGAGCGCCGCTTCGTCTTCCGCGTCATCGTCGTCGCCGATATCGGCGCCAAGCACGGTGACGGGCGCGAATTCCGTCTGTTCTTCCGTTCCGGCCCGTTCGGCCGGATACTGCGTCGCCGCCGGCTGGGTCGCCGTATCGACCGCCTGGCCATCGGCTGGCTGGAGGGCCGCCTGCTCGCGCGCGGGCGAAGCGGTGGCTTCCGCCGTGTCAGTGGCCGCATCCGTCTCTCTCGGCGACGGATCTTCCGATTCCGGCGTCGCGGTCTGCGCAACGGATGCCGCCGTCCCGCCGTTGTCGGCGGGCTCGTCCAGCACGTTCAGGGGTTCATCCAGGTTTCTGGAAATGACGCTGCGGATTTCATCCACTGCATCGGCGACAAGATTCTTCAGAATACTCATCCGCCACCCCCGCTGCACTGTCTCACCTCAATTTAGAAATTATTACTTTAGTCTAGGTGGCAGGCAATTTTTTTATTTGACTATAATTTCCTATTATATTTACTTTTTATTTTAATAAAATTTTCCTAAAATTTTATATTTCCCGACGCGGCGATGCAGGGAACGGTGACAGGAGTTGTTTGCGCGCGCCCCCTGACATAGAAAAGAAGCCGAGGAGGATCCCCCCATGGCCAAGACCGTCGTCGTCATCCCCGCGCGCTGGGGATCGACGCGCTTTCCCGGCAAGCCGTTGGCGTCGGTGGCCGGCGTGCCCATGGTGCAGCGCGTCTGGGCGCTTGCCCGCGCGGCGGAGGGCGTGGACGGCGTGTACATCGCCACGGACGACCAACGCATCGCCGACGCGGCGCGAGACTTCGACGCCTACGTTGTGATGACGCCCGAGGACTGCCGCAACGGCACGGAACGCGCCCACGCGGCCGCCGCCCAGATGGCCGAGACGCCGGACATCGTCATCAACCTGCAGGGCGATGCGGTGCTGACCCCGCCCTGGGTGATCGGCGCCGTTGCCGGCGCCTTTGCGGACCCGGCCGTGCGCATCGCCACGCCCGCGATGGCGCTGGACGACGCGCAGCTTGCGGCGCTGGAAGCGCACAAGACGGACAACCCCGCAAGCGGCACCACGGTGGTGCTCGACTGCAATTTCAATGCCCTTTATTTCTCCAAGGCGATCATCCCCTTCCGCCGCAGGCCGGGCGCCCCCGTCTACCGTCACGTGGGCATCTACGGATATCGACGCGAGACGCTGGCCGGCCTGGTCAAGCTGCCCGAGGGCGTGCTTGAGAGAACCGAGGGCCTGGAACAGCTTCGCGCCCTGGAGAACGGCATTCCGATCCGCGTCATCCCGGTTGACTACCGAGGCCGCACCCACTGGTCCGTCGACAGCCCGGACGACCTCACGGCCGCCGAGGACCTGATCGCGCGCGAGGGCGAACTGCTTACCGCCTATGACGGTACGGGCACCGTCCGCCCATGAAGCTGCTGCTTGTCCGCCACGGCAACACCTTCGAGGCCGGCGAGACGCCGGTCCGCGTCGGCGCCAACGAGGACATGCCCCTGACTGCGGCGGGCGAGGCCCAGGCGCACGCCCTGGCGGCATCCCTGAAGGAGGCCGCCATCCGCCCCGACGTCTTCGTCACGGGACCGCTGCGGCGTACCCGCCGCCACACGGAGATTTTGATGATGGGCCTGGGTGTGGCGGGGGCTGCCGAAACCGACCCGCGCCTGACCGAGATCGACTACGGCCCGTGGGGCGGGCTGAGTGACACCGAGATCGTCGCCCGCTTCGGCCCGGCGGCGGCGCGCGAACTGAATGCCTGGGAGAAGGAAAGCCGCTGGCCGTCGGAAACGGCGACCTGGTCGCCGGGCGCTGCGGCGGTGGCGGACAACGTCAAGAACCTGTGCCGGGAACTGGAAGCGCGCCTGGGTCCGGAAGGCTTGGCCCTGGTGTGCTCGTCCAACGGAATCCTGCGCTATTTCCTGGAACTGACGCCGGAAGGTCTCGCCGGCCATCAGTCACAGGCCCGCGCCAAGATGTCGACGGGCGCCATGTCGATGCTGGATATGGCGGACGGAATCGCCCGAGTGCTGTTCTGGAACGCCAAGGCGGGAACGTCCCTGCCCGTCATTCCCTGACCGCGGTCCAAGCCGAGGCGTCCGGCCAGGGACTTTGACCCGGTCACGCAAGCTGTGCCTATATGGCCGACCGACAACCGCAAACCGGAAGGGAGATAATGGATGAGCCTGCAGGAAGACATCAAACAGGTCATGGGCAGCCTGCTGGCCGTCGCGCAGATCACCCTGAAGCAGCAGGGCGCGCTGACGCCCTTTGCGGTCGCGCTGACGACGCAAGGCGAAGTCCTGCATCTGGCCGGCGAGGATGCGGCCGAGCCCGTGGTCGCCATCGAGCGCCTGACCGCCACCTGTGCCCACGAGGCCGCTGCCGGCGCCTACCGCGCCGCCGCCGTCGCCTATGACGTGCGGATCGAGCACCCGCAAACGGGTGAAGAGCGAGACGCCATCGCCGTCAACTTCGACCACCGGGAAAACGCATCCGTAATCTACTGCCTGCCCTATCGGATCAAAGGCGGAGACGTTGAACTGGAGCAACCCCTGACGCAGCAGGGCGAACGACGCGTATTTGCGAAAACGGGCGAACCAGGAACCCGGAACTGACGGGGCGGCGTCCGATCCGGATGGACCGGACGCGCCCGATCAATCCACGACTAAGCCTTTTTCGCCGGAGCCTTCCGCGCCGCCGGCTTCCTGGCTGCGGGTTTGGCCGCCGCCTTCTTCACTGCCGGCTTCTTCGCGGCTGCCGTTTTGGCGGCAGGCTTCTTCGCGGCAGGCTTCTTCGCCGCCGCCGACTTGGCTGCGGGTTTCTTGGCTGCGGGCTTCTTGGCCGCGGGCTTCTTCGCAGCAGCCGGCTTCTTGGCGGCAGCCGCCTTGGCTGCAGGCTTCTTCGCCGCCGGTTTCTTGGCCGCAGGTTTCTTGGCCGCCGGTTTTTTGACCGCCGGTTTCTTGGCCGCCGATTTGGCGGCCGTCTTTGCAGCGGGCTTCTTGGCCGTCGCAGCCTTAGCCGCAGGCTTTTTCACTGCAGGCTTCTTCGAAACAGTTTTCTGAGGTCCGGCCATTGCATGCCCCCCTTAATCGTTGAACAAACGCGGCCTGACTGTTCGCAGGCCGCAGCACCGTTGAATATGACATTTTTATCCTGCACGATCCACGTGACATTATGCAGCCAGCCAAATCGCTGGATTTTGTCGTCGTTCTCGCCTATCTAGCAGCGCGATATCCGGCCGAATCGAAACGCCGGACATGGACAATCGGGGAGTGTAAGGATGCGCAAGTCGTTCGTCGTTCCGGCCGTGGTCGCCGCGATGACTCTCGTCGCCTGCGGCGAAAAGGAACCCAGCAAGCTGACCTTCGATCAGGTCGCCCAGGAACTGGCAAAGGGCGGCGACAGCTTCAAGGGCTATCTGAAGGGACTGGACAACAAGCTGGTGAAATGGTCCGGAGCCGTCACCGAAACCCGCAAGTGGCACGAGGACGATTACGCGCCCGCCGCCGGCATGCTGGTCGACATGGACGGCACGCCGGGACCGGAACTGTTCGTCAACATCGGCGTCGACGACCTGAAGACGATCAAGGCGGGATCGAAGGTGACCTTCACCGCGCTCCTGACGGACAGCGCCGACGAACAGGGCAAGGCGCTGATCAAGCTGAAGGTGGAAAAATTCCACTAACGCGCGTCACGCCCGGCTGAGAATCAGCAGCAGAATCGCCGCGACGATCAGCGCGATGCCGATCACCTCGAGCCGCGTCACCTTCTCCTTGAAGAAGAAGATCGAGGCGATGAAGGTGAAGACGAGTTCGACCTGCCCGAGCGCCCGCACATAGGCGGCGTTCTGCATGGTGAAGGCCAGGAACCAGGCGATGGAGCCGGCCATGCCGACGGCCCCCACGGCCGCCGACCACTTCCAATGGACGAATACGGCCTTCAGCGTCGGCGCCTCCTTCCAGGCGATGTAGGCGCCCATGGCAATGGTCTGGATGACCAGCGACACGGCGAGCGTAAAGGCGACCGTCATGGCCAGGTCGTCCCACTTCAACGACAGGGCCGCCCCCCGGAAGAACACCACCGAAGCGCCCAGGAAGGCGCCGCAGACCAGCCCGATGAGCGTCGGTTTCTCGGCGACCCCGGCGACGAGGGTCTTGAGGGACACGTGCGACTGCCCCGCCGACAGCACGACCACGCCAAAGCCGGCGAGCACGATGGCGGCGGCGGCGGTCAGCGTCACCGTGTCGCCCAGGATCAGGAAGCCCAGGATGGCGACCTGGAACACCTCGGTCTTGGAATAGGTGGTGCCGACGGCGAAGTTGCGGAACTGGAACAGGTAGAGCAGCAGCACCGTGAAGATGATCTGGCTGGCCCCGCCCAGGACGCAGTACATCAGGAAGGTGTCGTTGAAATCGGGCAGCGGCTTGCCGGCGATTTCATGGAGTCCCCACAGATAGACCGCCGAGAACGGCAGCGCGTAGAGGAAGCGGACATAGGCGGCACCGAGGGTCGAGAGCCGGCCCTTCAAGTGCTTCTGCAAAGCGGAGCGCGCATTCTGAAGGAACGCCGCCAGAACGGTGATCGGGATCCAGAGTTCCATGGAGAGGGGGTAGCCTTATAGAGAGTAGGGAGATTTCATTATTACCCGGATCGCGCCCGCCGGGAAACGGCGATCTGCCGCACCCTTTGCGGGGGCGGCGACCCGGTGGTATCTGTTGGTCCAGCAACGGGCAACAAACGGGGGAGCACCCGATCCGTGAACGGGGCGGACAACATCTTCGAGAAGGACCTGGGGCGCACCCCGGCCAACCATCAGCCGCAGACGCCGCTGTCCTTCCTGACCTGGGCGGGGTCCGTCTATCCGGACCGGGTCGCCGCCGTCCACGGTCCGCGTCGCATCACCTACGGCGAGATGCTGACGCGCTGCCGGCGGCTTGCCGGAGCGCTCGCCGCGCGCGGCATCGGCGCCAGCGACGCCGTCTCGGTCATGGGCGCCAACACGCCGGAACTTCTGGAATCGCACTTCGGCGTTCCCATGGCGGGGGCGGTGCTGAACGCGCTGAACACGCGGCTGGATGCGGCGACCATCGCCTTCATCCTGGACCATGCGGAAAGCAGGCTGCTGATCACCGACCGCGAGCACGCCCCGGCGGTCAAGGAAGCGCTCGCCAGGCTGGGCCGACCGATCCCCGTCATCGATATCGACGATCCCCTGACCGAAGCCCAAGGTGGCCTGCGCGGCGAACATCTGGGCGAGATGGATTACGAGGCCTTTCTGAAGACGGGCGACCCGGATTTCCCCATTGCCCCGCCCGCCGACGAATGGCAGGCGATCTCCCTTAACTACACCTCTGGCACGACGGGCAACCCAAAGGGCGTCGTCTATCACCACAGGGGCGCCTTCGTCACCGCCATGGGGGGGGCCTTGGTCTCGCGCCTGGACCGCCAGTCGCGCTACCTGTGGACGCTGCCCATGTTCCACTGCAACGGCTGGAGCTATCCCTGGTCGGTGACAGCGGCGGCGGGCACCCACGTGTGCCTGCGGCGTGTCGATCCCGCCCTGATCTTCCCCATGATCGCCGAGCACGGTGTGACCCACATGTGCGGGGCGCCCATCGTGCTTAACATGCTGATCCATGCACCGGACGCGGTGAAGCGAACGTTCGAACAGGAAGTCCAGGTATTCACCGGCGGTGCCGCGCCGCCCTCGGCGGTGATATCGGGCATGGAAAAAATGGGCTTTCGCGTCACCCATCTGTACGGGCTCACGGAATCCTACGGCCCCTCGACCTACTGCGCGTGGCAGGACGCGTGGGACGACCTGGACCCGGACGCCCAGGCGCAGAAGATCAGCCGTGCCGGCGTGCGCTATCCCTCCGTGTTCGACCAGACCGTGATGGACCCGGACACCATGGAGCCCGTTCCCGCCGACGGCCGGACCATGGGAGAGATCATGCTGCGCGGGAACACGGTCATGAAGGGCTACCTGAAGAATCCGGCGGCGACCGAGGCGGCGTTCCGCGGCGGATGGTTCCACACGGGCGACCTGGCGGTCCTGCACCCCGACGGCTATGTGGAGATCAAGGACCGGTCGAAGGACATCATCATCTCGGGGGGCGAAAACATCTCGTCGCTTGAGGTCGAGGAATGCCTTTACAGGCATCCCGACGTGATGGAAGCCGCGGTGGTCGCCAAGGCCGACGACACGTGGGGCGAGACGCCCTGCGCTTTCGTGACCTTGAAGCCGGGATCGGAAGGCCGCGTCGGCGCCGACGCCATCATCGACTGGTGCCGCGCCAACATGGCCCACTACAAGGCGCCGCGTCACGTGGTGTTCGGTCTCCTGCCCAAGACCTCCACCGGCAAGATCCAGAAATTCGTCCTGCGCGAACGCGCCAACGCCGACAGCCAGGAGAAAGCATCATGACCAGTCCCTTCCGCCAGGATCTGCTGGCCGACCGGGTTGCGCTGGTGACCGGGGCCTCGTCGGGCCTGGGCCGCCATTTCGCCCAGGTCCTGGCCGCCCACGGCGCCGCCGTCGCCTGTTGCGCGCGGCGGCGGGACAAGCTCGCCGAAACGGTCGACACGATCGCCGCCGCGGGCGGACAGGCGCTGGCCGTGGAAATGGACGTGACCGACCGCGATTCCGTGGCCGACGCGTTCGAGACGGCGGACCGTGCCTTCGGCCAGGTCACCCTCCTGATCAACAATGCGGGCCTTGCCTCGACGGACCGCGCCATCGATCTCGACTCCGCCGTGTGGGACGGAATGATGGCGACCAACCTGACCGGCGCCTGGACCGTGGCCCAGCGCGCCGCCCGGGACATGGTCGCCGCCGGCAGGCCGGGGGTCATCGTCAACGTCGCCTCGGTCCTGGGATTGCGGCAAGCGGGGGGCGTGCTGCCCTATGCCGTGTCAAAGGCCGGTCTGGTCCAGATGACCAAGGCGCTGGCCCTGGAATGGGCGCGACACCGCATCCGCGTCAACGCCATCGCGCCGGGATACATCGAAACGGACCTGAACCGGGAGTTCCTCGAAGGCGAGGGCGGCCAAGCCCTGATGAAGCGCATCCCGCAGCGCCGCTTCGGCAAGCCCGGGGACCTGGACGGCGCGCTTCTGCTGCTGGCGTCGGATGCGTCCGACTTCATGACCGGCGAGGTCGTGGCCGTCGACGGCGGCCATCTGGTCAATACGCTTTAGGGCCAAAACGCATCGGAAAAAGGAATCCGTCATGCCCATCACCACCGCCGACGACGGTACGACGCTGTACTACGAAGACACGGGAAGCGGCGAGCCTATCCTGTTCCTCCATGAATACGGCGGCGACCCGCGAAGCTGGCAGCCCCAGGTCGAGGCGTTTTCCCGCACCAACCGCTGTGTCGTGACGGCATGCAGGGGCTACGCGCCGTCGGGCGTTCCGGACGATCCGGACGCCTATGCCTACGACATCGTCGCCGAGGACGCGCGCGCGGTGCTCGACCACCTGTTGATCGGGACGGCGCACGTGGTGGGGCTCTCCATGGGGGCCTACACGGGCCTGATGCTCGCCCTGCGTCATCACGACCGCGTCCTCACCCTGACCGCCGCATCGGGCGGATCGGGGTCACACCCCGAGGACAATCCCGGATACCGCACCGAAGCCCAGCGGCTGGCCGACGCCATGGAGGCTGCGGGCACTTTTCCCGCCGACGACTTCGCCAACGGGCCCACGCGCCTGCAGCTGAAGCGCAAGGATCCGGCCGCCTGGGACAAGTTCCGCCGCGAGCTTGCCGAGCACGACGTCAAGGGTGCCGCGCACGTGCTGCGCCGCATCGTCGGCGGCCGGCCGTCGCTATACACCTTCCGGGACCAGTTGGCCTCGTCCAGCACGCCGGTCCTGTTCATGGTCGGCGACGAGGATGAACCGGTGCTCGACATCAACCTGTGGCTGAAACGCACCATGCCCGGCGCGGGACTGGAGGTCGTGCCGAAGTCGGGGCACCTGTTGAACCTGGAGGAGCCGGCAGCCTTCAACCTGCGGATCAAGCGGTTCCATCAATGGGTGGCGGAGGGTGCGTGGCCGCTGCGCGACATGGCGACCGTCGGGTTCGGCGGCGTTGCGCCGGCGCAGCATCGCCCTTAGACCGCCCTTACGATGGGCGGCACTCTAATCGGTGAATCGATCTCGGTCGACCTCAAGCGACCAGTCGAATTCCACCGCGAACCCACCGTCGAACACCCGCACGACGCGGCCCGGCATACGGGCGCGGCCGCGGACGACCAGCAGGATTTCGTCATCGACCTTGACCGGATCGTCCTTGGGCTCGACGCCCTGGGGATAGACAATCGACGCGCCGCCGACGGACATGTCGCGCAGATACCCCGCCTGGTCGGGTTCGCCGAGACCGACTTCCACCTTCCCGTGCACGGTGGAACGAGGATTCCGCCGCGACTCTTTTTGTTCTTTCAATATCATGGCGGTCATACTCGGCGCCGAAGATACCCCCCCCTCGCGGGTCGCTGATAATTGCACAGTTTACACAATGCACCAGCAGCCTGATCCTTCCCTGACAAGCCCCCGAAACAGCCGGATTTCTCCCGCCGCTTCCGGGTTTTCCGGCAAATCTGATAATCTCCCCGCCCCGTCCGCGCGACAACGCGCCCCGTTCACCCGCAGACCGACAAGGATTCGACTTCATGGACTTCAATCTGACCCCCGAAGTGGACGAAACCCGCAAGGCTATCCGTCGCTTCGTGGCCGACCATATCCTGCCGCTTGAGGCCGATCCGGCCAGCTTCGACGGTCATGAGAACATCCGTCTGGACCTGCTCGGCGGTTTGCGCGCGAAGGCGAAAGCCGAGGGCCTGTGGGCGCTGTCCATGCCCGTGGCGCGCGGCGGGCGCGGCTTCGACACGGTCGGCATGGCCGCCTGTTACGAGGAGATGAACCGCTCCATCTTCGGTCCCGTGGTGTTCAACGCCGCCGCCCCCGACGACGGCAACATGTTCGTCCTCAACAGGATCGCGACGGAGGAACAGAAGGAAACGTGGCTGCAGCCGATCATCGACGGCAAGGTTCGCTCCTCCATCGTCATGACGGAGCCCGCACCGGGCGGCGGGTCCGATCCGTCGGGCATGATGCTGACCCGCGCCGAGAAGAAGGGCGGCAAATGGGTCGTTCACGGCCGCAAGTGGTTCATCACGGGGGCCGGCGTGGCGTCGCACTTCATCCTGCTGGCGCGCACGTCGGACGACGCCAGGCGCAACCTGACGGCCTTCCTGTTCCACAAGGACCAGCCCGGATGGAAGATCGAGCGCCGCATCCCGATCATGGGTCCCGAAGAGCACGGCGGCCATTGCGAATTGACCTTTGACGGCCTGGAAATCCCCGACGAAAACCGTCTGATGGGCGTCGGCGAGGGCATGAAATGCGTGCAGATCAGGCTCGGCACCGCGCGCCTGACCCATTGCATGCGCTGGCTGGGCCTGGCCAAGCGGTCTTTGGAGATCGCCGACGAGTACGTCTCGGAGCGCAAGGCCTTCGGCACCCGGCTGGCGGAACGAGAGAGCGTGCAACTGCTGCTGGGCGAGGCGGCCAAGGAAATCCAGATCGGCCGCCTGTTGACCATGCATGCCGCCTGGCAGCTCGACCAAGGCAGCCGCGCCCGGGCCGAGGTCTCGACCGCCAAGGTCCAGGTCGCCGACACGCTCCACAAATGCGTCGACACGGCCGTGCAATTGTGCGGTGCGCGCGGCTATTCCAAGGACACGGTCCTGGAATGGATCTACCGCTACGCCCGCCAGGCGCGCCTGGTCGATGGCGCCTCCGAGGTCCACAAGATGGTTCTGGCCGGGCTTTTCCGTGAACAGGGCCTCGACCACTGGCACTGGGGCTGAGGGGGATCCGTGGCCGGCAATCTGACCTTGGACCAGACCACCCGCCTGTCGGACTGGCTTGCCGCCGAGGCCGGGGCGGCGGTCACGATTCTGGCGACGGAGCGCCTGTCCGGCGGCGCGATCCAGGAGAACCACCGCCTGGAGATCGAGGTCGCAGGCGGCCCCTGGCCGGGGCGCCACGACCTAGTCCTGCGCCGGGACGCGGCGTCGGCCGTCGCCACCAGCCATTCGCGCGCCGAGGAATTCGCGCTTCTGAAGGCCGCCCACAAAGCGGGCGTCATCGTGCCCACGCCCTGCGTGCTGTGCGAGGACGCGACCGTGTTGGGCGGTCCCTTCTTCCTGATGCACCGGATCTCCGGCGAGGCCCGGGGCGGGCGCCTGGTCAAGGCCGCGCCGAACGCCGCCCTGGTCCGCGAACTGGGCGCCAACCTGGCGCGCATTCACTCCATCACCCCGCCCAGATCCGACCTGGAGTTCCTGGGACCGCCGCCCGCCGATCCCGCCCGAGCCGCCGTGGCGCAATACCGCGCCTATCTGGATGCGCTGCCCGACCCGCACCCCGCCGTGGAATGGGGCCTAGCCTGGCTGGCCGACCACGCACCCGCCCCCGGCCCCGTCGCGCTGTGCCATCGTGACTATCGCACGGGCAACCTGATGATCGATGACGGGAAGTTGTCGGCGACGCTCGATTGGGAATTCGCAGGCTGGTCCGACCCGTTGGAGGATATCGGCTGGTTCCACGCCAAGTGCTGGCGCTTCGGCCGTTGGCAGGAGGAGGCCGGCGGCCTGGGCCCGCGCAACGCCTTTGTGGCGGGCTATGCGGATTCTTCGGGCCGGAACATCGACCCCACCGCCGCGTTATATTGGGAAGTGATGGCCCACGTGCGCTGGGCCGTGATCGCGCTGCAGCAGGCCTGGCGCCACGTCTCGGGCGAGGAGGCGTCGCTGGAACTGGCGCTGACCGCCCATGTGGTGCCGGAACTGGAGGCGGAGATCCTGGCGATGACCGGAGACGCGGCATGAGAAAGAACCCGAGCGGCGCGGCCCTGACCGCCATCGCCGACGCCACGGAAACGGCGGCCGATCCCGCCGCCGCAAACGCCAATTACGTGGCCGCCATGATCCGCAACGCCCGCGCCATCGCGGTGCGCCAGGCAGAGGCGGGCGACGGACCGGCGCGCGCCGAGGAAGCCTCCCTCAGGGCCCTCCTGGGCGGCGACGGCAGCCTTGCCGACCTCAACCGCACCCTCGTCCGCGCCATCCGTGACGGCCGGGCGCCCAAGGGCACGCACGCCCACCTGTGCATCGTCAACCGAGCCGAGTTGGCCGAGAGCAACCCCCGTTACCTCGCCCGCTTGGACAGCGCAAGCTGACCCTCTCTCCGTTTCCGCCAAATGAACGGCAATGTGATGGGGCGTGATTTGGTCGCCGGCGACCGGGCGGCGATAATCGCGCCATGACGACGATCTTGGTGGTAGAGGATGACGCGGAGCTTCGCGCGGCGCTTCACGAGACCCTGGAAGAGGCCGGGTTTCGCGTGCTGGCCGCGTCGGGCGGGCATGCGGCGCTCGATATTATCGGGCGCGAACCGGTGGACGCGGCCGTCACCGACATTGTCATGGCCGACGGCGAGGGCATCGAATTCATCATGAAGGCGAAAGCGGCCAAACCGTCGTTACCGGTCATCGCCATGTCGGCCAAGGCGCTCTACCTCCGGGACGCGGCCAGCCTGGGCGCCGATCACACGCTCCAGAAGCCGTTCCGCCTGCGCGATCTCCTGACGCTTCTCGGCCCCGCCGCATAGCGCTCCCTGAAAGAAGGCGTTATATAACGGGTGCCGCGCCGCCCCGGGCCGGCTATCAACGAGGAGACGCCGCACCCATGGCCATCGTTCTGGGATGCATCGCCGACGATTTCACCGGCGCCACCGACCTTGCCAACACCCTGGTCAAGAACGGCATGCGCACGGTTCAGGTCAACGGCGTGCCGTCGGGCGCCGGCCTTAAGGACCTGGGTGATGCCGAGGCCGTGGTGGTGGCGTTGAAATCCCGCACCTGTCCCGTGCACGAGGCCGTGACCGAGTCCCTGGCCGCGCTTTCCTGGCTCAGGGGCCTGGGCACGAAGCAGGTCTTCTTCAAGTACTGTTCCACCTTCGATTCCACGGATATGGGCAACATCGGCCCGGTCGCCGACGCGCTTCTGGATGCGCTGCACGCCGACTTCGCCATCGCCTGCCCCGCCTTCCCGACCACGGGACGGACCATCTACAAAGGCTATCTGTTCGTGGGTGACATGCTGCTGTCGGAATCGAGCCTGAAGGACCATCCCCTGACGCCCATGCGCGACGCCAATCTGGTGCGCGTGCTGAGCCGCCAGACGGATGAACTGGTCGGCCTGGTCGAGCACAAGATCGTGCGCCAGGGACCGGACGCCGTAAAGGCCGCCTTCGATGCCTTGAAGAACGGCGGCCATCGCTACGCCATCGTCGACGCGCTGGACGACGCCGACCTGACCGTCATCGGCCGGGCCGTTGCCGACCATCCGCTGGTGACGGGCGGATCCGGCATCGCGCTGGGCCTGCCCGGGAACTACCGCCGCCAGGGCCTGCTGGGGGCTGCGGCCGATGCGCAAACGCCCAACGTCTCGGGTCCCGCCGTGATCATCGCCGGAAGCTGTTCCCAGGCGACCCGCGGCCAGGTGGCACGGGCAAGAAAGCTGTGGCCCAGCCACAAGATCGACCCGCTCGCCCTCGGCGACGTGGCGGACGCTGCCCGCACGGTGGCCGACAAGGTGCTGGCCGGGCTGAATTCCGGGCCGCAGCTCATCTATTCCACGGCCGAACCGGACATGGTGCTGAAAATCCAGGGTGAAATGGGCCGCAACCAGGCGGGCGACACGGTCGAACGCTTCTTCGGACGGCTCGCCCGCACCCTGCGTGACGGCGGCGTGCGGCGCTTCGTCGTCGCGGGGGGCGAGACCTCGGGTGCGGTGGTCCAGGCGCTCGGCGTTCACGCCATGCGGATCGGCCCGGAAATCGACCCCGGCGTGCCCTGGACAGAAAGCCTGTCGTTGCGCGCCGCCGACGACGCACCTTTGGCGCTGGCCCTGAAATCCGGCAATTTCGGAACCGAGGATTTCTTCGAAAAGGCGCTCGCCATGCTCGACCGGAGGGACGCCGCATGAGCCCGGAGAACGGACTGCGCGACGAGATCGCGCTTCTTGGTAAGTCCATGTTCGACCGCGGGCTGACCCATGCATCCACCGGCAACATCAGCGTACGGCTGGAGGACGGTGGCTGGCTGATGACGCCGACGGGATCCTGCCTGGGCCGCCTCGATCCGGCACGCATCTCCAGGCTCGACAAGGACGGCAATCACGTGGGCGGCGACAAGCCGACGGTGGAGACCTTCCTGCACATGGCGGTGTACGAGCAGCGCGCGACGGCCGGCGCCATCGTGCATCTGCATTCGACCCATTCGGTGGCGGTAAGTTGCCTGAAGGACGTGAACCCCAGGAACGTGCTGCCGCCCATCACCGCCTATTACGCGATGAAGGTGGGCGACCTGCCCCTGGTCCCCTTCTTTCCGCCGGGCAGCATCGACCTGGCCAGGGCGGTAAAGGAGATGGCGTCGGACCACCACGCGGTTCTGCTCGCCAACCACGGCCCCGTGGTCGCCGGAAAGTCGCTGGCCGACGCGGTTTACGCGACGGAGGAACTGGAGGAGACGGCCAAGCTCTACCTCATGCTGCGCGGACTGGAGACCAGCTTCCTGACGCCGGAACAGGTCGCCGACCTGAAGGTACGGTTCCCCGGCTAGATTACGGAGGTCATTCCCCCTTCCACTCCGCCTTCTTTTTGGCGACGAAGCTTTCGACGCCGTGCCTGAAGTCACGGCTGCCGTAGGCGGCATGGATCAGGTCGCGGTCGTCGGGGGTCAGGTCCGTGCCCAGGCGCCGCAGGGCCTCCTTGGTCACACGCATGGTGACCGGCGCGTGACCCAGGAGCTTGTCCACGATCTCGTCCTGCAGGGCGTCGATGCCCTCGGCCTCGGCCACGCCCAGCAGGTAGCCGTGGGCCAGAAGTTCCTCGGCCTCGGGCATTTCGGCCAGCATCAGCATGCGCTTGACCATGGGCATGCCGAGCGTTTCCGTGAGCGCCCGCAGGTTCTGCGCAGACAGGCAGTTGCCCAGCGTGCGGGCGATGGGCACGCCGAAGCGCGCCCCGGCCGTGGCGATGCGGAAATCGCAGGCGTTGGCGATGGCCATGCCGCCGCCGACGGCCCAGCCCTCGACCACGCAGAGGGTCGGCATGGGCAGGCGTTCGACCCGTGCGATATAGGTTTCGACCTTGTCCTCGTAGGCCAGCCCGTCGTCGCCCGACTTGAATTCCAGGAACTGGGCGATGTCCGTGCCGGCGACGAAGGCCTTGCCCCCGGCTCCCCGGAACACGGCGACGCGCACGGACGGGTCGTCCATGATCCCGTCGCAGGCGGCGGCGAGCCCGTCGTACATGGCCCAGGTCATGGCGTTGCGGGCCTGGGGCCGATCGAAGATCAGGTGGGCGACGGAGCCGTTGCGGGACAGGCGCACGGCACCCTGGTCGTCAGCGGGGGCGGTCATGGTTATAGATTCCGTTTGTCGTTGGGCAAAAGGTTAAGAGGGGCGGCATCCTACCCCAGGTATTTCGCGCGGCCCAGGGCCGAGCGGCGAATTAACCTGACCGCCTGCCGACGAGGGGATAAAATGCATCCATGAAGGCAGGAAATCAGCAAACGGGGGCGCGGCTTCGCATCGTTCTGGCTCCCGATATCGCCATCGGACCGGGCAAGGCGGACCTGTTGGAGGGTGTGGGCGAAACGGGCTCCATCGCCGCCGCCGGGCGCATGCTCGGCATGAGCTACAAGAAGGCCTGGGGCCTGATCGAAGCCTTGAACGAACAGTTCGGAACGCCCCTGGTCCTGACCTCGCGCGGCGGCAGCACGCGGGGCGGGGCTGAACTGACCGACCTGGGTAGGAAGGTCCTGGATCAGTACCGCAAGATGGAGGCCAAGACCGCCAAGGCCATCGCCAGCGACCTGATCGCCATGCGGAAGCTCGTTCCCAGGCAAGCGGAATAGGCGGTTCCGCTTGCCAAGCGGTGGGTCCGCCGATATTTTCCGATATGTTCTATTTGTCCTATCGGTAGGTTCCGCATGATCGACGCGCCCGGATTTCTGATTCGCCTGCGCCGCGGAGCCCTGGCGCTGGCGGCGGTTTCCGCCGCCCTTTTCGCACCGGCGCGGGCGGACTCCCCGATAATCGCGGGGGCTTCGGACCTTCAGTTCGCCCTCGCCGAGGTCGCCGCCGCGTTCAAGCGGGAGACGGGACAGGACGTGACGCTTTCCATGGGCTCGTCGGGCAATTTCGCGCGGCAGATCCGCCAGGGCGCGCCCTTCCAGATGTTCCTGTCGGCGGACGAACGGTATGTCCTGGACCTCGCGCGGGACGGCTTCACACGCGACGAGGGAACGCTCTACGCCGTCGGCCGCATCGCCGTGATCGCGCGGCACGGCTCGCCCCTGCGGCCGGACGGGTCGCTCGACAGCCTCGCGGCGGCGCTCGCCGCAGGCGGAATATCCCGTTTCGCCATCGCCAACCCCGAACACGCGCCCTACGGCAAGCGGGCGGAGGAAGCCTTGCGCCATCGTGGATTGTGGGAGGCCGTCCGGGCCAAGCTGGTACTCGGCGAAAACGTCAGCCAGGCAGCCCAGTTCGCGACCTCCGCCAATACGCAGGGCGGCATCGTCGCCTATTCGCTCGCCCTGTCGCCGCAATTGGTTGCGCGTGGAACATACGCCCTGATCCCCGAGGAATGGCATTCGCCCCTGCGTCAGCGCATGGTGCTCCTGAAGAACGCCGGACCGGTCGCGGAACGCTTCTTTGCCTATGTCAAGGAACCCGCCTCCCGCGCAATCCTCCGCCGGTTCGGCTTCGTCCCGCCGGTCGACGCGAACTGAGCGAAAGGGGCGCGTGCCATGGACTGGACGGCACTCTGGCTTTCCCTGCGCCTCGCCGGACTCACCGTGGTCGTTCTGCTGCCGGTCGGCATCGCGCTCGGGCGTTGGCTCGCGTACCGCGATTTTCCCGGCAAGGGATTGGTCGAGGCGCTGATCGCCCTGCCCCTGGTGCTGCCGCCGACCGTGTTCGGCTATTATCTGCTCGTCGCCTTCGGCGCGGCCTCGCCCGTCGGCCAGTTCTGGCAAGCAGCCTTCGGCAAGCCCCTGGTCTTCACCTTCGACGGCCTTTTGCTGGCGTCGATCATCTTCAACCTGCCTTTCGCCGTCCAACCCATGCAGAGGGGGTTCGAGGCCATCCCGCCGGAGGTCCGGGAGGCCGCCGCCTGTTGCGGCATGTCGCCCTGGCGGAGCCTGCTGCGGGTCGACCTGCCCCTGGCGTGGCCGGGAATCCTGACGGCCATGGTGCTGTCCTTCGCCCATACGCTGGGCGAGTTCGGCATCGTCCTGATGGTGGGCGGCTCCATCCCCGGCGAGACCCGCACGGTCGCCATCGCCATCTACGACCGCGTACAGGCCTTCGATAACGCGGCGGCAGCGGAAATGTCGACGCTGCTGCTCGCCATCTCGCTCGCTGCGATCGCCCTGACCTTCGCCTTTTCGCGCAGGATCGGCAGGAAGCTCGGATGACCGCGTCCAAAGGCATCTTCGTCGATCTGCGACAGGACGCGCCGATCCCGCTTGCGGCCTCGTTTTTCTGTGCGCCGGGAGAGGTTCTCGCCCTGGTCGGTCCGTCGGGCAGCGGCAAATCGACCATCCTCAGGTCCATTGCCGGCACATACCGCCCCCATGGCGGCATCGTCCGCGTCAACGGCGACCTGTGGTTCTCCGCCGCCGAAGGACATTACAGGCCGCCCCATCGCCGCGCGGTCGGTCTGGTGTTTCAGAACTACGCCCTGTTTCCGCACATGACGGCGGCCGGCAATCTGATGGCCGCCATGGGCCATGTCCGACCGACCGACCGACCGCGCCGGGCGCACGCCCTGCTCGATCTTGTGCATCTGGGAGGACTGGAGGGCCGGCGCCCGGCGGAGCTTTCCGGTGGCCAGCAGCAGCGAGTGGCGGTCGCGCGCGCTCTTGCCCGCGAACCGGCGGTGCTGCTTCTCGACGAGCCCTTTTCCGCCGTCGACAAGGCGACCCGCCAGCGCCTTTACCGCGAAATCGCCGAACTTCGCCGTGTCCTCGAGATGCCCGTGATCCTGGTCACCCATGACCTTGACGAGGCGGCCTTGCTGGCCGACCGCATGGTCGTGCTGCATCACGGGCAGGCGCTGCAATCGGGCACCGCCGAAGAGGTGACGAGCCGCCCGGCCTCGCCCGCCGTCGCGCGGTTGGTCGACCTTCGCAACGTGTTCCCCGGAACCATCGCCGCCCGCAGCGAGGACAGCGGGCACGGCTGCATCGACTGGTCGGGCCTCCGCATCGAATTCAGGGACGGTCAGGGCCGGGAGGTCGGACAGCAGGTCAGCTGGGTCGTCCCGGACGGCTTCGTTATCTTGCACCGGCGCGACCGGCCGTCACGGGGCGAACATGAGAACCCGGTTCCCGGAACCGTGACGTCTTTCCTTGCTATCGGCCAGACCGCCCATCTGACGCTCCGCCCGCATCACGCGCCCGACCTACCGCTCCATTTCTCGATGCCGCTTCATGCCGCACGACGCAACGATCTTGCCGAGGGCGTCGCGGCCACGGTCTCGCTGCTGGCGGAGGGTATCCACGTCATGGACGGCCAGGCCCCACCCTCGGAATGAGCCCGCTCTCGCGGACAGGCTGGAAAATTCGGGTGGGGGCGCGTAGGACTATCCTCGGATTGGAGAGGATCGCCGCCCGTGAAGGATTGGAACAGTCGCTATGCCAAGGCGGGCACGGCACCCGATACCCGCCTGTTCGGCGACCAGCCCTCGGAATACCTGCGCGAAGTCATGGCGCGCTCGGACTTCCGGCCGCGCTCGGCCCTGTGTCTGGCCGACGGCGACGGCCGCAACGGCGGCTGGCTGGCCCAACAGGGGCTTGAGGTCACGGCGGTCGACGCCTCCACCGTGGCGACGGAACACGCCCTGGCCCACGACGCGGCGCGCGGCAGGACCGTGGAGCGCATCGCCGCCGATCTCGCGGACTGGACCCCGCCTCCAGGCCGCGCCTGGGACGCCGTGTTCCTGATGTACCTGCAATGCGAGGCGGCCGTGCGACTGCGCGCCGCGCGCGTGGCGGCGGCGGCCCTTGCGCCCGGCGGCTGGTTCGTCGCCGAGGGCTTCGCTCCGGCGGGTGCGGGTGGACGCAGCCTCGGTCCGGAAGACCCGGACCTACTGTACGAGATGAACGATTTTCTCGACGTCCTGTGCGGCCTTGAGGTCGTCGAGGCCCTGAAGGGCCGCATCCGCGTCAACGATGGCGTCCGCCACCGGGGCGAGGCCAGGGTCGTGCGGCTTCTCCTGCGGCGTCCAGAGACGGAAGCCTAAGGTCTGCTGCGGACGATACCCGATGCCAACCGGGCGATCACCGCCCGCGCGTCGTAGGCCTCGGGCCGGTCGGGTTTGGGTCCCCTGCCAAGCACGATGTCCGCATGGGCGATGTATCGGTTCACCTGCCAGGACGTCGCATTGCCGTAGCCGGCGAACGGATAGCCCCGATAGGCGGATCGGAACCCATAGGGCCAGCGCCCATAACCGAACCCGAAATCGGGCCCGAAACCGATTCCGAAGGGGCCGTCGAAGTCGTAAGTGGTGTGATAGGTGGTGGATTTCTCCGTCGCCCGGTCAGCGACGACGAAATGGTCGCCGCCGCGTTCCAGGGTGATTTCGGCGGCGCGATACAGAAGATAGGATTCCACGGTTTCGCGCGAGGTATCGCTGTTGCCGGAAAAGGTCACGCGGAGACGGTCGTCCTCCAGCGCCTGCTCCCAGTATCCATGCCCCCGGTCGCCTACAGCCCCAGGCGCCGGGCCGTAAGGCGTCGGCGCGGCGCAGGCAACGAGCCCAAGGGCCGCCACCGCCGCCAGCAGGCTGGATATCGTGCGCCGGAACAGGCGATCCATGGCAAATTCCCGCGAACGTGCCGCGTCCGCTCACATATAGGAACGCGGGTCCCGGACGGCAACGAACCGCCGGCAGGCGGGCGTCACTCTGCCGCCTCGGCCCGCACCAGCCCCGTCGTCAGGCCCGCCAGATCCCCTTCGTCCAGGGTTTCCGTTTCCAGAAGCCGCGTGGCGGTAGTTTCGAGAGTCGCACGGTTGCGCGTCAGGATGCCGACGGCCTTGTCGAAGGCGCCCTGGACGAGGGCGCGCACGGCGCAGTCGATCTCGCGCGCCGTTTCCTCGCTATAGCGGCGTTCCAGCCAGGTCATCTCCTGCTGCTGGCCCAGGAAGGAATGGGGCTGCTTGTCGTAGGCGACCTGACCCAGGCTTTCGACCATGCCGTACTGCGTGACCATGGAACGTGCGATCTCCGTCGCCCGCGCAAGGTCGTCGGCGGCCCCGGTGGAAAAGCTCTTGAACACGATGGATTCCGCCGCCCGCCCGCCCATGAGGACGGCCATCTTGTTCTCCAGTTCCTTGCGGCTCATCAGGTAGCGGTCCTCGGTCGGGCGCTGGATGGTGTAGCCGAGGGCGCCGATGCCGCGCGGGATGATGGAGACCTTGTGCACCTTGTCGGAGCCCGGCAGGCACAGGGCGACGATGGCGTGACCCATCTCGTGGAAGGCGATGGTGCGCCGTTCGAACGCATTCAAAAGGCGGTTCTTCTTCTCAAGGCCGGCGATAATGCGCTCGACGGCTTGGTTGAAATCTTCCATAGCCACCGCGTCGGCGTTGCGCCGGGTCGCCAGCAGGGTCGCCTCGTTCACAAGGTTGGCGAGGTCCGCCCCCGTGAACCCGGGCGTCAGGGCGGCGATCTGATCGGCATCCACGTCGGACGCCAGCTTCGCCTTCTTCAGGTGGATGGCCAGGATCGCGACCCGTCCGGTCTTGTCGGGCCTGTCGACCAGGACCTGGCGGTCGAAGCGCCCGGCCCGCAGGAGCGCCGGATCGAGGATTTCCGGCCGGTTTGTCGCTGCCAGCAGGACCAGGCCGTCGGACGGATCGAAGCCGTCCAGTTCGGCCAGCAACTGGTTCAGCGTCTGTTCCTTCTCGTCGTGCCCGCCGCTCAACGGTCCGACGCCCCGCGCGCGGCCCAGCGCGTCCAGTTCGTCGATGAATATGATGCAGGGCACCTTCTCGCGGGCCTGCTTGAACAGGTCGCGTACCCGCGCCGCACCCAGGCCCACAAACATCTCGACGAATTCGGAGCCGCTGATGGACAGGAAAGCGACCCCGGCCTCGCCGGCCACGGCGCGCGCCAGCAACGTCTTGCCCGTTCCCGGCGGGCCGACCAGCAGCACGCCCTTGGGGATGCGCCCGCCCAGGCGGCCGTAGCGCGCCGGATCCTTCAGGAAATCCACGATCTCGATCAGCTCCGTCTTGGCCTCGTCGACGCCGGCGACGTCCTTGAAGGTGACCTTGATGTCGCTCTCCACATAGATCTTGGCGTTGCTCTTGCCGAGCGACATGTACCCCTCGCCCAGGCCCTGGCGCTCCGCGAACTTGCGGATCACGAACATCCACACGACCAGGAAGAACAGCAGCGGGAATATCCAGGAAAACAGGCGTGTCAGCCAGGTGTCCTCGGTCTCGCCCAGAACCCTGACGTCGAACTTGGCCAGCCGGTCGGCCATCTCGGGCTCGATGCGGCGGGTGCGGAACATGCTCTTGCCGTCCACGGGATTGCGGAAGGTGCCGCGGATGAGGTTCTCCGAGACCACGACCTCGGACACGTTGCCCTGCTGCAGTTCTCGTTCGAACGAACTGTAGGGGATGACGGAGACCTGGCTGCGCGACAGCAGGAAGTTCTGCAGCATCAGCACGGCAAGCACCGTGAAGACGATGTAGAGAACGTTGATCTGATGCTTCTTTTCCATGGCCGCTCCGCCCCTTGGCGCTCCGTCATCATCGCCGCCCGCCCGCCCGGCGCATTGAGGCCGATCAATTCTCTCCCGTCGCGGATATCGGCACCAGACCACGCGGCGGCATCGGAACGCGTCGCCGATCCGTCCGGCATCGGCCGAAAGGCGGTCTGTGCGGCGAAACGCAGCGTGACACCGCTTGTACGTTGAATTTCCAGACCTAAATATTGGAGGAATACCGGATTGAAACCACCCTCCGGTGGGTTGTAGGTTAAAGGGGGCTTGCACATTCGTGATTGTTGGGGAGGACGGCCTTGTCCGAGGATTCTGAGGTCACCCGCGTGACCGCGAAGGATGCGGCGAAGCTTGGTGCCCTTCTGGAATCCGCCGTCGACGCCATCATCACCATCGACCGGCGCGGGATTATCGAAGTCATCAATCCCGCCGCAGAACGGCTTTTCCAGTACACGCCCGAGGAATTGATCGGCTGCAACGTCAGTGTCCTCATGCCGGAGCCCTTCCGGTCCGAGCACGATGCCTATCTTTCGCGCTACCTCACCACCGGCGAGCACCGAATCATCGGCATCGGCCGGGAAGTCACCGGCCTACGCAAGGACGGCACGACGTTTCCAATGCACCTGTCGGTGAGTCAGTTCGAGATCGACGGCGAAATATTCTTCACCGGCATCATCCACGACCTGAGCGAACGCAATAAGGCCGACGAGGCGCTTCGCCAGGCGCAGAAGATGGAATCCCTGGGTCAATTGACCGGCGGCGTTGCCCACGACTTCAACAACCTGCTGACGGTGATCATCGGCAACCTGGAGCTTCTTGAACTGCGGGTGGAAGACGAGGGTCAGCTCGCGCTGCTGGCCGAGGCGCAGGAGGCCGCGAGCATGGGCGCGCGCCTGACGGAACGACTGCTCGCCTTCGCCCGGCGCAGCCGGCTGGATCCCAGGGTCGTGGACCTCAATGCCCTGGTCGTCGGGCTGACGGACATGCTGCATCGGACGCTGCGCGAGACGATCGGCCTGAGCACTCTGTTGAGCACCGACCTGTGGACCGTAAAGGCCGACCCCTCCCAGGTCGAAACCGCCATCGTCAATCTGGCGGTCAACGCGCGGGATGCCATGTCCGACAAGGGGACCCTGATCCTGGAAACCACGAACGTCCAGATTGACGACCTCTATTCGGCCGTCGAGGAAGGGCTGCAGCCGGGCGATTTCGTGCGCCTTTCGGTTACCGATACGGGGGCCGGCATGACTCCCGAGATCAGGGAGCGGGTGTTCGAGCCGTTCTTCACCACCAAGGAGGCGGGCCGAGGAACCGGCCTGGGCCTGTCAATGGTGTACGGCTTCGCCAAGCAGTCGGGCGGTCACGTCACCATCTACAGCGAGGTTGGATCTGGCACCACGGTCAACATCTACCTGCCCCGCCACACGGGGGACGAAGCGCCCGAAGTTGCCCAGGCGGAGGATGTTCCCGTCGCCCGCGGCGACCGGCAGACCGTGCTGGTGGTCGAGGACGACCCCCACGTTCGCCGCCTGACGAAGACGCGGCTGACCGAACTGGGATACGAGGTCCAGGAAGCGGCCAACGCGCCCGAGGCCCTGGACATTCTGGAAAGCGGCCACGCCGTCGGCTTGGTGTTCAGCGATTTGGTCATGCCCGGCGGAATGTCGGGGCTGGAACTGTGCAAGGAGGTCTGCCAGCGCTGGCCCGGCACCAAGTGCCTGTTGACGTCGGGCTACGCGGAAGTGCTCGTGGGCGGGGA
>PFFW01000106.1:0-269 GCA_002781745.1 Rhodospirillales bacterium CG15_BIG_FIL_POST_REV_8_21_14_020_66_15
AGCCGCGCTGAAGGAAGGTCGAATAGATCGCGCAGAAGGGCTTGTATCCTTCCGTCGCCAGGCCGGCGGCGAAGGTCACCGCATGCTGTTCGGCGATTCCGACGTCGAAGGCCCGGTCGGGATAGAGTTCGGCGAACTTGTCGACCCCGGTGCCGCCCGGCATGGCGGCGGTGATGGCGACGATCCGGTCATCGTCGCGAGCCTGGTCGATCAGCGCCCGGGCGAAGACCGAGGTGTAGCTCGGCGCGTTCGGCTTGGACTTGTGCTGC
>PFFW01000106.1:471-3986 GCA_002781745.1 Rhodospirillales bacterium CG15_BIG_FIL_POST_REV_8_21_14_020_66_15
CCTCGAACAGGGTTCCGCCGGTCACCAGACCGCGGGCGTATTCGTCGACCTTGGCCGCCGCCTGTTCGATGGAGCGCGGGAACTTCTTGGAAACCTCCTTGGCGAAATGACGGGCCGAGCGGAACGGTTTCGACGAAATGAGTTGCGACAGGTAGGCCGACAGGGCGCCCACGGGGGGTGCGATCGACATGTCGTTGTCGTTCAGGATGACGATCAGCTTGGCGTCCATCGACCCGGCGTTGTTCATGGCCTCGTAGGCCATGCCGGCGGTCATGGCGCCGTCGCCGATGACGGCGATCACGTTCTTGGGCCTGCCGTCCAATTTGCTGGCCACGGCCATGCCGAGCCCGGCCGAGATCGAGGTCGAGCTATGCGCCGCGCCGAACGGGTCGTATTCGCTTTCCGTGCGCTTGGTGAAACCCGACAGCCCGCCGCCCTGGCGCAGGGTATGCATGCGCGATCGCCGCCCGGTCAAAATTTTGTGAGGATAGCACTGATGGCCGACATCCCAGATCAAACGGTCGTCCGGGGTGTTGAATACATGGTGAATCGCCACGGTCAATTCGACCACCCCCAGGCTGGCGCCCAGGTGCCCCCCGGTGATCGATACACTGCGTACCGTATCGTGGCGCAATTCATTCGCAAGCTGCTTCAAGTCGTCAGGGGCAAGGTCCCGCATGTCCTTGGGATCATTGATTTTATCAAGGATCGGCGTGGTATTTTCTTGTTCCAAATGATTGCCCTCGTGTTCCCTCGGAACGATCCCACCGGACCGCAGCCGATCGAAATTTCCGCAAATTTACCGGTCAGTTTCGACGCTCGACGATAAAGCGCGCCAATTGCCTTAGAAGGTCGCCCTTTTCGCCAAAGATTTCAAGATGTCCCGCCGCCTGCTCGCTGAGCATGGCCGCCTGCTGACGGGCCTTTTCGACGCCCAGCAGCGACACGAAGGTCGCCTTGTTGGCGCCGGCGTCCTTGCCCGTGGCCTTGCCGACCGTCTTGGCGTCGCCTACCACGTCCAGCAGGTCGTCGGCGATCTGGAACGCGAGGCCGACGTCATGGGCATAGGCGTGAAGGGCGGCGCGGGCTTCGTCCGACGCCTTGCCCAGGATCGCACCCGATTCCGCCGACACGGCAATCAGGTCGCCGGTCTTCATGCGCTGCAGGCGGGTGATCTGGGCCACGTCGAGATGGTTCTTTTCGGCCCACAGATCCATCATCTGGCCGCCGACCATGCCGTGTGCCCCCGCCGCCTTGGCCAGCGCCAGCACCAGGTCGGCGCGGACCCTGGGGTCCGAATGGGTCGCGGGATCCGCCAGCACCTCGAACGCCCCGGTCAGCAGGGCGTCACCGGCAAGGATCGCCGTCGCTTCGTCGAACTTGACGTGGCAGGTCGGCTGGCCGCGGCGCACGTCGTCGTCATCCATGGCCGGCAGGTCGTCGTGGACCAGAGAATAGCAATGCACCATTTCGACGGCCGCCGCCGCACGCAGGGCGGATCGGGAATCGACGCCGAACAGGGAGGCGCTCTGCGTCACCAGGAACGGGCGGACCCGTTTGCCGCCGCCCAGCGCGGCATAGCGCATGGCCTCGACCACGCGCGCTTCGGGCGTGTCCGTGAGTGGCATGAGGGCGTCGAGGACCGCCGTTACCCGGCTGGCGTTATCGCTCAGCGCGGCCTGAAACTCCGAATCGGAATCTTTCATCTTCTTGGTTATCCGGGACTATTCTTGGTCAGCGGGTTCGCTGGACAGGCTGCCGCCGGCACCAACGACGATCTTGTCGACACGCAGTTGCGCTTCCTTCAGCCTGGCCTCGCAATGGGACTTCAGCGCGACGCCCCGCGAATAGGCGTCGATCGCCTGATCGAGCGACCCCGCCCCCTGCTCGAGCCCGCGCACGATGTCCTCCAGCTCGGACATCGCGTCCTCGAAGCTCATGGCGCGGATGTCCTCGGGAATCTCCGTATCCGCGGCGGCGCCTTGGGATTTCTGCTTGGCCATGGAATACCTTATCGATAAGGCGCGGGAGTGTATGCGCCCCGCCCCCGTACCGCAAGCGCGAAGACCGGCCGCGGCGGCGGATTTCCTGGGATTTACCGAGTCATCAGGGCGCGCACGTGCCCGGCGGCGCTTTCCGCCAGGGCGTTCAGGTCGTAGCCCCCTTCCAGACATGACACGACCCGGTCCTCACAGCAGTCGCGGGCAATCCGCAGCAACTCGACCGTCACCCACACGAAGTCCTCGGTCGTCAGCATCAGGGAAGCCAGCGGGTCACGGGCATGGGCGTCGAACCCGGCCGAGATGATCAGAAAGTCCGGGTTGAACTTGCGCAGCGCCGGCAGCACCCGGTCGCGATAGCCCCGGCGGAACGCGTCGGTGCCCTCGCCCGGGCTGAGCGGCAGGTTGCAGATGTTGTCGGCGACGCCCGTGTCCTGAACCCTGCCCGTGCCCGGATAGGCCGGCCACTGGTGGGACGAAGCGTAGAACAGATCGGCGTCGT
Organism: Rhodospirillales bacterium CG15_BIG_FIL_POST_REV_8_21_14_020_66_15; assembly: GCA_002781745.1. Lineage (GTDB taxonomy): Bacteria > Pseudomonadota > Alphaproteobacteria > Rhodospirillales > Casp-alpha2 > UBA1479. The sequence goes on from PFFW01000106.1 coordinate 2,974, forward strand.
TCTGGAACGAATGCTGGGTGCCGTTGCCGTGGTGCACGTCGAAGTCGACGACCGCGACCTTTTCTATACCCGCCGTCTTCCGCGCATGGCGGGCGGCGATGGCGACCGTGTTGAACAGGCAGAACCCCATGGCCTGCGACGCCTCGGCATGATGCCCGGGCGGGCGCACGGCGCAGAACGCGTTACGCGCGGCACCGGCCAGCACGGCGTCCACCGCGGAGCAGGCGGCACCCGCCGCTCGGCGCGCCGCTTCGGCCGATTTCGGCGACATGCTGGTGTCCGGATCCAGATACACACGACCTTCGGTCGGCACGTTATCCATGATGGTTTTCACGTAGTCGTGGCCATGGTTGGTTTCGACCTCGGCCAGATCGATCTCCGGCGCTTCCAGGCGCTGCAGGTCGGCGAAAGGCTCCGTCTCCAGGGCCTGCATGACGGCGCGCAGGCGCTCCGGACATTCAGGATGACCGCGCCCGGGATCGTGCTCCACACAGGACTGGTGGAAATAAAGCTGCGTCGCCATGTGCCTTGTTCCTCTCCCCGGCGCGGGCGATCCCTACTGGCCTGCCGATCCCGTCAGGACCCGGAGATAGTCCACGAGGTCGGCAAGCCGTTCCTTGTCCGGCACCCGCTGGACCGGCATCTTGGTGCCCGGCAGAAACTTGTCGGGCCCCTTGTCGAACAGTTCGAATAACGTCTTTTCGTTCCAAGTAAAGGACTTGTTCCTGAGCGCCCGGGAATAGTTGTAGCCCTCGACCGCCCCCACCCGGCGGCCCCACAGGCCTTCGAAGTGGGGGCCGGATCGGGTCGCCGCCTGGGCGTCCAGCGCGTGACAATTGGCGCATTTAGTGAACAGCTTGGCGCCGGGATGATTGCTCGACAACCAGGGCTGTCTGCCCCGCTTGTCCTCGGCGCGCAGGCCGATGCGGTCGCCCGTCTCGAGATGCCAGACGGCGGTGCTCTCGTCGGCGCTCGCCGTCAGGGCGAAGCGCCCGTCCGGCGTGAAACGGGCG
>PFFW01000077.1 GCA_002781745.1 Rhodospirillales bacterium CG15_BIG_FIL_POST_REV_8_21_14_020_66_15
CCTGGCGGCCGGGCTGTTCGCCTGCTGAGCCATGCATGCGGCGGTCGGAGGCCATACGGGCGACACCCTGGGCGCCCAGCAGCAAGTGACGGAGATCGCGGTCTATCTCGCCGCGGCGACGGTGGAGATCAGCCTGTGACGACCAAGCCCATGAACGACGTGACCCGCTGGTGGTGGGTGCGTCACGCGCCGGTGCCCTCGGTGGTCGGCACCATCTACGGCGGCAACGACGTGCCCTGCGACGTTTCGGACCGCGCGAGCTTCCGCGCCCTGGCCGCCGCGCTCCCGGCCGACGCGGTGTGGCTCACCAGCCACCTCACGCGCACGCATCTGACGGCCCGGGCCATCCGCGAGGCCGCCCGGGACCTGGCCCCGCCGCCCCGGTTCCCCGACCCCGTGGCCGAGGCGCACCTGGGCGAGCAGTGCTTCGGCGAGTGGCAGGGCGCCACCTGGGACGAGATGGAGGCGCGCGACCCCGACGCCTTCCGCAAATTCTGGGAAACCCCGGCGCGCGCGCGCCCGCCCGGCGGCGAAAGCTTCGCCGACCAGATCGCCCGCGTCTCCGCCGTCATCGACCGCTACACGGCCGAGCACGCCGGGCGCGACATCGTCGCCATCGCCCATGGCGGCACCATCCGCGCGGCCATGGCCCATTCCCTGGGCCTGCCGCCGGAAGGAGGCATGTCGTTCACCGTCTCGACCCTGTCCGTGACCTGCCTGGAACACGTCCGGGGCGGGCTTCTGCGCGGGCGCGGCGGCGCCTGGCGGGTGGTGCGGGTCAACACGCCGCCCCATGCCGTGAATGCCACCGTGAAGGGCGGGCACTGACATGGCGGGCGGCCTTCCCCCCGTGACCCTGATCCTGGGCGGCCAGCGCTCGGGCAAGAGCCGGCTCGCCGAGACCCTGATCGAGGACGCGGCGGGCGGCGGGCTCTACCTCGCCACGGCCGAGGCCCGCGACGGCGAGATGACCGACCGCATCGCCGCCCATCGGGCGCGCCGCGGGCCCGACTGGGAAACCATCGAGGAGCCCCTGGACATCCTGGAGCAGATCACGGAACACGCATCGGCCGACCGTCCGGTGCTGGTCGACTGCGTGACGCTGTGGCTGTCCAACCTGATGGCGGCGGGGCGCGACGCGGCGGCCGAGGTCGAGGCGCTGGCGGCCGGGCTCGACGGCCTGGCCGGGCCCGTGGTGTTCGTCTCCAACGAGGTCGGGCTCGGCGTCATACCCGCCAACGCGCTGGCCCGCGCCTTCGCCGACGCCGCCGGGCGGGCCAACCAGCGGCTGGCCCAGCGCGCCGACCGTGTGCTATTCACGGCGGCCGGCCTGCCCCTGGTGCTCAAGGGCGGGCCGCTGTGAGGCCCTTCCGGAAAAGGAACGCAACCGCCCCATGAAAATCCCCGCCACCGTGATCACCGGCTTCCTCGGCGCCGGCAAGACGACCCTCATCCGCCACCTGCTGGAGAACGCGGGCGGGCGGCGCATCGCCCTGGTGATCAACGAGTTCGGGGACCTGGGCGTCGACCGCGAGGTCATCACCGGCTGCGCCATTCCGGGCTGCGACGCGGACGACGTGGTGGAACTGGCCAACGGCTGCATCTGCTGCACCGTCGCCGACGACTTCCTGCCGACCATGGAGATGCTGCTCGACCGCGACACGCCACCCGACCACATCGTCATCGAGACGTCGGGGCTGGCCCTGCCCAAGCCGCTGGTCAAGGCCTTCACCTGGCCGGAAATCCGCGCCCGGGTCACCGTCGACGGCGTGATCGCCGTGGTCGACGCGCCGGCCGTGGCGGCGGGCCGCTTCGCCGACGATCCCGACGCCGTGGCCGGGCAGCGCGAAGCCGCCGACACCCTGGACCACCATTCGCCCCTGGAAGAGGTGTTCGAGGACCAGCTGCTGGCCGCCGACATGGTGCTTCTCAACAAGGCGGACCTGGTGGACGCGGCGGGCCTCGCCGCCGTCCGCCGGCGGGTCGAGGAGGAACTTCCGCGCGCGGTCAAGATCGTCGAAACCCGTCACGGCCGGCTCGACGTCAACGTGCTGCTGGGCCTCCTGGCCGGGGCCGAGGACGACCTGGACGCCCGCCCGTCCCATCACGACGGCGAGGACGACCACGATCACGACGACTTCGAAAGCTTCGAGGTGCGGCTCGCGGGATCGGCCGACCCGGACGCCCTGAAATTCCGCATCGAGGCCGCCGCCCGCGACCACGGCATCCTGCGCGTGAAGGGCTTCGTCCATGTCGCGGGCAAGCCGCGCCGCCACGTGATCCAGGGCGTGGGCGGCCGCGTCGACGGTTATTACGACCGCCCCTGGGGGGCGGACGAGACGCCGGAAAGCCGCCTCGTCGTCATCGGCCTGCAGGGCCTCGACCGCGCCGCCGTGACGCGGGCGCTGCAGGGTTAGGTTTATCCCTCCCCGCTCCTATATAAATGTCCGCACCCAATTGAGCAGCGGAGCCTGACGTGCATCTTCTCGCCGCCCAGCCCGGCATCGTCGACGACGGATCGGAGGCCCTCGACCTGGGCCAGACCCCGGGCGACATCGTCGTGCTGTCGGCCGCCGACACGGAGCTGGCCGCACTCGCCGACGCCCAGGCGCGCCGCCTCGCGGCCGACGCATCCGCACCTTCGCTGCGGCTCGCCAACGTCATGCACCTCGCCCACAACATGAGCGTCGACCTTTACGTCGACGGCGTGATCCGCCACGCGCGCCTGGTCGTCGCGCGGCTCCTCGGCGGACGGGCCTATTGGCCCTACGGGGTGGAGCAGCTTGCCCAGGCGGCGGGTGCACACGGGATTCCCGTCGCCTTCCTGCCCGGCGACGACGCGCCCGACGCGGAACTGGCCGACTGGTCGACCCTGCCCAGGGCCGCCCAGCACCGCCTGTGGCAGTACCTGGCGCAAGGCGGTTCCGCCAACGCCGACCGCTTCCTGGCCTACGCCGCGGCGCTGCTCGACGGCGGCGACGACTGGCTGGAGCCGGAACCGCTGCTCGCCGCCGGGCTCTACTGGCCCGGCGTGCCGACGCCGGACCTGGACGCCCTTCGCGCGAACTGGGTGGACGGCGCGCCGACGGCGGCGCTGGTGTTCTACCGCGCGCTCGTGCAGGCGGGGAATCTGGACGCCGTGGACGCGCTGGTCGCCAGCCTGACGCGGGCCGGTCTCAACGCCCTGCCCGTCTACGTGAAAAGCCTGAAGGACCCGGTCTCGGCGGCGACGCTGGGGGGGATCCTGGCCGAGGCGCCGCCCGCCGTGGTGGTCAACTGCACGGGTTTCGCCGTCGCCGCCCCCGGTACCGACAAGCTCGGCGGCGCGCGCCCCCCGGGCCCGCTGGAGACGCCGGGGGCACCCGTGCTGCAGGCCGTGTTCGCGGGCGGCGCCCTGGAGGCCTGGCGGGACGGCACGCAGGGACTCGGCCCCCGCGACATCGCCATGAACGTGGCGCTGCCCGAAGTCGACGGTCGGCTGTTCACCCGCGCCGTGTCGTTCAAGGGCCGGGCGCGGCGCGACGACGCGACGCAGACCGACGTCGTGCGCTACGAACCCGTCGCCGACCGCGTCGATTTCGCGGCCGACCTGGCGGCGGCCTGGGCGCGCCTGGCCGGAAAGCAACCGGAAGACCGCCGCGTCGCCCTGGTGCTCGCCAACTATCCCAACCGCGACGGGCGCATCGGCAACGGCGTGGGGCTGGACACGCCCGCGGCGACCGTCAGGCTGCTTAACGAAATGAAGGCGGCGGGATACGCCGTGCGCGACCTGCCCGGCGACGGCGGCGCCCTGGTCGAACGGCTCCTGGCCGGACCGACCAACGACCTTGCCGCCCTGCCGTCGCGGCGGGTGGACGAGGTGCTGCCGTTCAACGAATACCAGATGTTCTTCTCGACCCTGCCGCGCGCCGTGCGGGACGCGGTGACGGCGCGCTGGGGCGCGGCCGAGGCCGATCCCTATTACCGGCCGGGCGAACTGGACTGCGGGCATTTCGCCGTCGCCGCCTTCCGCGCCGGCAACGTCGCCGTCTGCCTGCAGCCGGCGCGCGGCTACAACATCGACCCGAAATCCAGCTACCACGACCCGGACCTGGTGCCGCCGCACGCCTACTTCGCCTTCCACGCCTGGCTGCGCCAGGGCTTCCGTGCCGACGTCGTCGTCCACATGGGCAAGCACGGCAACCTGGAATGGCTGCCCGGCAAGTCGCTGGCGCTCTCGCAAGACTGCTTTCCCGAAGCGGCGCTGGGCCCGCTGCCCAACGTCTATCCCTTCATCGTCAACGACCCCGGCGAGGGCACCCAGGCCAAGCGCCGCGCCGCCGCCGTGATCGTCGACCACCTGACGCCGCCCCTGACCCGCGCCGAAAGCTACGGGCCGCTGAAGGACCTGGAGGCCCTGGTCGACGAATACTACGAGGCCGCGGGCGTCGACCGCCGCCGCCTCAAGGTGCTGGAGACCGAGATCCTCTCCCTCTGCCGCTCGACGGGAATCGACGCCGACTGCGGCATGGCGGCGGGCGACGGCACGGACGGCCAGCTCGCCAAGCTCGACAGCTACCTGTGCGAGCTGAAGGAGATGCAGATCCGGGACGGCCTGCATGTGTTGGGCGTCTCGCCCGCGGGCCGCCAACTGACGGACCTGCTGGTCGCCCTGGTCCGCGTGCCGCGCGGCGCGACGCCCGAGGACGCGTCGATCCTGCGCGTCCTGGCGGCGGACCTCGGGCTGGGCCCGGACTTCGACCCCCTCGACTGCGACATGGCCGCGCCCTGGGACGGCCCGCGTCCCGGGGCGCTCGAGATCGTCGACGCTCCCTGGCGCACGGCGGGCGACACGGTGGAGCGCCTGGAGGCGCTGGCCGCCCGGCTGGTCTCGGGCGAGGGCGCGGCCGATGACGGCTGGACCGCCACGCGCGCGGTGCTGGATTTCGTCGAGGGCGCCCTGCGCCCGGCGGTCACCGCCTCGGGCCCGGCCGAGACCCGGGGCGTGCTGACGGCGCTCGACGGCCGGTTCGTCGATCCGGGTCCGTCGGGGGCGCCGACGCGCGGGCGGCCCGACGTGCTGCCGACGGGGCGCAACTTCTATTCCGTCGACACGCGCACGGTGCCGACCCCGGCGGCCTGGCAACTGGGCTGGAAATCGGCGGCGCTGCTGGTCGAACGCCACGCCCAGGACCACGGCGACTGGCCGAAATCCGTCGCGATCTCCGCCTGGGGCACCTCCAACATGCGCACGGGCGGCGACGACATCGCCCAGGCGCTGGCGCTTCTGGGGGTGAAGCCGCGATGGGACGGCCCGTCGCGCCGCGTCACGGGGTTCGAGGTGCTGCCCGTTTCGGTCCTGGGCCGTCCCCGCGTCGACGTCACCTTGCGCATCTCCGGCTTCTTCCGCGACGCCTTTCCGGGCTTGATCGACCTGTTCGATTCCGCCGTGCGCGCCGTGGCGGCGCTGGACGAAGGCGCGGCCGACAACCCGCTGGCCGCCCGGGTGAAAGAGGACGCGGCGAAACTGGGCGGCGACGACGCGCTTCGCCTGGCGACCCATCGGGTGTTCGGGTCCATGCCCGGGGCCTACGGGGCGGGGCTGCAGGCGCTGATCGACGAGAAGGGCTGGGACACGGAAGACGACCTCGCCCGCGCCTACGTCGCCTGGGGCGGCTACGCCTATGGCGCCGGGGCGGAGGGGCGCGCGGCGCACGGCCTGTTCGAGACGCGCCTGCGCGCCGCCGACGCCGTGCTGCAGAACCAGGACAACCGCGAGCACGACATCCTCGATTCCGACGACTACTACCAGTTCCAGGGCGGCCTGACCGCCGCCGTGCGCAGCCTGTCGGGCAGACAGCCCGCCGTCTACGTCGGCGACCATGCGCGCCCGGAAAGTCCCCGCCTGCGCACGCTGGAGGAAGAAATCGCCCGCGTCGTGCGCGCGCGGGCCGCCAATCCGAAATGGATCCGGGGCGTCATGCGCCACGGCTACAAGGGCGCGTTCGAGATGGCGGCCACGGTGGACTACCTGTTCGCCTTCGCCGCCACGGCGCGCTGCGTCGCCGACCATCATTTCGACGCCCTGTTCCGGGCCTATGTGGAGGATTCGGAGGTGCGGGACTTCCTTTCCGCGCACAATCCGGACGCCCTGAAGGAAATGGCCGCGCGCTTTCTCGAGGCCCAGGACCGCGGCCTGTGGCGGCCGCGCCTGAATTCGACGCGCCCGCTTCTGGAGCGTCTTGCCCGTGACGGTTGACGGACGGGGCCGGAAGCCGGGATAAGTGGGGATCGGCCGAACGACGGGCCCCAGCGAGAGGCTGAACGGCATGAGCGGAAAACCCAAGGATACGCTGAGCGAGGCGGAACTGGACGCGCGCCACGCCGAGAAGATGCGCAAGAAGAAGGCGGCGCGCGACAAGATCCTGGCCACCAAGACCGAGGAGCGCGGACTGGTCATCGTCCACACCGGCAAGGGCAAGGGCAAGTCGACCGCCGCCATGGGCATGGTCCTGCGCGCCGTCGGCCACGGCATGCGCGTCGCCATCGTGCAGTTCGTCAAGGGCGTGTGGGAAACGGGCGAGCGCGACGTGCTGGCCAAATTCCCCGATCTCGTCACCATCCGGGCCATGGGCGAGGGCTTTTCCTGGGAAACCCAGGACCGCCAGCGCGACCTGGCCGCCGCGCGTGCCGCCTGGGACGCGGCCAAGGAGCTGATGGCCGACCCGAGCTACAGGATGATCATCCTGGACGAGCTGAACATCGTGCTGCGCTACGGCAACCTGCCGCTGGACGAGGTGGTGGAGACGCTCAAGCACAAGCCCCGCGACCTGCACGTCGTGGTCACCGGGCGCAACGCCAAGGACGAGTTGATCGAGATCGCCGACCTGGTCACGGAAATGACCATGGTCAAGCATCCGTTCCGCGCGGGCGTGAAGGCCCAGGCGGGCATCGAGTTTTAGAACGGGCGGGAGAGTAGGAAAATGACGACACGCCTCGGCGGCCTTGCGGCAATGGTCCTGATGGCTGCGCTACTGGCCGGCTGCACCCGCCTGGAATCGGAACCGCCGGTGGCGGCGCGCCATGTGGTCCAGGCGGCGACGGCGACGGTCGAGCGCTTCACCACCGTGCCGCAGTTGGCGGACGCGGCCAAGCACATCGCCACGGCCCGCGCCCTCGTGGTGCTTCCCAACCTGGTGAAGGCCGGGTTCATCGCCGGCGGCGAGGGCGGCAACGGCGTCCTTCTGGCGCGCTCGGCCGGCGGCGGCTGGTCGCAGCCGGTGTTCCTGGCCCTGGGCGCCGCCAGTGTCGGCCTGCAGGCGGGCGTGCAGCAGACCGAGGTCATCCTGGCCATCCGTTCCGAAGAGGCCTTGCATGCGGTGCTCAAGAACCAGGGGTCGATCGGCGCCGATTCGGGCATCACCGCCGCCGTCTACGGCGCCGGGATCAAGGGGGCGACGACCACCAACGCGGGCGCCGACATCATCGCCTTCGCCAATTCCAAGTCGGGCCTCTATGCCGGATTCTCGCTGGAGGGGGCGGTTTTCTTCCGCCGCCGCGACCTGAACGAGGCCTTCTACGGCCCCGGCGCCACGCCCGAAAGCATCCTGGCGGGCGGCCGGTCGAACCCCGCCGCCGAACCCCTGATCCAGGCCCTTGCCGCGCAAAAGCCGTGACGCCGCCGGCATGACGGGGCCGGCCAGGGCCCTGATGGTCCAGGGCACGGGCTCGGACGTGGGCAAGTCGCTGATCGTCGCCGGGCTGTGCCGCCTCTACGCCCGGCGCGGCCTGATCGTCCGTCCCTTCAAGCCGCAGAACATGTCGAACAACGCGGCCGTCACGGAAGACGGCGGCGAGATCGGGCGGGCCCAGGCGCTGCAGGCCCTGGCCGCGCGCCAGCCCTTGACCGTGCACATGAACCCGGTGTTGCTGAAGCCGCAGACCGACGTCGGCGCTCAGGTGGTGGTCCAGGGCCGGGTGCGCGGCACCGCGCGCGCGCGGGACTACCACGCGCTCAAACCCGACCTGCTGGCGGCGGTCCTGGAAAGCTTCGGGGTCGTGAAGGACGGCGCCGATCTGGTGCTGGTCGAGGGGGCGGGCAGCCCCGCCGAGGTCAACCTGCGCGCCGGAGACATCGCCAATATGGGCTTCGCCCTCGCCGCTCGCGTTCCCGTGGTCCTGGTCGCCGACATCGACCGCGGCGGCGTGATCGCCAGCCTGGTCGGCACCTGGGCGCTGTTGACGGACGACGAACGCGCGTGCGTGCGCGGCTACGTCGTCAACAAGTTCCGCGGCGACGTCTCCCTGTTCGACGACGCCATCGGCATCATCCGCGCGCGCACCGGCATGACCTGTTTCGGTGTCGTTCCCCATTTCGCCGACGCCCGCCTGCTGCCGGCCGAGGACGCGGTGGCGCTGGACGCGCGCACGCCGCGAACAGGCACCGCGCCGGACCGTGTCCGGATCGCCGTGCCGCGCCTGCCGCGCATCGCCAACTTCGACGACCTGGACCCCCTGAACGCCGAGCACGGGGTCGAGGTCGTGATCGTCGAGGCAGGCGAGGTCATCCCCGGCAACGCCGACGTGGTGCTGATCCCGGGCTCCAAGGCGACGCTGTCCGACCTGGCGGCGCTGCGCGCCGAGGGTTGGGACGTCGACATCCTGGCCCATCACCGGCGCGGCGGGATCGTGGTGGGCCTGTGCGGCGGCTACCAGATGCTCGGACGCTCGGTGGCCGATCCCGGCGGCGTCGAGGGCGAGGCGGCCCGCGTTGCCGGCCTGGGCCTGCTGAAGGTCGACACGGTGATCGGCGACGCCAAGACCCTGCGTCCGGCCGAGGGCCGCGATGCGATGTTCGATGAGGCAATCGCCGGCTACGAGATGCACATGGGTGAAACCTCGGGGCCGGGGACGGCGCGGCCCTGGCTGGTGCTGGCGGACGGTGCGGCGGACGGCGCCGTGTCCGCCGACGGGCGGGTGATGGGCGCCTACGTGCACGGGCTGTTCGCGGCCGACGGCTTCCGCCGCGCCTTCCTGTCGGCGGTCAGGGCGGGGGACTACGCGGGGGCCTCCCACGCGCGGCGGGTCGAGGACACGCTCGACGCCCTCGCCGATCACCTGGCGGCGCATCTCGACATGGCCGCACTGGACGCCGCCTTCGCTTAAGTTTCCGGCGGGGGCTGGGTGTCTTCGCCCGCCTCCTGCAGCAGGAATCTCCGCGCCTTCTCCGCGTGTTCCGGTTTCAGGTGCGGCGCCAGCAGGCGCCACGCGCCATAGAACACGGTGGCGTCGTCCGTGTAGCCGAGGGCCGCGATGAAATCGGGCAGCATGTCGAACGGCACGATGAAATAGGCCAGCGCCGCCATGACCGCCGCCTTCACGCCTGTCGGCGTCTGCGGGTCGCGGGCGGCGAAGAAGGCGGCGACGGCATCGCGGGCGAACGGGACGCGGCCCAGCGTGCGCCGCACTTTCGGCCCCAGGTTCCGGGTTACCAGGGCCTCGTCGCCGGGTTCATGGTGTTCAGGTCTGCGTCGCACGTTGTCGGCCTTTCCCTGCTCTGCTAGAAGCCATCCACGCCATACGCCCATCCCCAAAGACGGAGGACTTCCATGGACATTTCCGGCCACGCGGCACTGGTCACCGGCGCCGCCTCGGGACTGGGCGCGGCGACCGCCCGCGCGCTGGCGGCCAGGGGCGCGACGGTCGCCTGCCTGGACCTTAATTTGGCCGGCGCGCAAGAAGTTGCAAGCACGATCGGCGGAACGGCCTTGCGGGCCGACGTGTCCGACGCGGCGTCGCTCGAGGCCGCGGTCGCCGCGGCGGCCGAGGCGCACGGCCCCGCCCGCGTCGCCGTTTCCTGCGCCGGCATCGCGCCGCCCAAGCGCATCGTCGGGCGCGACGGGCCGCAGGCGCTGGACGTGTTCGCCCGGACCGTCCAGGTCAACCTGATCGGCACCTTCAACCTGATGCGCCTCGCCGCCCACGCCATGCAGGGGCTGGCGCCGCTGGAAACCGGCGAGCGCGGCGTCATCGTCAACACCGCCTCCGTCGCCGCCTTCGAGGGGCAGATCGGCCAGGCCGCCTATGCGGCCTCCAAGGGCGGGGTCGCGGCCATGACCCTGCCGGCGGCCCGCGAATTCGCCAAATCCGGCATCCGCGTCATGACCATCGCCCCCGGCGTGTTCAAGACCCCCATGGTCGCGGGCCTGTCGGAAGAGGTCCAGGCGAGCCTCGCCGCCAACGTGCCGTTCCCGCCGCGCCTGGGCGATCCGGCGGAATACGCGGACCTGGTGCTGGCGATCTGCGCCAACCCCATGCTCAACGGCGAGGTCATCCGCCTCGACGGCGCGCTCCGCATGCAGCCGATTTAAGACCGCAAATCCCGAGCGGGCCGAATACAGGCCCGCGACGACGATTTGCGTCGAACGAAAACCTAATCCCCGTCAGACGCCCGCGATCCGGTCCATGAACGCCGCCAGGTCGATGTCCTTCTGCGTCACGCCCCCGGCGTCGTGGGTCGCCAGCGTCACCTCGACCCGGTTGTAGACGTTGAACCATTCGGGATGGTGGTCCGTCTTCTCCGCCATCAGGGCGGCCCGGCTCATGAAGCCGAAGGCGGCGTTGAAGTCCTTGAAGGCGAAGGTCTTGGCGATGGCGTCGCGGCCGGGCACCGCGGCCCAGCCGTCCAGCCGCGCGATCGCCTGTTTGCGCGCGTCGTCCGTCAGTCTCTCGGTCATGGTCGGACTCCCTCTTTGCGTTTGATCCTGGATCGTTTGACGTTAGCTTAGCGCATGACCCTGACCGCACCCAGCCTTGCCGATTTCGAGGACATGGCCGAGGAGGCGCTGGCGCTGATTCCCGAGGAGTTGCGCCGCCTCGCGGCCGACGTGGTCGTCCGCGTCGAGGATTTCCCCGACGAGGAGACCGAGCGCGACATGGAACTGGAAAGCCCCTTCGACCTTTTGGGGCTGTACCGCGGCATCGCGCTGACCGGCAAGAGCGTGATCGACCCCGGCGGCATGCCCGACATGGTGTTCCTCTATCGGCGGCCGATCCTGGATTACTGGTGCGAGACGGGCGAGGACCTGATCCACCTGATCCGCCACGTGCTGATCCACGAGATCGGCCATCACTTCGGGTTTTCCGACGACGACATGGAACGCCTGGAGGCCGAGGCCGAGGCCGCCGGCAAGGATTGACCGCCGCCCGCGATTCCGCTTAACGGCCGGGTGAATTCGGGTATGATTTTTTCATCCGGCCGCATGGCGGCGCGGACCGACGGGGCAGCGGGAGAGCGCCATGAACGAGGTTGAGAAGACGCTGGAGCAGAACGTCCAGCAGGTCGCCAAATGGGTCGACGTGCTGATCGAGTTCGGCGTGACCTACGGGTTCCAGATCCTGGGCGCCTTGCTGTTCCTGATCGTCGGCCTCAAGGCCGGCGGCTGGCTGTCGCGCCGCATCCAGGCGGCCTGCGAGGCCAAGGGCATCGACGTCACCCTGTCGCGCTTCATCGGCAACGTGGTCAAGATCCTGATCCTGACCGTGCTCGCCATCATCACCCTCGGCAACTTCGGAATTTCCATCGCGCCGCTGATCGCGCTGGCGGGCGCCTCGGCGTTCGGCGCCACCATGGCGCTGCAGGGACCGCTCTCCAACTACGGGGCGGGGCTGTCGATCATCCTGGCGCGGCCCTTCGTGGTCGGCAACACCATTACGGTCGGCGAGACCTCGGGCGTGGTCGACGAGGTCAAGATGGCCCATACCCGCCTGGTCGGCGAGGACGGGGAGCGCATCACCATCCCCAACAAGGACATCGTCGGCCGCGTCATCGTCAATTCGGAAACCCGCCGCGTCGTGCAGACAAAGGTCGCGCTGGCCGCCGCCGCCGACCTGGAACGTGCGGTCGAGGCCGCGCGCAAGGCGGTCGCCAAGGCCCTGCCTCCGGCCGAGGACGGCGCGGGCGGGGCCGAGCCCCAGGTCGGCCTGCACGACTTCACGTTCGGCGGCTTGGTCCTGGGCGTGCGGTTCTGGGTGCCCTCGAGCCGCTATTACGAGCTGCGCTACAAGGTCAACCAGGCGGTGCTGGAAGCGCTGCGCGCCGCGCGCGTGCCGCTTCTGCAGGGGGTGCAGCCGGCGGTCGCGGCCGACAGCCTGTCGGGCGACGGCATGCCGGAAGGGCGGCGGGAAGAGAACTGACGTAACCGGGCGGTCAGGCCGGGATCAGGCCGGCTGCGGCCGCGGGGTTTCGTCCTCGCCGGACAACAGGGTCCCGACCACGGCCAGCAGGTCGAGCACGGAGAACGGCTTGGTCAGGGTCTGTCGCGCCCCCACCTTGACGGCCATGGAAAGCGACGAGGTCTCGTTGGTGCGCGGGTCGGCGGACACGGCCAGGATCGGCAGGTCCGGATCGTCGGCCAGCAGCGCGCGGATCAGGCCGATGCCCTCGCCGTCGGCCATCAGGATGTCGGTGATGACCACCTCATGGCGCCGGACCTTGAACTTCGCCAGGGCCTCGTTGCCGCCCGATGCCGTGTCCACGTTGAATCCGACCTCGGCCAGGGGCATGGCGATCAGGTTACGCGCAAGTTCGTTGTCGTCGACGACGAGTACGGCGGGCATTCATGCCTCCCCTTCCGCTCCGGACCCCCCGTCCGGTGGCGGAGACGGCCCAAGCAGCTTTCCGCCGCGGATTTTATTGCAGATGCGAACCGATCTCAATTAGGCCGAAAGTCGAGGGTGAGCATCCGCGCATTCAGCCGGTTCCGTGCTCCGCGCGGGCGGGCAATCGGGAATTTTGGGGGGCAGGGGAACCACGCCGTCTTCCTGCGCCATGGCTAAGGGGGACACCCCTACGCCTGAGCGCCTCCGGGGCCGGTCCTCTCCGCGGCCTGCCACCCGAAGCCGAAGGCATAGGGTGGTGGAGCTGAGGGGAATCGAACCCCTGACCTTCGCATTGCGAACGCGACGCTCTCCCAACTGAGCTACAGCCCCTTGAGGATCCCGGCCAGGCGGGCGTCCCGGGTGGGTCGCCGGCGCCCGGCGGGAACCGGGCCGGCGGCCGATTTGGGAGGCCGGATAATGCTTGCGGCGGGGCGGGCTGTCAAGCCGCGGTTTCAGCCTAAAGCCTTGCGGCGGCGGGCCCTTGCCCCTAGGTTTGTGCGGCCCCGGCCAAGCACATTCGGAGACCGCAATGGACGTCATCACCGGCCCCGTCATCTCGATCCTCCTGATCGCCCTCGACCTCTACATGTGGGTCGTCATCATCGGCGTGATCCTGAGCTGGCTGGTCGCCTTCAACGTGATCAACACCTCGAACAAGTTCGTCTATCTGGTCGGCGATTTCTGCTACCGCGCGACCGAGCCGCTGCTCGGCCGCATCCGCCGCTTCCTGCCCAACCTGGGCGGGCTCGACGTGTCGCCGGTGATCCTGATCCTGGGGATCATCTTCCTCAGGGAATTCCTCGTCCGCCTGGCCTACAAGATCGGGTGACGTGGCCGCCGCCGGCGCATCCGGCGCGGCCCCGCCGTTCCGCGCGACGGCGGAGGGCCTGCGCGTATCGCTCAAGGTCACGCCCAAGGCAGCGGCCGATCGCGTGGCCGGCGTCGCCGCCGATGCGGAGGGCGGCCGGGTTCTCAAGGTCACGGTCACCGCGCCGCCGGACAAGGGCAAGGCCAATGCCGCCGTGGTGCGGCTCCTGGCCAAGGAATGGGGGCTTGCGAAATCGGACCTGGCGATCGTCCAGGGGACGGCGGCGCGCAACAAGACGCTCTTGATCCGGGGCGACGGGACGGCGTTAATGCGCGCGCTCGACGACTGGTGCCGAAGGAAAGGGCTGAAGACGACATGACGGATGCGGCGATCATCGACGGCAAGGTCCATGCGGACCGGCTTCGCGAAAAGGTGGCGGCCGAGGTCCGGCGCCTCAAGGACGGCCGCGGCCTGACCCCGGCGCTGGCCGTGGTCCTGGTCGGCGACGACCCGGCGAGCCACGTCTACGTGAAGGCCAAGGGCAAGCAGACCGTGGCGGCGGGCATGGAGTCGATCGAGCACCGCCTGCCGGCCGACACGTCCGAGGCCCACCTCCTCGCCCTCATCGACACCCTCAACGGCGATCCCGCCGTGCACGGCATCCTGGTGCAGCTGCCGCTGCCCGGCCATATCGACGAGGGGGCGGTGATCGCCGCCGTCGATCCGGCCAAGGACGTCGACGGCTTCCATCCCGTCAACGTCGGCCGCCTGTGGTCGGGCGACGCGCGGGCGCTGGTGCCCTGCACGCCCTACGGCTGCCTGTTGATGCTGAAGGAAACGCTGGGCGACCTGGGCGGGCGGCGCGCCCTGGTGCTCGGCCGTTCCAACATCGTCGGCAAGCCCATGGCGGCGCTGCTGCTGGGCGAAAGCTGCACGGTGACGATCGCCCATTCGCGCACCGCCGACCTGGCCCAGCGCTGCCGCGAGGCCGACATCCTGGTCGCCGCCGTCGGCCGCCCGCGCCTGGTGCCCGGTGACTGGGTCAAGCCCGGCGCCACGGTGATCGACGTCGGCATCAACCGCATCGAGGCACCGGAAAAAGGCCCCGGCAAGACGCGCATCGTCGGCGACGTGGATTTCGCGACGGCGGTGACGGTCGCCGGCGCCATCACGCCGGTGCCGGGCGGCGTCGGCCCCATGACCATCTGCTGCCTGTTGCGCAACACGGTGGTCGCCGCCTGCCGCCAGGCGGGCCTGGCCGATCCGGACTTGTAACCGCCCCGGTCCCGGCCCAAATCCTGATAATCCTGCCGCGCGAGTTGCCGTTACGGCATCTGCGGGTTTCGGTTGCGTTTCCCGCGTTGCCGTAAGATGATATTTGCGGCATCGCTTTGGGGGGTTCCGGAGATCGGGCGGCGAAGGGGGGTATCTTTCGTTGGGCCGAACCGGCCCCGGGCGCGCCGGCCATGGACATGGCGCGGCCTCAAGAAGGCAAAGATCCTGGGGGCCTGTTACTCCACTCAACAAAGGAAGTTGATAAAAGATGCCTACTGGAACCGTGAAGTGGTTCAATGTGACCAAGGGATTTGGCTTCATTACCCCCGACGAGGGCGGTAAGGACGCATTCGTGCATATTTCGGCCGTTCGGGATTCGGGGATGGAATCCCTCGCCGAAGGACAGAAGCTGGAATACGAACTTGTGCCTGGGCGAGACGGCCGCGAAGCGGCGGCGAACCTGAAGGCCGTCGGATAACAGTCTCCTGATACCGTCCCGATAACGCTTGGCCAGACGACATCTGGGCAGCCGGGCGGCGCCGTTCCCGGCAGTGTGCCGGGGGCGGGATGGAGGTTTCGTACAGAAGCGGGGCCGCGGGTTTCGCGGCGCCCGCGCCTGTGCGCCCTAACGGATCGCGCGTGTCGGATTGCGCCGGGCTGGATTGAATTGGGCCGATTGGAATTGGGAATCTCGGCGATGGCCAGAGACCTCTATCCCGTGACCTGCCCGCAGTGCGGCGAGGCGCAGAACGCCATGGCCGGCGGCTTCGATCCCGACCGCAGCCCGTTCGGGCCCGTGACCTGCATGGTCTGCGGCCGCGATTTCTCCCGCGACGAGTATCTGGCCGGCCTGACCCGCGCCGCCGCCCGGCGCAGGCCCGGGTCCAACGTGGTGCCGCTGCGCCGTCAGTAGGGCCGCCTCAGTTCCTGCGCACCAGGGCCAGGCCCAAGCCGGCGGCCATGAACAGGCCGCCGGTCACGCGGTTGCGCCAGCGCTGCGCCGGCGCCGAGCGGATGGCGCCGAGGACGCGCGCGCCGAACAGGGCGTAGGCGGAATCGAGGGTGATCTGGATCGCCATGTAGGCCAGGCCCATGGCCCACAGCTGCGGGCCGGCCGGCAGCGCGGGGTCGATGAACTGCGGGAAGAAGGCGGCGTAGAAGGCCAGCACCTTGGGATTGGTCCAGCTCACGAAGAAGCCCTGCCAGAACATCCGGCGCAGGCCGCGGGGGGCGGCGGGCGCCGCGCCCGGCTCGCGCGGCTTCTCCAGGAACGCCTTCACGCCCAGCCACAACAGATAGGCGACGCCCAGCCAGCGCAGCAGCTCGAAGCCCTCGGCCATGACGGCCATGAAGGTGGTCAGGCCGAGCGCCGTCACCGCCAGCTGCTGGACCTGGGCGAAGCTGGTGCCGGCAACGCCGGCCAGGCCGGCGCGGACGCCGTGGCGCGTCGCCTGGCTGGTGATCAGCAGCACGCTGGGGCCGGGGATGACGATCAGCACCGCCGTGGCGGCGACGAAGGCGGTGTAGAGGGTCCAGTTCATGGGCGGCGGGGTCCTTGGGGTTTGCCCGGGGGCCGCTTGCGGCTCGGGCGGGCGCGACGTCCCGACGGTAAACCGCGCGGGCGCCCGCGTAAATGCGATTCCCCTTTGCTCCCGCGTGCCGCCGATGCTACATGACGCCCGCCATGACCACCGACCTCAGCCATATCCGCAACTTCGCGATCATCGCCCATATCGACCACGGCAAGTCGACCCTGGCCGACCGCCTGATTCAGGTGACGGGCGGGCTGACCGAGCGCGAGATGTCGGAACAGGTGCTCGACAACATGGAGCTCGAGCGCGAGCGCGGCATCACCATCAAGGCGCAGACCGTGCGGCTCGACTACACCGCCGCGAACGGCGAGAAATACGTCCTCAACCTGATCGACACGCCGGGCCACGTCGACTTCACCTACGAGGTCTCGCGCTCGCTCGCCGCCTGCGAGGGCTCGCTGCTGGTGGTCGACGCGACCCAGGGGGTCGAGGCGCAGACGCTCGCCAACGTCTACCTGGCGCTGGACGTCAACCACGAGATCATTCCCGTGCTCAACAAGATCGACCTGCCCGCCGCCGAGCCGGCGCGCGTGAAGGAACAGATCGAGGAGGTGATCGGCCTCGACACCTCGGACGCCGTCGAGATCTCGGCCAAGACGGGCCTCAACATCGACGCCGTGCTGGAAGCCATCGTGGCGCGCCTGCCGGCCCCCAAGGGCGATCCGGCGGCGCCCCTGCAGGCGCTGCTGATCGACAGCTGGTACGACCCCTACCTGGGCGTCATGATCCTGGTGCGCGTCAAGGAAGGCACCCTCAGGCGCGGCCAGCGCATCCGCATGATGGCCTCCAAGGCCGCCTACCAGGTGGAACAGGTCGGCATCTTCCGGCCCAAGGCGACCAAGGTCGACGAACTGGGCCCGGGCGAGGTCGGCTATTTCACCGCCGCCATCAAGCGCGTCGCCGATACCTCCGTCGGCGACACGGTGACCGACGACCGCCGCCCTGCGGACAGGCCCTTGGCCGGCTTCAAGCCATCGATCCCCGTGGTGTTCTGCGGCCTGTTCCCGACCGACGCCGGCGACTACGAGGACCTGCGCGATTCCCTGGAAAAGCTCCACCTGAATGACGCCAGTTTCCATTACGAGCCCGAAACGTCGGCCGCGCTCGGCTTCGGCTTCCGCTGCGGGTTCCTCGGCCTGCTGCACCTGGAGATCGTGCAGGAGCGGCTGGAGCGCGAGTTCGACCTCGATCTCATCACCACGGCGCCCAGCGTGGTCTACAAGGTGCACCTCACCAACGGCACCCTGAAGGAACTGCACAACCCCGTCGACATGCCCGATCCGGTCGCCATCGACAGCATGGAGGAGCCGTGGATCAAGGCCAGCATCATGGTGCCCGACGAATACCTGGGCGCCGTGCTGCAGCTCTGCACCGAGCGGCGCGGCGAGCAGGTCAACCTGACCTACGTCGGCAACCGGGCGCTCGCCGTCTACCGCCTGCCGCTCAACGAGGTGGTGTTCGATTTCTACGACCGCCTCAAGTCCGTCAGCCGCGGCTACGCCAGTTTCGACTACGAGCTGGAGGGCTACCGCGAGGGCGACCTGGTGAAGGTGTCGATCCTGGTCAACAACGAACCGGTCGACGCGCTCGCCTTCATCGTCCACAAGAGCCATGCGGAATCGCGCGGCCGCCAGATCTGCGAGAAGCTGAAGGACCTGATCCCGCGCCAGCTGTTCAAGATCGCCATCCAGGCCGCCATCGGCGGC
>PFFW01000075.1 GCA_002781745.1 Rhodospirillales bacterium CG15_BIG_FIL_POST_REV_8_21_14_020_66_15
AAAATCGACGGGGTTTGTCAGCAGTCTGAGGCCGCGCCGAGCGCGGCCTTTTTCATGGCCGGAACGCGATCCGGCCGCTCGTATCAGGGGCATTCCGGAACGGGCCGAGGGGACTCCCGGGCCGATTTTTGTCAAGCCAATTATTTCACAAATTTGCCGGGCGTTCGCGATTCGTCTCATTGCCATCGACGGATCGCCTCCGTAATATCTCATCGTCACCGGGGCGCGGGCGTCACCGGCGACTGCATCAAGATCAATTCCGGCCGACACGGGTCAAATAAAAGAGAAAGGAGCTTCGAAAGACAGGCAGGCCTTTTTTCTCAAGGCTGCTGCGTGGTTTCAGTAATTTTCGATAGGGTTGTTTATACATATTATCAGAACTTCAATATTCGTTATTTAATAAAAGGCTAAAAAGCCACGCTAAAGGGGGGTGTGTCGCGGACTGGGACTGACGTATCTGCCGTTGATGCGGCGCCGTCTCTTGCGGCTCTAGAGAGGCGGCGGCGTGAAGGGACCGAACAAGGGTTCCGGACACGGCGGCGGATGTGATCAGGCAGCCTCGTGGCGACACCGGCCGGCGGTTGTCCTCCGCCGGTTCTCAACACCTCCCGGCAACCAGGGAGGGGGAGCCAAGGCCATGCGGCCGCCGGTCCCCCCGATGACAAAAACGCGAACCGCCTGAAAGGGTGGGACCAATGTTGGTGGCGAGATGACGGAACAGCATGGCCGTGAAGTAGAGCCCAATCAGGAATTGCAGGAAGCCTGGACCGAAATTTGTGAATCCCTGCGCGCCGAAATCGGCGAAGCCTCCTATCAAAGCTGGATCAAGCCCATGCGTTTGATCGGACTGGACGGCGGCGCCGTGCGCACCGGCGTGCCGACCCGGTTCATGCGCGAGTGGATCCAGGCCCATTACCAGGACCGCCTGTCGGAACTTCTCGGCAGCCGCGGCCTCAAGGGCGGGATCGACGTGGTGATCCACCAGGAGCACGGGGCGCCGGCCCGGCCCGACATCAAGCCGGCCGGGGCGGGCAAGGACGCCGAAGCGTCGAGCGGCCCCGTGAACGGCAACGGCAACGGCACCCATTACGACGACATCGGCGCCCCCCTCGACGCGCGCTATACCTTCGACCGCTTCGTGGTCGGCAAGCCCAACGAGTTCGCCTATGCCGCCGCGCGCCGCGTGGCCGAGGCCGACGTGGTGCCCTTCAACCCGCTGTTCCTCTACGGCGGGGTCGGGCTCGGCAAGACCCACCTGATGCACGCCATCGCCTGGCACCTGCGCAAGACGCGCCCGGACCGCAGCGTCATCTACCTGTCGGCGGAAAAATTCATGTACCGCTTCGTGCGCGCGCTGCGCGAGCACAACACGGTCGACTTCAAGGAGCAGTTCCGCTCCGTCGACGTGCTGATGGTCGACGACGTGCAGTTCATCTCGGGCAAGGAGTCGACGCAGGAGGAGTTCTTCCACACCTTCAACTCCCTGGTCGATCAGGGCCGCCAGATCGTCATATCCGCCGACAAGTCGCCCAACGACCTGGAGGGCATGGAGGAGCGCCTGATCTCGCGCCTCAACTGCGGGCTGGTGGCCGACATCCACGCCACCACCTACGAACTGCGCCTCGGCATCCTGCAGGCCAAGGGCGAGCACATGGGCGTCGAGGTGCCGCTGAAGGTCATGGAGTTCCTGGCCCACAAGATCACGTCCAACGTGCGCGAACTGGAAGGGGCGCTGAACCGCGTCGTCGCGCACCATCAACTGGTCGGCCGCGACATCACGCTGGAAACCAGCCAGGACGTCCTGCACGACCTGTTGAAGGCGTCGGAGCGCCGGGTCACCATCGAGGAGATCCAGAAGCGCGTGTCGACGCACTTCAACATCCGCGTCTCGGACATGCATTCGGCCCGCCGCGCGCGCTCGGTCGCGCGGCCCCGTCAGGTCGCCATGTACCTCTCCAAGCAGCTCACCTCGCGCTCGCTGCCCGAGATCGGGCGCAAGTTCGGCGGCCGCGACCACACCACGGTGATGCATGCGGTGAAGAAGGTGGAGGAGCTGCGCGAGCAGGATTCCAGCTTCAACGAGGACGTCGAGCTGCTGCGCCGCATGCTCGAGGGCTGAGCCTTCGGACGGGCGCGGCGCGGCCCCGCCCGGGCGCCGCCGAAAGGCCCCGAAATTCGGGGAAAAGGCTTCGGAATCCAAGGCCTTCTGCTATAATGACGCGATAGTCTGAGGGCGCCCGTCCGGGCGCCTTCACGCTGCTCTCGGTGGGGGCTCCGGGCCGTCCTTTGGGCGTCCGGGGCGGGGGGTTCCAGCCCCGGTTTCGGCAGCGCCGGTCCGGCCCGTTTGCGGGCCGGACGGAGGTCCGGAACGCTCCGCCGGAAGCGTCATGACGGCATGTATTTTTTGAACGGCGATAGACGGCACATATGAAACTGACAATCGAGCGGGCCGCCTTGCTGAAGTGCCTCGGGCACGTGCAAAGCGTTGTGGAGCGCCGCAATACGATCCCCATCCTGTCCAACGTGAAGATCGAGGCCGGCGACGGCAAGCTGGCGCTGAACGCCACGGACATGGACCTGGACATCGTCGAGGCGGTTGCCGCCGACGTGTCCGAGCCGGGCGCCACCACCGCCCCCGCCCATACCCTCTATGACATCGTGCGCAAGCTGCCCGAGGGCGCCCAGGTGGTGATGGAGAAGGAGGGCGGCGGACAGCTCGTGCTCAAGGCCGGACGCTCCCGATTCGCGCTTTCCTGCCTGCCGACCGAGGATTTCCCCGTGCTCGGGGCGGGCGAACTGCCGCATCAGTTCCAGATGCCGGTGCACGACCTCAAGACGCTGCTCGACCGCACCCGGTTCGCCATCTCGACCGAGGAAACGCGCTACTACCTGAACGGCATCTACCTGCACGTGGCCGAGCGCGAAGGCACCAAGGTGCTGCGCGCCGTCGCCACGGACGGTCACCGGCTGGCCAGCGCCGAGGTGCCGCTGCCGGACGGCGCCGCCGGCATCCCCGGCGTGATCCTGCCGCGCAAGGTGGTGACCGAACTGGGCAAGCTGATCGACGAAAGCGTGGGCGAGGTCTTCGTCGGCCTGTCGGAAACCAAGGTGCGCTTCGCCGTCGACGAGATCGTCATCACGTCCAAGCTGATCGACGGCACCTTCCCCGACTACGAGCGGGTCATCCCGCGCGACAACGACAAGATGCTCGACGTCGACCGCAAGCTGTTGGCCGACGCCGTGGACCGCGTGTCGGCCATCAGTTCCGAGAAGTCGCGCGCCGTGAAGCTGACCCTCGGCAACGGCGTGCTGAAACTCTCGGCCTCCAGCCCCGAGCACGGGCTGGCCGAGGAGGAACTCGAGGTCGACTACAACGGCGACGGCCTGGAGATCGGGTTCAATTCGGGATACCTGCTCGACATCACCCGTCAGATCGAGGGCGACACGGCGTCGCTGGCCATGGCCGACGCGGCCTCGCCGACGGTGCTGCGCGAGGCCGGCGACGACAGCGCGCTGTTCGTTCTCATGCCGATGCGTGTTTAACCCCTGTCCCGGCAGGATTAGGTAACGGACCTGTACGCCCGACCCTCATATGCCGCTCCCGCGGACTTCCCGGAACCCGGTTTCGGACCGGGCGCGCTCGCGGTTCGCCGGCTCACGCTGACCGACTTCCGCTGCTACGCCGCGCTGCGGCTCGACGTGCCGGCCGGGCCGGTGGTGCTGGCCGGGCCCAACGGGGCGGGCAAGACCAACATCCTGGAGGCCCTGTCGTTCCTGGTTCCCGGCCGCGGCCTTCGGCGCGCGCGCCTGGCCGAGGTCGCCCGGCGTGACCCGGGCGCGCAAATAGACGACTTCCGCCGCGATCCCGGCGACGCGGCGGACGGCGACGCGCCGGTCCGGCCCTGGGCCGTGGCGGCCACGGTCGACGGCCCCGACGGCGAGACGGACCTGGGCACGGGCCTGGGAGCGGGGACGGAAGGCGACGGCGAGAAGCGCCAGGTGCGCGTCGACGGCGAAACCCGGCGGGCCCAGGCCGTGCTGTCGGAATACGTATCGCTGCAGTGGCTGACGCCGCAGATGGACCGCCTGTTCCTCGACGGCGCCTCGGCGCGGCGGCGCTTCCTCGACCGCCTGGTCTACGGCCGCGACCCGGCCCATGCGGGGCGCGTCGGCGGCTACGAACAGGCCATGCGCGACCGCCTGCGGCTGTTGACCGCGCGGGGCTCGTTCGACGACGCCTGGCTGTCGGCGCTGGAGGCCACCATGGCCGAACGGGGCGTCGCCATCGCGGCGGCGCGCCTCGACATGGCGGGCAGGCTCGCAGGACAGCTCGAGGCCGCCGGCGACGGCCTGTTCCCGGCCGCCGACCTGGCGGTGGAGGGCGAGGTCGAGGCCTGGCTTGCCCAGGGCTCGGCCCTGGACGCCGAGGATCGGCTGAAGGACGTGCTGAAATCCGCGCGCGGGCGCGACGGCGGCAGCGGGCGCACGGCCCACGGGCCGCACCGCTCGGACCTCCATGTGGAATACAAAAGCCGCGGCCGCCCGGCGGCGGACTGCTCGACGGGCGAGCAGAAGGCCCTCTTGATCTCGCTGGTGCTGGCCCAGGCGCGCCTGCAGGCCCGCGAGCAGGGACGCGCCCCCATCCTGCTGCTGGACGAGGTCGCGGCGCACCTGGACGCGGACCGCCGTGCGGCCCTGTTCCACGAGATCCGGTCGCTCGGCCTGCAGGCCTGGATGACGGGAACCGACCCGGACCTGTTCGCGCCGCTTGCCGGACGGGCCGCCTTCTTCCATGTCGCCGAGGCCCGGGTCCGCCGCCAGGACCCGTGAGACGACGAATGAATTTTGTGCACGGGCCGCGCCATTGCCGGCCCCCTTTTGAAGAGCGTGACCGACCATGACCGACGACAACCAGACCCCCGAAGACGCCCCCAAGGCCGGCCCCGGCGGCGAGTACCTGGCCGACAGCATCAAGGTGCTGCGCGGGCTTGACGCCGTGCGCAAGCGCCCGGGCATGTACATCGGCGACACGGACGACGGTTCGGGCCTGCACCACATGGTCTACGAAGTGGTCGACAATTCCATCGACGAGGCCCTGGGCGGCTACTGCGACACCGTGCGGGTGACGCTCAACGGCGACGGCTCGGTGACCGTGTCCGATAACGGCCGCGGCATTCCCGTCGACATCCACACGGAAGAGGGCATTTCCGCCGCCGAGGTCATCATGACCCAGCTTCATGCCGGCGGGAAGTTCGACCAGAACTCCTACAAGGTGTCGGGCGGCCTGCACGGCGTCGGCGTGTCCGTCGTCAACGCCCTTTCGGAATGGCTGGAGCTGCGCATCTGGCGGGGCGGCAAGGAACATTTCGTGCGTTTCCTGCACGGCGAGGTCGAAGCCCCCCTCGCGGTCGTCGGCGACGCTCCCCTGGATGCGGACGGCAAGCCCGTGTCGGGGACCGAGGTCACCTTCCTGGCCGACGGCGCCATCTTCACCCAGACGGACTACGACTACGACACGCTGGAGCACCGGCTGCGCGAACTGGCGTTCCTCAACTCCGGCGTCGGCCTGACGCTCACGGACGCGCGCGGGGTCGAGCCGCAGACCCGGGAACTGCGCTACGACGGCGGGCTCAGGGAATTCGTCAAATATCTTGACCGTTCCAAGAATTCCCTGCTGCCCGACTCGATCTCCGCGATCGGCGAAAAGGACGGCATCACCGTGGAAATGGCGATGCAGTGGAACGACAGCTACCACGAGACCACGCTGTGCTTCACCAACAACATCCCGCAGAAGGACGGCGGCACGCATCTGGCCGGATTCCGCGGCGCGCTCACGCGCATGATCAACAACTACGCCAATTCCTCGGGCATCGCCAAGAAGGCCAAGGTGGCGATCACCGGCGACGACGCGCGCGAAGGCCTGACCTGCGTGCTGTCCGTCAAGGTGCCGGATCCCAAGTTCTCGTCGCAGACCAAGGAGAAGCTGGTGTCGTCGGAGGTCCGTCCCGTGGTCGAGAGCCTGATCGGCGAGGGCCTGGACCGCTGGTTCGAGGAACACCCGAGCGAGGCCCGCAACGTCATCGGCAAGATCGTCGAGGCCGCGGCGGCGCGCGAGGCGGCGCGCAAGGCGCGCGAGCTGACCCGGCGCAAGGGGGCGCTCGACATCTCGTCCCTGCCCGGCAAGCTTGCCGACTGTTCGGAACGCGACCCGGCCCTGTCCGAACTGTTCATCGTCGAGGGCGACAGCGCCGGCGGCTCCGCCAAGCAGGCGCGCCACCGCGCCAACCAGGCGATCCTGCCGTTGCGCGGCAAGATCCTCAACGTCGAGCGCGCGCGCTTCGACAAGATGCTGTCGTCGGCGGAAATCGGCACGCTGATCGCCGCGCTCGGCACCGGCATCGGGCGCGAGGACTTCGACATCGACAAGTGCCGCTACCACAAGATCATCATCATGACGGACGCCGACGTGGACGGCAGCCATATCCGCACCCTGCTGCTGACCTTCTTCTTCCGCCAGATGCCTGAACTGGTGGAGCGCGGCTACCTCTACATCGCGCAGCCGCCGCTCTATCGCGCCAAGCGCGGCAGCTCCGAGGTCTACCTCAAGGACGACGCGGCCATGGAGGAATACCTGTTCGCCACCGCCATAGACGAGGGCGCGGTGTTCCGTCCCCATGACGGCGCCGACAGCGCCGGCCAGGACCTGCACGCCGTGGTGCGCGAGGCACGCGACGTCAAGTCCATGATCGGCCGCCTGTCGTCGCACGTGCCGATGGCCCTGGTCGAACAGGCTGCGATCCTGGGCGCCTTCAACCCCGCCATCCTGTCGGATCGCGAACGCGCCCAGGCGACCGCGGAATACATCGCCAAGCGCCTGGATGCCCTGGTGCCCGAGGCCGAACGCGGCTGGACCGGCGAGGCGCTCGAGGACGGCGGCTTTTCGGTCAGCCGCATGTTGCGCGGCGTGTCCGAGCGCCATGTCATCGACGGCCAGGTCATCCGCTCGTCCGAGGCGCGGCGGCTCGACGGTTTGGCGCCGGCCCTGCAGGCGCGCTACGCGCGGCACGGCGTCCTGGTCATCAAGGACAAGGAGCACGTGATCACCGGCCCCGTGTCCCTGGTCGACGTGGTCATGGACGCCGGCAAGAAGGGCATCGGCGTGCAGCGCTACAAGGGCCTGGGTGAGATGAACCCGGGCCAGCTCTGGGAAACCACCCTGGACCCCAACGCGCGCTCGCTCCTGCAGGTCCGCATCAACCACGTGGACGAGGCCGAAGAGGTGTTCTCGACCCTGATGGGCGACCTGGTCGAGCCGCGCCGCGAGTTCATCCAGGACAACGCCCTGAAGGTCGCCAACCTGGACATCTAGGCCGTCCGGCGCGGTTTACTCCGGCCCGGCGTTCCGCCTATGATCGCCCGAACGACGGGGTAGCCCCCGACCGGAAGGGCGGGCGGACACCGGAGCGGTTTCATCGGGGGGTGCTTCCATGGCGGATGCGGACAGGTCGGTCGCCGGCATCATCGAGGCCCACGAGGCATGGCTGCGCGGCGGCGGCGATACGGGCAAGCGGGGCGAACTCCTGCGCCTCAACATGCGCGACATGGACCTGCGCGGCGCCGCCCTGGCCAACGCCAACATCCGCGAATGCGACCTGACGGGATCGGACCTGTCGGGGTCTGACCTGCGCGGATGCTCGCTGGTGTCCTCGGTCATGGTCGGGGTCAACTTCACCAACGCGCTGCTCGACTTCACGGACATGACCGACACCGACCTGCGCGGCGCCAATTTCACCGGGGCGTCGCTCAACGGCGTCGACATGTGGCGCGCCAACCTGAAGGGCGCTATCATCGATCCGATCACCCTGCACACGATCCTGGATTGCCGTGAACCCGATGAGTCCTCGGCCTATTTTGCGCTAACGAAATACCAATCCCCCGCATAACGCCCCCATGGCCCGACCCCAGCGTCCCAGCCAGCGTCCCAGGAAGTCCTCCGGCAGCGCCGCTCCCGGCCGTCGGCGGAGCGTGCTGCGGGGCGCCCTGAAGTGGACCGCCGCCGCCGCCGTCTGGGCGGTGGTCGCCGTCCTGGCGGGGGGCGTGTGGATTTCCGTCGGCCTGCCGGACCTGGACGAGGCGTTGAAGACGGAACGCCGGCCGACGGTGACGCTGCTCGCCGCGGACGGCGCCGAGATCTTTCGCGCCGGCGACCTGGTCGGCGAGACGGCGGCCCTCAAGGACCTGCCGCCGCACCTGATCCAGGCCGTGCTGGCGACCGAGGACCGCCGCTTCTACAGTCATTTCGGAATCGATCCCATCGGTCTCGCCCGGGCCATGTACCGCAACATCCGCGCCGGACGCATCGTCGAGGGCGGCTCGACCATCACCCAGCAGCTCGCCAAGAACCTGTTCCTCACGCCGGCCCGCACCTATGTCCGCAAGCTGCAGGAAATGGTGGCGGCCCTGTGGCTCGAGGTCGAATTCACCAAGGACCAGATCCTCGAGGTCTACCTCAATCGGGTCTACCTGGGGGCCGGCACCTACGGCGTCGACGCGGCGGCGCAGCGCTTCTTCCGGAAATCCGCGCGGCGCCTCAACCTTTACGAGGCCGCGGTCGTCGCGGGCCTGCTCAAGGCGCCGTCGCGTTACAACCCCGTGGCCTCGCCGGAGCGCGCCCATGCCCGCGCCCGCACCGTGCTCGCCAACATGGTGGCGGCCGGCTACCTGAGCGATCGCAAGGCGGCCGAGGCGGCCCGGGGCATCCAGGTCGCCGTCGTCGCCGCGCCGACGGGCAACGCGCGTCACTTCGTCGACTGGGTGCTGGACGCCATCAACGACTACGTCACGGCCGGCGGCCGCGACCTGGTGGTCAGGACGACCCTGGATATCGGCCTGCAGCGCCAGGCGGAAACGGCCATGGCCCGCGCCTTTCTGGCGGCCGACCGGGCGGCCGTGAAGGCGGGCGAGGGGGCCCTGGTGGCGCTCACGCCCGAGGGCGCCGTGCGCGCCATGGTGGGCGGGCGCGACTACGGGGACAGCCAGTTCAACCGCGCCGTTCAGGCCCAGCGCCAGCCGGGCTCCGCCTTCAAGCCCGTGGTCTACCTGGCGGCGCTGGAGGCCGGCATGACGCCCGAGACCCCCGTCGTCGACCACCCGGTCAGTTTAAGCGGCTGGCAGCCCGCCAACTTCTCGGGCAAGTACGAGGGCCGCATGACCCTGGAGCAGGCCCTGGCCAACTCGGTGAACACGGTCGCGGTGCAGCTTGCCCAGAAGGTCGGCCCCGCGCGCATCATCGACACCGCGCGGGCGCTGGGCATCTCATCGGACCTGCCGCGGGACGCCGGCCTGGCGCTCGGCACGGGCGAGGTCAACCTGCTGGAGCTGACCGCCGCCTATGCGGTGCTGGCGCGCAGCGGCATGGGCGTGTGGCCCTATGCCATCACGGAAATCGCGGGACCCGGCGGCCTGGTGCTCTACAAGCGCCGGGGCTCGGGCCCCGGGCGCGCCGTGCCGGCCCGCGCCGCGCGCACCCTGACCGAAATGATGACCAAGGTGATCGACGGCGGCACCGGCAAGCACGCCGCCTTCGGCCGCCCCGCCGCGGCGAAGACGGGCACCAGCCAGGACTACCGCGACGCCTGGTTCGTCGGCTTCACGCCGCAGCTCGTCGCCGGAGTGTGGTTCGGCAACGACGACGGCGCGCCCATGAAGCGGGTCACCGGCGGCGGCCTGCCGGCCCGCACCTGGGCCGGGTTCATGGCTGCCGCGCACCAGGGCCTGCCCGTCGTCGCGTTCGACGACGTCGGCGACGACGGCCGACCCGGATCGGGATCGTTCTGGAGCCGGTTGAAGAACCTGGTCGGTTCCGATAGCGGAACGACCGAGCCCGTGGGCGAGAACCGCGCCGGAGACTGATCCCCGTCCGGCGGTCCGGCCGTCAGCCCTGGCCGGCCAGGCGTTTGATGGTCGCCGTGGTGCTGTGCCCGGGTTCCAGGTCCGCCAGGTGCACCCGCCCGCCCGCGGCCTCCACGGCCTCGCGCCCGACCACCTGGTCGATGCGGTAGTCGGCGCCCTTGACCAGGACGTCGGGGGTCAGCGCCTCGATCAGCTTGAGCGGCGTGTCCTCGGCGAACAGCACGACGGCGTCGACCCCGGTCAGGCAGGCGAGCACGGCCGCCCGCGCGGCCTCGCCCTGCACGGGGCGGTCCTCGCCCTTCAGCCGCTTGACCGAGACGTCGGAGTTGAGGCCGACGACCAGGCGGTCGCACTGGGCGCGCGCCTGGCGCAACAGCGACACATGGCCCGGATGCAGAAGGTCGAAACAGCCGTTGGTGAAGCCGATCCTGAGCCCCCGCCGGCGCCACCCGGCGGCGCGGTCGAGGACCTGTTCCAGGGTCAGCACCTTGGCCTCGGCCTCGCTCAGATCCTGGTGGTGCAGTTGGGCGATCAGGTCGCCCGCGTAGGCCACGGCGGTGCCGACCTTGGCGACCACGATCCCGGCGGCCAGGTTGGCGAGCGCCGCCGCGCGGTGCAGTTCCGCTCCCGCCGCCAGGCAGGCGGCCAGGGTCGCGACCACCGTGTCGCCGGCGCCGGACACGTCGAACACCTCGCGCGCCTCGGCCTCCAGATGGGCGACCGGACCCTCGGCGGGGACCAGGGTCATGCCGTCGCGCGAGCGGGTGACCAGGACCGCGGTCAGGCCCAGGCCGTCGATCAGGCCGCGCGCGGCGGCGACGATCTCGTCCTCGGTGGCGACGGCGCGTCCCGTGGCGGCGGCAAGCTCCTTCAGGTTCGGGGTCAGGATGCCGGCCCCCCGGTAGCGGCCGTAGTCGCGGCCCTTGGGATCGACGACGACCGTGGCGCCCGCGGCGGCGGCGGCGGCGATGACGCGGGCCAGGGTGGCGTCGGCCAGCACGCCCTTGCCGTAGTCGGACAGCACGACCACCTTGTGTCCCTGCACGGCGGCCTCGGCGGCGGCGGCGATCCGCTCCTGAACTTCCGCGCCGGCGGCCTGACCCGACTCATGGTCGGCGCGCAGCATCTGCTGCGTGCCGGCGATGAAGCGCGTCTTGATGGTGGTCCGGCGTCCGGGGTCCGTGTGCAGTTCGCTGTCGACGCCGGGCTCCCTGGCCAGCAGGGCGCGCACCTCCCCGCCCGCGGCGTCGTCGCCGACGACCGACAGGAACCGGGTCCCGGCGCCCAGGGCGGCCAGGTTGCGCACCACGTTGCCGGCGCCGCCCAGCATGCGCGCCTCGTCGGTCACGCGCAGCACGGGGATGGGGGCCTCGGGCGAGATGCGCTCGACCTGGCCGTAGACGAAGGTGTCCAGCATGACGTCGCCCAGGCAGAACACCCGGGCGTCCGTCAGCGCCTCGACCAGGGAAATCAGCTTCGCGCGTTCCGTCATGTCATCCGTCCGCCGCCACCAGTCCCAATTCTACCTCAAGCGCGCCGCAAAGCATCTGGCCCAACGTGATGTGCATTTCCTGGATGCGCGCGGTGACGTCCGACGGCACCACCAGCAGCGGATCGGCCAGGCCGGCCATGGCGCCGCCGCCCTTGCCCGCAAGGCCGGCCGCCACCAGGCCGCATTCCGCCGCCGCCCGCAGGGCCTGCAGCACGTTGGGGCTTTCGCCCGAGGTGGAAATCCCGATCGCCACGTCGCCGGGCCGGCCCAGGGCGCGGACCTGCCGCGCGAAGATCTGCTCGAACCCCAGGTCGTTGCCGCCCGCCGTCAGGGCCGAGCTGTCCGTGGTCAGCGCGATGGCGGCGATGGGCGCGCGGTCGGTCTTGTAGCGGACCGTCAGTTCGGTCGCCAGGTGCTGGCAGTCGGCGGCGCTGCCGCCGTTGCCGAAGAACAGAAGTTTTCCGCCCTGTTTCAAGGACTTGGCGGACACTTCTACAAGCGCCTGGAAAGGCGCGCGCAGGCCCGCGCGGGTCGCCCGGGCGACGGCCGCGTGCTCCTCCATTTCGCTTTCAAAAAAGGCCTGTAAGTCCATGGCAAAAGCCTGTTATTCCCGCGCCGACGGCTACAGGATCCCCTTGAAATAGGCGATGGTCTTGTCCAGCCCCTGACGCAGCGGGATGGTCGGCTCCCATCCCAGTTTCTCCCTGGCCTGCGTGATGTCGGGGCAGCGCTGCATGGGATCGTCCTGGGGCAGCGGCCGCTTGACGATCCTCGACCTGGCGCCGGTCATCTCGATCACCATCTCGGCCAGTTCCAGGATCGTGAACTCGCCGGGGTTGCCCAGGTTGATGGGGCCGGGCACGTCGTCGGGCGCGCTCATCAGCCGCATCAGCCCGTCGACCAGGTCGTCGACATAGCAGAACGACCGCGTCTGCCCGCCGTCGCCGTAGACGGTCAGGTCCTCGCCGTTCAGCGCCTGGACGATGAAATTGGACACCACGCGCCCGTCGGCCGGATGCATGTTGGGGCCGTAGGTGTTGAAGATGCGCGCGACCCGGATGTTCAGGTCGTGCTGGCGGTAGTAGTCGAAGAACAGGGTTTCGGCGCAGCGCTTGCCCTCGTCATAGCAGCCGCGCGGCCCGATCGGGTTGACGCGGCCGCGATAGTCCTCGGTCTGCGGATGGACTTCCGGGTCGCCGTAGACCTCGCTGGTCGAGGCCTGCAGGATCTTGGCGTGGGTGCGCTTGGCGAGGCCCAGCATGTTGATCGCGCCGTGCACGCTGGTCTTGGTCGTCTGCACGGGGTCGTACTGGTAGTGCACGGGCGAGGCCGGGCAGGCCAGGTTGTAGATCTCGTCGACCTCGACGTAGAGCGGGAAGGTCACGTCGTGGCGCATGACCTCGAAGTGCGGATGGTCCAGCAGGCCGATGATGTTGTCCTTGGAGCCGGTGTAGAAGTTGTCGGCGCAGATCACGCCGGCGCCCGTCTCGAGCAGGCGGGCGCAAAGATGCGAGCCGATAAACCCCGCCCCGCCGGTCACGAGGATGGTCTTGCGTAGGGCCATGAATGGGTCACCCGTTCTGGTTTTTGCCGCGTTCGGGGCCTGGAAAACCGCCAAATCCGCGATTTTTATAGCCCGCCAACAGTTAAGAAACCGTCGCTTATGGCCCTCAAGCGGGGCCGAGGTCAAGCCGCGTGAACCGGCGCCTCCCGGGCGCCCCGCGCCGAACCCGCCCGGTCCCGCGCCGGACATTCCAAGCGCCGGAAATGAAATGACTTTTTTAACGATTTCACCTTAGCATGGCCGGAACCTGCCGGTTGCGGCAGGAACGGCGGGGTCTGGGCAAGGCCCGTCGCCGGGGCAGTCGAGATCGGGTTCCGGCGGGTGCCGGGGCCCGGGGCCGCACGGGAGAACCATGGCCGAGATTCCGTCACCGGAGACCCTTGAGGAAAAGCTTCTGCTGGACCGCCTCAACCGCATGGAGGCGGGCGGGGCCGGCTATTACGCCGTGCAGCTGCATCTGTCGGACCTGAAAAGCTCCAACCGCAAGCCCCATTTCGTCCGCCTTGCCGCGCGCAATTTCGACGTGCTGATCAACCAGCACGAGGCGACCCTGTTCCAGATGAAGAACGCGGACCTGGTCCTGTTGTGCCGCAACGTGCCCGTGAACGAGGTCGAGATTCCCGTGGAGAAGGTGCGCGCCCTGTTCTCCGAGGACCCGCTGACCCACGTCGACGAGACGGGGCTGGCCGAGGACCGGCTGTCGACCTGGTACGACCTGTCGGAGCAGGAGGACTTCCGCGCCTTCGTGCGCGTCGTCGGCCATCTCGCGCTGGAGGCCGAGGAGGTCGCCAAGCGCGAGGCCGCCGAACAGGCGGCGCAGCAGAAATCCGTGGGCCAGCCCTTGACGGCGCAGCACCTGACGGCGCTCGCCCAGGTCCTGCCGCGCGTGCCGATCGACGACCTGATCCGCGAACAGCTGTGCCTGCACATCGGCGCCAACGGGCCCGAGGGCGTGCTGTTCCGCGAGTACTTCATATCCATCGGCGAACTGAAGAAACGCATCGCGCCCGGGGTCAACCTGTTCTCGTCGATCTGGCTGTTCCAGTACCTGACGGAAGCCCTCGATCGGGTGATCCTGGCCAACCTGGCCGGCCGCAACTTCGAGAAGATGAACGAGCCGATCAGCCTCAACCTGAACATCGGCACCGTGCTGTCGCGCGACTTCCAGAACTTCCACCGCGCCGTCTCGGGGCACGAGGAGAACGTCGTCATCGAGATGCAGGTGATCGACATCTTCTCGGACGTGGATGCCTTCACCATTGCCCGCAACATGTTGCAGCAGAACGGGTATCGCGTGCTGGTCGACGGCATCTCGCCGGTCTCCATGCAGTTCTTCGACCCGGCGGTGCTGCAGGCCGACTTCATCAAGATCGGCTGGGGCAAGGAATTCGAGAACGAGGAATCGGACGACAGCAAGGTCGCGGGCCTGCGCCGCATCATTCGCGACGCCGGCAAGGAATCGATTATCCTGTCGCGGGTCGATTCCGAATTCGCGATCCAGTGGGGCCTCAACCTGGGCATCACCCGGTTCCAGGGATTCCTCATGGACAGGCTGATCGACGCCGTGCGCGCCCAGGGCCGGCGCGCCCGCATGAAGAAGGATCGGGCGGCGGCGCGCTGAGGCGCGCGGCCCCCACGGGACGAAACAGGACGAGCGGAAAGGGATACCGGGGACCCATGGCGACGGCGCCCGAAATGCAAAAGACCCTACCCAGCCAGGAAAAGCTGCTGCTCGACTACGTGCGCCGCCTGGAAAAGCACCGCGGCGACCGCCAGGTGGTGCATGTCCATCTGTCGCAACTGCGTCCCTTCAACCGGCGCGAACAGCACATCCGCGCCGCGACCTCCAGTTTCGATCCCCTGATCAGCGCCCTGGCGGGCCAGTTGTTCGCGCTGCGCAGCGCCGACCTGATCTTCGCCTTCAAGTCCCAGGCACGGCCCCAGGTCGAGACCGTGGTCCAGAAGGTGCGCTTCCTGTTCTCGGACGACCCCCTGATCGCCGAGGCGTCGACCCACGAAAAGCCCTTCGCCACCTGGTACGACGCCGCCGACCAGTACGACGACATCCTGCGTCTGGCTCGCGAACTGGCCGAGGAGGAAGAGGAGCGCCTGACCAAGGTGCGCTCGCGCATGGACGCGCGGTCGTCACTGCGCGCCAAGCAGGAGCAGGGCGAGCCCCTGACCCCCGATGTGCTGGCCCGGGTCGAGGACGCCCTCGGCCGCGCCGACCTGTCCAACTATGTGCGCCGCCAGTTCGTCTGCCGGGTCGATTCCAAGCTGGTTCCGGACCAGGAATTCTCGGAGCTGTTCATCTCCATCAACGACCTGCGCGAAACCCTGATGCCGGGGGTCAACCTGACCTCCAACCGCTGGCTGTTCTACCACCTGACGGAAACGCTGGATAAGCGCATGCTGTCCATGCTGTCGAAGACCGACGCCATCACCATCACCGGCGAGATATCCATCAACGCCAACGTGAAAACCCTGCTGTCGGACGAATTCCAGGTGTTCGACGACAACGTCTCGGCCTCACGCCGGGGCGCCATGGTCATCGAATTGCAGAAGGAAGACATCTTCTCCGACCTGCCGGCCTTCCTGATCGCCCGCGAATACGTGCAGGAACGGGGCTACCGGGTCTTGCTCGACGGCCTGACCATGCAGACCATGTTCCTGGTCGACCGGGAAAAGCTGGGCTGCGACCTGGCCAAGCTGATCTGGACCCCGGCCCTGGCCGACGCCGGCGACGAGGTCAAGGAGCGGCTTCGCGAGATCGCCGCCTCGGGCGGCGGCGGCAGGATGATCATGTGCCGCTGCGACACCCGCGAATCCGTGGAATTCGGGCGCTCCGTCGGCATCGACCGGTTCCAGGGCCGCTTCATCGAGGGCCTGATCGCCGAGGACGGCCGGCGCCGCGACCTGCTGAAGCTGAAGCACCGCATCCAGCGCGGCACGTCGCCCGGCGAGGACGAGGAAATGGCCGAGTGATCGCCGCCTAACCGGCGGCCTTGCCGCTGACCCCGGCGCTGTCGAAGGTCGCCATGCCCGCGTGGCAGGCCACGGCCGCGCGCACCAGCCCCACCGCCAGCACCGCCCCCGACGCCTCGCCCAGGCGCATGCCGAGGTGCAGCAGCGGCGCCATGCCGAGGCGCTCCAGCAGCCGCGCGTGTCCCGGTTCCGCCGACAGGTGGGCCGCGCGGCAGTGGTCGAGGGCGTCCGGCCGGACGGCGCGCAGGCAGGCCGCCGCCGCCGTCGCGACGAATCCATCCAGAAGCACGGGCACGCCAAGGCGCCGCGCTTGCGCCACGGCGCCCGCCATGGCGGCGATCTCGCGCCCGCCCAGGGCGCGCAGCACGCCGAGCCCGTCCGCGGGCCCCACTGCATTGGCCGCGACGGCCTGCTCGACGATCCGGGCTTTGGCCGACACGCCGTCCGCTTGCAGGCCCGTGCCCGGCCCGGCCCAGTCGGCGCCGCCGCCCCCGTACAGGGCCAGGCACAGGGCGGCGGCGGCTGTGGTGTTGGCGATGCCCATCTCGCCGACGCAGAGAAGATCCGCGCCGTCCTTCACGGCGTCGGCGCCGGCGCGGAACGCGGCCTCGAACTCCGGCCCGGTCATGGCCGGGCCTTCGGTGAAGTCGGCGGTCGGATTATCCAGGTCGAGGGGAATGACCGAGAGGTCGACGCCGAAGGTGCCGCACAGCTGGTTCACGGCGGCGCCCCCGGCCTGGAAGTTGGCGACCATCTGCGCCGTGACCTCGGCCGGAAAGGCGGACACGCCCCGGGCCGCGACGCCGTGGTTGCCGGCGAACACCAGGGCGCGGACGTTGTCCGCCCGGGGCCGGGCGCGGCCTTGCCAGCCGGCCAGCCATTCCGTGATCTCCTCCAGCCGCCCCAGGGATCCCGGGGGTTTGGTCAGCCGCCCCTCGCGCGCGCGCACGGCCGCCACGGCGGCGGCATCCGGCGGCGCCAGGCCGTCCAGCAGGGCGGCGGGGGGCGGGGCGGGGTCGGCGGGGTGATCGTCGGCGGGCATGGGGACTTGTTTCCTTTATCGGGGTCGGTCACATATAACGCAATCGGCGGCCCCAAGGGGCGGGAAATTCCCGCCGCGCCGGAGCGGCCGCAAACGACCCGAGGAGCCCCCTTTGGCGACCGACGATCCCCACCACGACGACGCGCCGCCGGCCAAGGGCCCGCGCCCCTGGGACGACGCCCTGCTGGCCCTCGCGTTTCTGACGCGCCTGCCCGTGCCTGCGCGCCACGACGCGGGACCGGGGGCGATCGGCCGCGCGGGCTGGGCCTTTCCGCTGGCGGGGCTCGTCGTCGGCGGCGCCGGCGCCGGGGTGATCCTGGCGACCACGGGCTCGGGCCTGCATCCGCTGGGGTCGGCGCTCCTGGCCTTCGCGGCCATGGCCGTGCTGACCGGCGCCCTGCACGAGGACGGCCTCGCCGACGTTGCCGACGGCCTGGGCGCGCCGGACCGGGCGCGGAGGTTGGAGATCATGCGCGATTCCCGCACCGGCGCCTTCGGCGTGCTGGCCCTGGTGTTCGCGACGGGCCTCAAGGCGACGGCGCTCGCCTCGCTTGCCGGGCCCGGGGTCGCGGCCCTGGTCCTCGTCGCCGCCGGGGCCCTGTCGCGCGCCGTCTTGGTGCCGACGATGGCGGCCCTGACGCCGGCGCGGGCGGACGGGCTGGCGAGGGACGCCGGGCGTCCGCCCGCGTGGTCGGCGGGCCTGGCGCTGGCGCTCGGCCTCGCCGCGCTTGCTCCGCTCGGCCCCGCCA
>PFFW01000111.1 GCA_002781745.1 Rhodospirillales bacterium CG15_BIG_FIL_POST_REV_8_21_14_020_66_15
ATGCTGGCCTCCTTATCCAGCATCCATCTTGAATCACAAATCGCCCTCAAAGGGAATCCAGGTTCGATTCAGATAAAATGTGAACCGCTCTAGGCGAGGATCGCCAGCAGCAGGATCGCCACGATGTTGATGATCTTGATCATCGGGTTGACGGCGGGCCCGGCGGTGTCCTTGTAGGGATCGCCGACCGTGTCGCCGGTCACCGCGGCATGGTGGGCGTCCGAGCCTTTGCCGCCGTGGTGGCCGTCCTCGATGTACTTCTTGGCGTTGTCCCAGGCGCCGCCGCCCGAGGTCATCGACAGGGCCACGAACAGGCCGGTGACGATGGTGCCCAGCAGCATGGCGCCGAGCGCCGAGAAGGCGGCCGACTGACCGCCCACGGCATAGACCACGAAATACATGGCCACCGGCGCCAGCACCGGCAGCATGGACGGCACGATCATTTCCTTGATCGCGGCCTTGGTCAGGATATCGACGCACTTGCCGTATTCCGGCTTGGCGGTGCCTTCCATGATGCCCGCGATCTCGCGGAACTGGCGGCGGACCTCGACGACCACCGCACCGCCGGCGCGGCCGACGGCCATCATGCCCATGGACCCGAACAGGTAGGGCAGCAGGCCGCCGATGAACAGGCCGATGACCACATAGGGGTCCTGCAGGGTGAAGGTCACCTTGACGTCCGGGAAGTAGTGCTTGAGGTCCTCCGTATAGGCGGCGAACAGCACCAGGGCGGCCAGGCCGGCGGAGCCGATGGCGTAGCCCTTGGTCACCGCCTTGGTCGTGTTGCCGACGGCGTCGAGGGCGTCCGTGGTCTTGCGCACGTCTTCCGGCAGATTGGCCATTTCGGCGATGCCGCCCGCGTTGTCGGTAACCGGGCCGAAGGCGTCCAACGCCACCACCATGCCGGCCAGCGCCAGCATGGTGGTCGCGGCGATGGCGATGCCGAACAGGCCGGCGTTGAGGAAGGCGATGATGATGCCGGCGCAGATCACGACCACCGGCAGGGCGGTCGCTTCCATGGAAACGGCCAGACCCTGGATCACGTTGGTCGCATGGCCGGTTTCCGAGGCCGCGGCGACGCTCTTCACCGGGCGGTATTCGGTGCCGGTGTAGTATTCGGTGATCCACACGATCAGCCCGGTGACGCCGAGCCCGGTGAGCGCCGCGATGAACAGCTGGGTGCCGGTCACGGCCTTGGCGCCCATCTGGAACGAGGTTTCCCAGCCGATGAACATGGAGATGATGCCGCCGATCAGCACGGCCGAGATCACCGCCGAGGCGACGAAGCCCTTGTACAAGGCGCCCATGATGCTCTGACTGGCGCCGAGCTTGACGAACCAGGTGGCGACCACCGAGGCGATGATGCACACGGCGCCGATGAGCAGCGGGAACAGCATCATCTGTTCCTGGGCCGCGCCGGTGAAGAAGATGGCGGCCAGCAGCATGGTCGCGACCATGGTCACGGCGTAGGTCTCGAACAGGTCGGCGGCCATGCCGGCGCAGTCGCCCACGTTGTCGCCCACGTTGTCGGCGATGACGCCGGCGTTGCGGGGATCGTCTTCGGGAATGCCGGCCTCGATCTTGCCGACCAGGTCGGAGCCGACGTCCGCACCCTTGGTGAAGATGCCGCCGCCGAGACGCGCGAAGATGGAGATCAGCGAGGCGCCGAAGCCGAGGGCGACCAGGGCTTCCAGGATATGGCGCATCCCGGCGGCCGTGTTCGGATCGATCATGCCGCGCAGGATGATGTAGTATCCGGCGACACCGAGGAGCGCCAGGCCGACCACCAGCATGCCGGTGACCGCGCCCGATTTGAAGGCGACGTCGAGGCCGCCCGCGAGGCCTTGTGCCTGGGCCGCTTCGGCGGTGCGCACGTTGGCGCGGACCGAGACGTTCATGCCGATATAGCCCGCCAAACCGGACAGGATGGCGCCGATGAAGTAGCCGATGGCCACGGTCATGCCCAATTTCAGGCCCAGCAGGATGCCGATGACCGCGCCGACGACGGCGACGGTGGTGTACTGGCGGTTCAGGTAGGCGGCAGCGCCCTCCTGAATGGCGGCGGCGATTTCCTGCATCCGCGCGTTGCCGGCGGGCGCCGACAGCACGGAGCGGATGGCATAGGCGCCGTACAACAGCGCCAGGACACCGCAGGCGATGACCAAGGTGTAAAGCGACATTCTCGTTTATCCTTCATGCATGTGAAAAGCGCCGCCGGGACAAACACTCCCCTACCCCTCGTCAGCGGCGCCGATGATCCTTCGTCGGCCGACGTCCGGACGTGCGATTCCGACCGGAAAGCCGCCGGGAACATACGCAAAGAGATTCCATAAAGCAACCGCCGATCCCGGGTGCCGGCGCTGTCGGACGGCATGGCGGCCGGCGGCGGGAAAACGCGCCGGACGGCTATTTCTGCGGTGTGTCGACGACGGACTGGATGAGCACGCTCTGCACCACGCCCTTGCCGAGCACGATGTCCGAGCGCATCAGAAGGCGCTGCTGCAGCACGGCCAGGTTCAACTGGTCCTGTTCCTTCAGCATGCGCGGGATGAACGTATGCAGGTCCTTGAAGAAGGCATCCTTGAGAATCGGCGTCATCTTGCGGACCTGGGCGAAGTCCGCGTCGTTCCAGACTTCCAGCTTCAGTTCGAACTGGAAATTCCCAAGCACCTTGTCATTGCCGAACACATTGACCAGGAGCGGCGTCATCTCGACGAACTTGGCCTCGCCCTTGGTCGGCTTCTTCGGTTTCTGCTCGGCGGCGTGCGGGTCGGCGAACGGGCCGAGTTCCATCCATTTCATGACGCCCACCGCACCCCCCAGGATGCAGATCAGGACAATGAAACCGATGAAGATCTTTTTCATGGGAGCTGGCCGTCAGCCGTTCCTGTTGTCGCGAACGATGTCACGGCCGCCATTATGCAGGTGGCGGGCCGCCGCGCAATGCGGTCGATCCCAGGTGCGGGCGATCCGTCGTCGGCGCGGTCAGAAGTGCCGAAAGCCCCCTGTCCCCAGGTCGAGCGGCGCGCCGCCCGGCCCGATCGCCCGGACGCCGTCCCCTTCGGTCATGACCCCGATGCGGGTGACCGGAACCCCTGCGGCCCGCGCGGCGGTCCGGACCGCGTCGGCGGCGCCGGGCGGCGCGGTGAAGGCCAGTTCGTAGTCGTCGCCGCCGGTGACGAGGGTCGACAGAAGGCGCGGGTCGCCGTCGAGGGCCACCCGCGCGGCATCCGACAGCGGCAGGTCCTGGATTCGGACCTCCGCCGCCAGGTGCGAGGTTTCGGCGATGTGGCCGACGTCGGCGGCAAGGCCGTCCGATACGTCGATGCAGGCGCTGGCGACGCCGATCAGGCGCGGGCCGAGCCGCGTGCGCGGCCGCGGCTGCTCGTACCGCTCCTTGAGGAAGGCGTCACCGGCCTCACCCGCGAGTTTCCGCCCGTCGCGGGCGATCAGAAGACCCAGCGCCGCGTCGCCGACGGTGCCTGAAATGTAGAGGTCGTCGCCGGCCCGGGCGCCGGAGCGGCGCAGCGCCTTGCCCGCGGGAACCCAGCCCAGCGCGGTGACGGAGAGCGTCATGGGGCCCGCGGTCGATACGGTGTCGCCACCCAGAAGGAACACATCGTGCTCCGCCTGCATGTCCGCGAGACCCGCCGTGAAGGCGCCGAGCCAGGCCTCGGATAGAGGTTTGGGCGCCACGAAGGCCAGCGTATAGGCGGCCGGTTCGGCGCCCATGGCCGCCAGGTCCGACAAATTCATGCCGAGTGCCTTGTGCGCCAGTCCCTCGGGAGCCGTGCCGGCCAGGAAATGCCGGCCCGCCACCAGGGCGTCCGTGGTGACGACGAGCTGGGTTCCCGCGGGCGGGGTCAGAATCCCGGCGTCGTCCAACAGGTCAAGCGCTCCCCCCCGGCCACCGGTCAGGGGCCGGAAATAGGCGGCGATGATGTCGAACTCGCCGAGGCTGATCGGTTTATCGCGTCTGGTCATGCGGCAGTTCGTCGAAGGGCTGCCCTCGTCATCTATATAGGGGGCGCCGCCCGCTACTTTAAGTAAATTCCGCCGGGCGGAGCTGGCGGCCCAGACTGTCGAGAAAACCGTTGACCAGGGCGGGTTCGCGCCCGTCGAAGAAGGCGTCGGCCACGTCCACATATTCCTTGATGACGACCACTGCGGGAACCTGGGGCCGCTTGGCCATCTCGTAGGCGGCGGCGCGCAGCACGGCGCGCAGCAGGGTTTCGAGCGATTCCACCGTGTGCGGATGGTTGAGCGCCATCTTCAGGTAGCGGTCGACGCCGGGGATGTCGGCGCTGACACCGGCCACAAGTTCCTTCAGCAGGTCCTGGTCGGGCGGCGTGAAGCCGCCGTTGCCGTCACCGCCATCGGAGTCCAGAGCCGCCAACGACCAGCGTTCGGCCATGATGGCCTCCAGCACCGGGTCGGCGCCGGCGCCGGCCAGGTCCATTTCGTAAAGCGCCTGCACGGCGGCCAGGCGGGCGGCGCTGAGGGGCGCCGAGCGGTTCACGGTCATGGATCAGCCTCCGGCGAAACGACGCGTCACGTCGATCATGGCAAGACAGGCTCGCGCCGCCTCGGCGCCCTTGTTCTTGCCCTTTGGGTCGGCGCGCACGCGGGCCTGCTCTCCGTTCTCGCAGGTCAGCACGCCGAAGCCGAGCGCCAGGCCGTCCCGCGTGGTCAGATCCATGATGGCGCGGCTCGCCTCGCGGCAGATATGGTCGTAATGGTCCGTCTCGCCCCGGATCACGCAGCCGAACGCCAGGAAGCCGGCGTAGCGGCCGCCGAACGCCGCGTGGCGGATGGCGGCGGGAATTTCGAACACGCCGGGCACCTCCAGCCGTTCATGGTGCAGGCCCGCGTCGGCCAGG
The DNA here is from genome assembly GCA_002781745.1 of Rhodospirillales bacterium CG15_BIG_FIL_POST_REV_8_21_14_020_66_15. GTDB lineage: Bacteria > Pseudomonadota > Alphaproteobacteria > Rhodospirillales > Casp-alpha2 > UBA1479. Next base: position 4,881 of record PFFW01000111.1, read on the forward strand.
AGCGGCAGGGCGCCGGCGATCAGGCCGTCGGCGATGTCCGGATAATAACGGGATTCGACGATCAGGACCCGCGCCTTGCGGGTGTCGGCGGCGCTCACGAGGCGCTCCGGTCGATGGCCTGGCGGCCGACGATGGAAAGGCCGTGGCCGTCGAGCCCGATCACCGTCTTCGTGGAATTGGTGAGAAGGATCATCTCGCTGATGCCCAGGTCCGTGAGAATCTGCGCGCCGACGCCGTAGTCGCGCAACTGGCCAGACGGCTTCTCGCCGTCGCCCAGCTTGGCCTTGACCCGGTCGGACAGGCTGGTCGGCATGGGCTCGCGGATCAGCACCACCGCGCCGCGGCCCATTTCGCCGATGGTCTCCATGGCGCGCTGCAACAGGCCGTCCGTATTGCGCGAGGTGTCGCCCAGCACGTCCTCCAGCACGTTGAGTGCGTGCATGCGCACGGGCACCGGGCCGCCCCGGCCGACGTCGCCCTTCACAAGCGCGATGTGCTCGGCATAGGCCACCGTGTTCTGGTAGATGATCATGCGGAACTCGCCGCCGTGGCGGCTTTCGAAGGGCGTTTCGAGAATGCGCCGCACCAGGCGGTCGTTCTGGCGTCGGTAGGCGATCAGGTCGGCGATGGTCGCGATTTTCAGTCCGTGGTGCTGGGCGAAGCCCATGAGGTCCGGCATGCGCGCCATGGTGCCGTCGTCGTTCATGATCTCGCAGATCACGCCGGACGGGTTCAGGCCCGCCAGGCGCGCGACGTCCACCGCCGCCTCCGTGTGCCCGGCGCGCACCAGGGTGCCGCCGTCGCGGGCCTCCAGCGGGAAGATATGCCCCGGCGTGGCGATGTCGGCCGCGCCCCGCATGGGGTCGATGGCAACCGATATGGTGCGTGCCCGGTCCGACGCCGAAATCCCCGTAGTCACGCCCTCGCGGGCCTCGATCGACACGGTGAAGGCGGTCTGGTGGCGCGACGAGTTGGTGCGGCTCATGTGCGGCAGGTTCAGCTTCTCGACCCGCTCGCGGGTCAGCGCCAGGCAGATCAGGCCGCGGCCGAAGCGCGCCATGAAGTTGATGGCGTCCGGCGTCGCCATCTGCGCCGGGATGACCAGGTCGCCTTCGTTCTCGCGTTCCTCGTCGTCGACCAGGATGAACATGCGCCCGTTGCGCGCGTCCTCGATGATGTCCTCGATCGGCGACAGGATGCCGTCATGGGCGTTAACGTCTTGTAATTTCAAGGGGCTTCACCGTTCATCTGCATCAGGCGCGCAACATAGCGCGCCAGCATGTCGATTTCCAGGTTCACCGCGTCGCCGACGGCGAGACGGCCGAGCGTCGTCTGCTCCTGGGTATGGGGGATGATGTTGACCGTGAAGTCGCGGCCACCGACCATGTTCACGGTAAGCGACACGCCGTCGAGGGTCACCGACCCCTTGGCGGCGATGAAGGGCGCCAGGGTCGCGGGGGCGCGGAAGATCAGTTTGACGGACTCTCCCTCGGCCTCCCGCAGGATGATCTCCGCGAGGCCGTCCACATGGCCCGACACGATATGACCGCCCAGTTCGTCCCCGGCCTTCAGCGCGCGCTCCAGGTTGACCCGCGCGCCCTCGGTCCAGCGGCCCAGGGTGGTCAGCCGCCGGGTTTCGCCCGAGGCTTCGAAGGCGAGCCAGCCCGGCCCCTTCTCCACCACTGTCAGGCAGCAGCCGGAGCATGCCACCGACGCGCCGATCGCGATTGTGCCGGTGTCGAAGGCCGTCTCGATTTCCAGGCGGCCGTCATCCGCATGCGCGATGGCGCGGACCCGGCCGACGTCGGTGATGATGCCTGTGAACATGACACTTGTTCCTTACGCCGGTCGCGGGCGAACCGCCAGAATTTCCAGGATGTCCTCGCCGATCAGTTCCATGGTCAGGCGCTCGAACCGCAGGGCGTCGTTCATGGTCGCGACGGAAAGCGGCGCCACGGCGGGCACGCCGTCGCCGCCGACGACCACAGGGGCGTGGAACCAGGCCATGCGGTCGACCAGCCCGGCCTTCAGGAACGCCGCCGCCACGCCGCCGCCACCGTCGATCAGCAGGCGCGTGATCCCGGCATCGGCCAGCGCATGCAGCACCGCCGCGGGATCGGGCCGGCCGTCGGTTCCGGCGGCCACGCGGACCACATGTGCCCCCTTGCTTTCAAGGACTTGCGCCGCCTCGGGCGACGATTCCGGCGTCGTGGCGATCCACAGGGGCACGTCCCTGGCGGTCTTCACCAGGCGGCCCGCGGGCGGCGTCCTCAGATGCGTGTCCAGAACCACCCGCGCCGGCGACCGGCCGTCCATGCCCGGCAGGCGGCAGGTCAGTTCCGGGTCGTCGGCCAGCGCCGTGCCGACGCCGATCATGATGGCGTCGGACTGGCCCCGCATCAGGTGGCCGCGCGCCCGCGCGGCGCCCGACGTCACCCACTTGCTGTCGCCCCCGGCGGCGGCGATGCGCCCGTCCAAACTGGACGCCGCCTTCAGAGTGACCAGCGGGCGTCCTTCCGTGACACGCTTGAAGAAACCGGCGTTGACCTCGCGCGCCTCGGCCTCGCCCAGGCCAAGGTCCACCTCGATCCCCGCCTGTTTCAGGGCGGTGATCCCCTGCCCCGCCGCGCGGGCGTCCGGATCGGCGACGGCGACCACCGCCCGCGCGATCCCGGCAGCGATCAGGGCCTCCGTGCAGGGCCCCGTCTGGCCCGTGTGACAACAAGGCTCCAGGGTCACGTAGGCGGTCGCCCCGCGCGCCAGGGCCCCTGCCCGCCGGATGGCCTCCGTCTCGGCGTGGGGACGTCCGCCCGGCTGGGTCCAACCGCGCCCGACGACGCGCCCGCCGCCCTCCAGGTCCGGGCGCACCAGGACGCAGCCCACGGCCGGGTTGGGCCACACGTTGCCGAGCCCGCGCCGGGCGAGCCCCAGCGCCATGGCCATGAACCGCCGGTCGTGCTTGTTTTGGCTGTTAGTCGTCTTCACCGCCCAGGTTCTCGACGAAGGCTTCGAAGTCCTTCGCTTCGCGGAAATTGCGGTAGACCGAGGCGAAACGGACGTAGGCGACCTGGTCCAGGTTGGCGAGGTTCTCCATGACCATCTCGCCGATCACCTTGGACGGGATCTCGCTTTCGCCCAGCGTTTCAAGGCGGCGCTGTATCGAATTGACGATACGCTCTATGCGGTCCTCGTCCACGGGTCGCTTGCGCAGCGCGATGTGCAGCGAGCGCGACAGCTTGTCGCGGTCGAAGGGGGTCTTCTCGCCGTCCTTCTTGACCACCACCAGTTCGCGCAGTTGGACCCGCTCGAAGGTCGTCCAGCGCGCGCCGCAGGCCGGACAGAAGCGGCGGCGGCGGACCGCCGAGCCGTCGTCCGTCGGCCGGGAATCCTTCACCTGAGAATCGTCATGTCCGCAGAATGGGCACCGCATCGGTCACTACTCCCCAATATTTTGTGTTTTGTACCCGCTCAGGTCTAAACAAGCCGTTACCGGCCTAGATGTTCGAATAGATCGGAAAATCCCGGCACAGCCGCCCCACGGCCTCGGCGGCTTTCCTCTCGGCCGCCGAATTGTCGTCCGGGTTGGCCGCCAGGCCGTCCAGCACGTCGGCGATCAGGTCACCGACCTGACGGAATTCCTCCTCGCCGAAGCCGCGCGTGGTCCCGGCCGGGGTGCCCAGGCGAATGCCCGAGGTCACCGTCGGCTTTTCCGGATCGAACGGCACGCCGTTCTTGTTGCAGGTCATGCGCGCGTTCTCCAGGGCCGCCTCGGCCTTGACGCCCGTCAGTCCCTTGGAGCGCAGGTCGACCAGCATGAGATGCGTGTCGGTCCCCCCGGCGACGATGTCGAAGCCGCGGCCGCTCAGCGTTTCCGCCAGCGCCCGGGCATTGGCGACGACGCGCGCCGAATAGTCCTTGAACTCGGGGCGCAGCGCCTCGCCGAAGGCGACCGCCTTGGCCGCGATCACGTGCATCAGCGGTCCGCCCTGCAGGCCCGGAAACACGGCTGAATTGACCTTCTTGGCGATGTCCTCGTCGTTCGCCAGGATCATGCCGCCGCGCGGGCCGCGCAGCGTCTTGTGCGTCGTCGTCGTCGCGATGTCGGCATGGGGAAACGGGCTCGGGTGGACGCCGGCCGCCACCAGGCCCGCGAAATGGGCCATGTCGACCATCAGCAGCGCGCCGACCTTGTCGCAGATCTCACGGAACCTGGGGAAATCCAGGGTCCTGGGATAGGCGGAGCCGCCGGCGATGATGACCTTGGGCTTGTGCTCCAGGGCCAGGCGCTCGACCTCCTCGAAGTCGACCAGCGCGTCCTCGCGGCGCACGCCGTACTGCACGGCGTCGAACCACTTGCCGGACATGGCAGGCGGGGCGCCGTGGGTAAGGTGCCCGCCCGCCGCCAGCGACATGCCCATGATGCAGTCGCCCGGCTTGACCAGCGCCAGCATGACGGCACCGTTGGCCTGCGCGCCGGAATGGGGCTGCACGTTGGCGAAGCCGCAGTCGAACAGCTTCTTGGCCCGTTCGATGGCCAGGTTTTCCGCCACGTCCACGTATTCGCAGCCGCCGTAGTAGCGACGCCCGGGATAGCCCTCGGCGTACTTGTTGGTCATGACGCCGCCCTGGGCCTCCATGACCGCGCGCGAAACGATGTTCTCGGAGGCGATCAGTTCGATCTTGTCCTGCTGGCGCTTCAGCTCGGCGCGTTCGGCGGCGTAAAGCTCGGGGTCCGTCTCGGACAGCGGGGCCTCGAAGAAGCGGTTGAGGGCGGGATCGGCGTATTTGGGCGTATCGGCGTCAGGCATGGCGAAATCGGTCCCTTGGTTCGGTTCTGGCGCCCGGGCGTCGCTGCCGTCGGGGGCGGGTTCGTGGGGTGTCCGGCGGGCCCGGGCTCAGGTCGGATCGGACAGCTTGTTCACGCGGCGGCCGTGGCGTCCGCCCTCGAAGTCGGTTTCCAGGAACACCCGAAGGCAATCCCTGGCGGTCTCGGCGCCGATCATGCGGCCGCCGAAGCAGATGACGTTGGCGTCGTTGTGCTGGCGGCTCATGCGCGCCCCCAGGGCGTCGTGGATCAGCGCGGCGCGGACCTCGGGATGGCGGTTGGCGGCCATGGAGATGCCGATGCCCGAGCCGCAGACGAGAACGCCCCTGTCGGCCCGTCCTTCGCGGATGGCCTTGGCCATGGCGTAGCCGAAATCGGGATAGTCCACGGAGTCTTCCGAATTGGTTCCGAGGTCCAGGATCTCGACCCCCAGGTCGGCAAGCTGCTTGAGCAGTTCGCTTTTCAGGGCGAAGCCCGCATGGTCGCAGGCAATGGCGATGGGTTTGGTGCTCACGGGGTTCACCTGAGGTTCATGGAATGCTGCGTTCGTCCGTCCGGCGGAAGTGATACCACATCTCGATTCCGCCCGCCACACGAACACCAGGGCTCCGCGCCGATCCAGATGTTGAAAACGGCGCAAAGCCGGGGAACTTGTGGAAAAACCGGCGGCGAAAATCAAGCGCCGAATTGTCTCCCGGCAATATGCCGGCCGCCGGTCAGGCCAGCAGGTCCGTGCGCCCGGTCCGGACGCCGCCGCCCAGGGCTTGGGCGCGGCGCTTGCGCAGCACGTACATCAGTTTGCGCGCCGCCAGACGCTTGAGCATGGCCTGGGAATAGCTCGCCGCACAGATCGAGACGACCTCGACCCCGCTGCGCGGGTCAATGGCGGTCACCCGCACGTAGCGCCCCTGGGGGCGGATTTCGAACAGGACTTCCGGCAAATAAACGTCGTCTTGCGCAGCCACGTGAAATCCCTCCGCCCACCGGCCCGGACCCGGGCGCAGCGTCCGTCCGGCTACATGTTGCGGCGGTATTGCCCGCCTGCGTCGAACAGCGCGTCGGTGATCTGGCCCAGGGAACACGATTTCACGGCCTCCATCAAGGCCGCGAACAGGTTGCCGTCCTCGGCGGCAACGGCCTTGAGGCCGGCGAGCGCGGCCGGGGCGGCGTCCTTGTGGGCATCCTGGAAGGCGCGCAGGCGCTCGATCTGGTTGCGCTTTTCCGCGTCCGACGAGCGCTGCAGCGGCGGTTCGGCCAGGCCTGCGTCCGGGTTGGGGTTGAGGAAGGTGTTGACGCCGACGATCGGCAGGCTGCCGTCGTGCTTCAGCGTCTCGTAGTGCAGCGACTCTTCCTGGATCTTGCCGCGCTGATAGCCCGTTTCCATGGCGCCCAGCACGCCGCCGCGTTCCGAGATGCGATCGAACTCCATGAGCACCGCCTCCTCCACCAGGTCGGTCAGTTCGTCGATGACGAAGGCGCCCTGGTTGGGGTTCTCGTTCCTGGCCAGGCCCCACTCCTTGTTGATGACCATCTGGATGGCGATGGCCCGGCGCAGGCTGTCCTCGGTCGGCGTGGTGAAGGCCTCGTCGAAGGCGTTGGTGTGCAGCGAGTTGCAGTTGTCGTAGACGGCGATCAGCGCCTGCAGGGTCGTGCGGATGTCGTTGAAATCCATTTCCTGGGCGTGCAGCGAGCGGCCCGAGGTCTGGATATGGTACTTGAGCTTCTGCGAGCGCTCGTTGGCGCCGTAGCGCTCGCGCATCGCCACGGCCCAGATGCGCCGCGCGACGCGGCCCATGACGCTGTATTCCGGGTCCATGCCGTTGGAGAAGAAGAACGACAGGTTGGGCGCGAAGTCGTCGATCTTCATGCCGCGGGCCAGATACGCCTCGACGAAGGTGAAGCCGTTGGCCAGCGTGAAGGCAAGCTGCGAGATCGGGTTCGCGCCCGATTCGGCGATGTGATAGCCGGAAATCGAGACGGAATAGAAGTTCCTGACCTTGTGCTCGACGAAATAGGCCTGGATGTCGGCCATCATGCGCAGCGCGAATTCGGTCGAGAAGATGCAGGTGTTCTGCCCCTGGTCCTCTTTCAGGATATCCGCCTGCACCGTGCCGCGCACGTTGGCCAGCGTCCAGGCGCGGATGTCGGCCGCTTCCGCGTCGTCGGGCGCCCTGCCCTTTTCCGCTTCGAACTTGGCGATCTGCTGGTTGATGGCCGTGTTCAGGAACATGGCGAGGATGGTCGGCGCCGGGCCGTTGATGGTCATGGAGACCGAGGTATTGGGCGCACACAGGTCGAAGCCGTCGTAAAGCTCCTGCATGTCCTCGAGCGTCGCGATGGAGACGCCCGAATTGCCCACCTTGCCGTAGATGTCCGGCCGCTCGTCCGGATCGAAACCGTAGAGCGTCACGGAATCGAAGGCGGTGGACAGGCGCTTGGCCTCGGAATCCTTGGACAGGTACTTGAACCGGGCGTTGGTGCGCTTGGGATCGCCCTCGCCCGCGAACATGCGGGTGGGGTCTTCCTCGGCCCGCTTGAAGGGAAACACCCCCGCCGTGAAGGGGAAGTAGCCCGGCAGGTTCTCCCGCATCAGCCATCTAAGCAGTTCGCCGTGATCTTCGTATTTGGGCAGGGAAACGCGGCGGATCTTGTTGCCCGACAGGGTCGTGCGGGTCAGCGCGTTGTGGATTTCCCGCTCGCGCACGGTAACCACCATCTCGTCGCCCGAATAGGCGGCCCGCACGTCCGGCCAGCAGTCGAGAAGGGCGTGCGCCTCGGCGCTCAACTCCTTCGATTTTGCTTGAATGATTTCCTGTACATCATTGGAAATATTTCCGTTTTCCTCCAACATTCGGGCCGTTTCTTGTGCTTGCTGGCGGGCCCGGGCGACGCGCGCCTGATGATTGGCGCGGACCAGGTAGGCGCGCACTTCCTCGGCGATTTCGGACAGGTAGCGCTGGCGTTCCGGCGGCACGATGGCCTGGCCCGGCTCCGACGCCTTGACATCGACCGCGGGCAACAGGTGGGGCAGCGCGGGGAAACCCTTGACCGTGAACAGGGTCAGCAGTTCCTGGTAGATCGCGGTGACGCCGGCATCGTTGAAGCGCGAGGCGATGGCGCCGAACACCGGCATGTCCTCCGGCCTGGCGCCGAATGCCTCGCGGTTGCGCTGGACCTGCTTGCGCACGTCGCGCAGCGCGTCCATGGCCCCCTTGCGGTCCATCTTGTTGATGACGATGACGTCCGCGAAATCCAGCATGTCGATCTTCTCGAGCTGGCTGGCGGCGCCGAATTCCGGCGTCATGACATAGACGGAAACGTCGCAGAACGGCACGATGCCCGCGTCCCCCTGCCCGATCCCCGGCGTCTCGACGATCACGATGTCGGCCCCGGCGGCCTTCACCGCGGCGATGATGTCGGCCAGCGCCGGCGGCACCTCCGTCTCGGCGCCGCGCGTGGCGAGCGAGCGGAAGAACACGTTGGGCGCGTTGTTGGCGTTCATGCGGATGCGGTCGCCAAGCAGCGCCCCGCCGGTCTTGCGCCGGGTCGGGTCGACGGCGACGACGGCGATGCGGGGTTCGCCCGACCCGAACCGGAACCGCCGCACGATCTCGTCGGTCAGGGATGATTTGCCGGCGCCGCCCGTGCCGGTGATGCCGAGCACCGGCGCCGTGTCGCAGGCTTTGGCGGCGGCCCGCACCTCGTCGAGCATGGCCGCCGGCAGGCGACCGTCCTCGATGGCGGTGATGACGCGCGCGAGGTCGGCCGGGTTGCCGGCCTTGAGCCCGCCCAGGTCCTTCGGAACCTCGCCGGCCAGGTCGCGCCGCGCGCGCTGGACCATGTCGGCGATCATGCCCTGCAGGCCCAGGCGCCGACCGTCCTCGGGCGAGTACACGCGGGTCACGCCGTAGGCTTCCAGGTCCTTGACCTCGTCGGCGACGATGACGCCGCCGCCGCCGCCGAACACGGCGATGTCCGGGCGCCCGCGCTCGCGCAGGAGGTCGATCATGTACTTGAAGTATTCCACATGGCCGCCCTGGTAGGACGACACGGCGATGCCGTGGGCGTCTTCCTGGATGGCGGCGGTGACGACCTCGTCGACCGAGCGGTTGTGGCCCAGGTGGATGACCTCGGCCCCCTGCGCCTGCAGGATGCGGCGCATGATGTTGATGGAGGCGTCATGGCCGTCGAACAGGCTGGCGGCGGTGACGAAACGGACCGGATGCGGCGGCCCCTTGCTGGCGTGGTCCTGGGCGTTCTTTGACCCGGTGGTAAGTGAATCGTCCGGCACGGCGATGTTCCCGTTCGCGTATGGTCTCGAAGTTTCCGTTTACGTAAACGTAAACCAATTCCCCCGCCGGGTAAAGGGAGCAGTCCCGCGGGCGGGGTCGCGAGAAGCGTTGACTTTGCGCCGCCCCCAAGGGATTTTGTCGGCTCCGTCCAAGCCCTTGGACCATCGTAACCTCAACCGGGAACCCTCGACCGTGGTCACATTTCCCCGCAAGCGCATGCGCCGCATCCGGCGCGAACCCTGGATCCGGCGCCTGGTCGCCGAACACCGCCTGTCGGCGGACGACCTGATCTGGCCGGTGTTCGTGGTCGACGGCGCGAACCGGCGCGAGCCGATCCCCTCCATGCCCGGCGTCGACCGCCTGTCCGTCGACCTGCTGACGGGTGCGGTGACCGAGGCGCGTGAACTGGGCATCCCCGCCATCGCCATCTTCCCCTACACGGACGAGAAGCTGAAGACGCCGGGCGCCGAGGAAGCCTACAACCCGGACAACCTGGTGTGCCGCGCCGTGCGTGCCGCGAAGGCCGCCGTGCCCGACGTCGGCGTGATCTGCGACGTCGCGCTCGACCCCTTCAATTCCGACGGCCACGACGGGCTGGTCAGGGACGGCGTCATCCTCAACGACGAAACGGTGGAGGTCCTGGTCAAGCAGTCCCTGGTCCAGGCCGAGGCCGGCTGCGACGTCATCGCCCCCTCGGACATGATGGACGGGCGCATTGGCGCCATCCGCGACGCCCTCGACGCGGCCGGCCGCCAGGACGTCGCCGTGCTGGCCTACGCCGCCAAGTTCGCCTCGGGCTTCTACGGCCCGTTCCGCGACGCGGTGGGCTCCAAGGGGGCCTTGAAGGGCGACAAGGCGACCTATCAGATGAACCCCGCCAACGTCGACGAAGCCATGTGGGAGGTCGCCCTAGACGTCGACGAAGGGGCCGACATGGTCATGGTCAAGCCCGGCCTGCCCTATCTGGACGTGGTCCGCATGGTGAAGGAAAAGTTCCAGATGCCGACCTTCGTCTACAACGTGTCGGGCGAGTACGCCATGCTGCGCGGCGCCGGCGACGCGGGCTGGCTGGATTACGACAAGGTCGTCGTGGAAACCATGATGTCGTTCAAGCGCGCGGGCGCCGACGCGGTCCTGACCTACGCGGCCCTGGACGTGGCGCGGCTGTTGCGCGGTTAAATCCGGACGCTGATGTTCAAGAGGCGGTGCACGTCGAGCACCACCATCAACTCGCCCTTCAGGCGGTAGACGCCGACCGAGAACTCCCGCCACAGGGAATCGAGGGTCGCCGGGTTGCGCTCGTACAGTTCGTTGGACAGGCTGATCACGTCGCCGATGCTGTCGACCAGCAGGGTATAGAGTTCGTGCTCGTGCTCCACGGTCACCGCCATGGCGTTCTCCGAGGCTTCCTTGCTGGGCGGCAGGCCCAGGCGCACGCGCACGTCGATGACCGTGACGATGCGGCCGCGCAGGTTGATGGAGCCACGCACTTCCGGCGGCGCCAGCGGGATCGAGGCGATGCGGTCGGGCGACAGGATGTCCTGCACCATCAGCACGGGAATGCCGAACAGCTGCTTCCTGACCCGGAAGGTCACGAAATCCTCCAGGTCCTCGCCCGGATGGGTGGCCAACTCACGGGTCTCCGCTTCGCGCAGCGCGCGGGACGAATTCGCAGCCAGAACTTCCGCCATGGTGAGCACTCCCAGGTTTCCGCCGGCAATCCGCCCGATTGCGGCCGTCCGGTTCTTGTCGACGCTGGAGTGTATGCGGCGCCCCGGCGAGTTTCAATACAGACGAAGGTCAGGGGCGTGCGGAAAAAACCCCGTCGCCTCAGGCATCAAGCCAGGCCGCGACCAGGTCGAGCTGATCGTCCGACATGAGCGCCGGGGCATGGCCCACGCCGGAGATTTCGTGGGTCGCGACCCGGGGCCCCCGCGTCGTCATTTCGGCCAGGGTTTCCGCGCGCAGAAGGTCCGACTCCGCGCCGCGGATCACGGTGACGGGGCATTTGACGGCGTCCCATACGGGCCACAGCACCATGTCTTCCTCGATCGCCCCCTGGAACGGCCTGGCGATGGCGGGATCGTATTTCAGCACGTAGCGCCCGTCGTCGCGTCGCCGCAGGCTGTGGCGCGCGAGATGCGCCCACTGGGCGTCCGTGAGCGGCCCGAAGGGGGCGTGAACCCGGCGGATGTAGGCCTCGCCTTCGGCCATGTCCACGAAATCGGGCGCGGCGCCCAGGTAGGCGGCGATGCGCCGCAGCGATTCCTTGGTCACCACGGGCCCGGCGTCGTTCATCAAAAGGCGCTCGACCGGCGAACCCGGTCCCGCCGCCATGATCATGCCGAGCAACGCGCCCATGGAGGTGCCGAGCCAGGCGACCCGGTCCACGTCCAGGCGTGCGATCAGGGCGGTCAGGTCGGCGAGGTATTGCGGATAGCCGTACTGTCCGGGATCGGCCAACCGCCCGCTTTCGCCGCGCCCCACGATATCTGGGCAGACCACGCGCCAGCGGTCGCAGAATCGCCCGGCCACGGCGTCGAAGTCGCGTCCCTGGCGGGTCAGCCCGTGGACGCAGAGCAGCACCGGCCCATCCGCCGGGCCCCATTCCCAGTAGACGACCTCGTGAAAGGTACCGAGGCCGGTCCGGCCGAGGAAAGAATTCTTCCGCAAGGTGCCTCTCTTCCCGGATGGTTTGCCTCGCCCTTCGAGACGGCGCTCCGCGCTTCCTCAGGGTGAGGCAAGGAACTTGAAGGAAATGAATGACCTCATGCGGAGGAGCGAAGCGTCTCGAAGCAAGAGGTCATTCATTCAGAATCAGATCACGCCGCGCTCGCGCAGGCCCGCGATGTCGTCCGCGGCCAGGCCGAGCAGGTCGCTCAGAACCTCGTCCGTATGCTCGCCCAGGACGGGCGGCGCATAGCGGTAGTCGACCTGCGACTTCGAGAGTTTCAGGGGGCTTGCGACCATGCCGACGGGCTTGGTGCCGGTCTTGGGATGCGGCATTTCCAGCTTCATGCCGCGGGCCAGGAACTGCGGGTCGGCGAACACCTGGTCCAGGCGGTTGATGGGCCCGCAGCTCACGTTGTTCTTTTCCAGCTCCTCGAGCCAGAACTTGGACGGCTTGGCCGCGACGATGGGCCGCAGCAGGGAGACGAGTTCGTCCCGGTTGGAGACGCGACTGGCGTTGGTGGCGTAGCGCGGGTCCTCGGCCAGGTGCTCGCAGGCCGCGACCTTGCAGAAACGCTGGAACTGGCCGTCGTTGCCGACGGCCAGGATGATGTCGCCGTCGGCCGTCGGGAACGACTGATAGGGCACGATGTTGGGGTGCGCGTTGCCCAGGCGCGGCGGGTTCTGGCCCGTCGCCAGGTAGTTGGCGCCCTGGATCGACAGGATGGCGGCGGTGGTGTCCAGCATGCCGATGTCGATGTGCTGGCCTTCGCCGGTCACTTCCCGGTGGCGCAGCGCGGCGTTGATGCCCACGGCGGCGTACATGCCGGCGATCAGGTCGGAGATGGGGATGCCGGCCTTCTGCGGGTCGCCGTCGGGGTCGCCGGTCACGCTCATGAAGCCGCCCATGCCCTGGATCAGCACGTCATAGCCGGGACGGTTGGCATAGGGCCCGGTATGGCCGAACCCGGTGACCGAGCAATAGACCAGGCCCGGGTTGTCGTCCTTCAGCTGCTCGTAGCCCAGACCGTACTTGGCCAGGCCGCCGGTCTTGAAGTTCTCGACCAGAACGTCCGACTTGGCGATCATGCGCTTGGCGATGTCGATGCCTTCGGGCTTGGTCAGGTCCAGGGTGATCGAGCGCTTGTTGCGGTTGGCACAGGTGAAATAGGCGCTCTGGTCCGTGTCG
>PFFW01000073.1 GCA_002781745.1 Rhodospirillales bacterium CG15_BIG_FIL_POST_REV_8_21_14_020_66_15
CCTCGAAGACTACGACGCCATGAAGTATTCCATCGTCGTCGCCGCCACGGCCTCGGAGCCGGCGCCGATGCAGTTCCTGGCCCCCTACACGGGCTGCGCCATGGGCGAATACTTCCGCGACAACGGCATGCACGCCGTCATCTTCTATGACGACTTGTCCAAGCAGGCCGTCGCCTATCGCCAGATGTCCCTGCTGCTGCGCCGCCCGCCGGGCCGCGAAGCCTATCCGGGCGACGTCTTCTACCTGCACTCCCGCCTGCTGGAGCGCGCGGCCAAGATGAACGACGAACAGGGCGCCGGTTCGCTGACCGCCCTGCCGGTCATCGAAACCCAGGCCGGCGACGTGTCGGCCTACATCCCGACCAACGTGATCTCGATCACGGACGGCCAGATCTTCCTGGAAACGGAACTGTTCTATAAGGGCATCCGCCCGGCGGTGAACGTCGGCCTGTCGGTGTCCCGCGTGGGTTCCGCCGCCCAGACCAAGTGCATGAAGCAGGTCGCCGGCTCCATCAAGCTGGAATTGGCCCAGTACCGCGAAATGGCGGCTTTCGCCCAGTTCGCGTCGGACCTGGACCCGGCCACGCAGCGGCTGCTGGCCCGCGGCGCGCGCCTGACCGAGCTTCTGAAGCAGCCGCAGTATTCGCCGCTGACCGTGGCCGAACAGGTCGTCGTCATCTTCGCCGGCGTGAAAGGCTTCACCGACAAGATCGCCGTGGGCGACATCACCGCCTATGAACGCCGCCTTCTGGACACGGCGCGCGACAAGGGTGCCGATATCCTGGCGACGATCACCAAGGAAAAGGCGCTCAGCGACGAAACCACCGAAAAGCTGTCGAAGTTCCTGGACGACTTCACCAAGTCCTTCGCGGCCTGAGCGTCGGGACGGTCACCAGCCCATCCTGACGGACGAACGGGGAAAGCGCTTTCATGCCTTCGCTTAAGGATCTGAAAATCCGGATCAACAGCGTCAAGTCGACGCAAAAGATCACATCGGCCATGAAGATGGTCGCGGCCGCCAAGCTGCGCCGTGCCCAGGAAGGCGCCGAGGCCGCCCGCCCCTATGCGAAACGCATGGAAGGCATGGTGGCTGCCATCGGCGCCTCGATCGGCGATCCCGAGGGGGCGCCGAAGATGCTGGCCGGCACCGGGAAATCGGATGTCCATCTTCTGGTCGCCTGCACCGCCGACCGCGGCCTGTGCGGCGGTTTCAACGGCTCCATCGTGCGCGAGGTCCGCAATACGGCGCGCCGCCTGAAGACCGACGGCAAGACGGTGAAGATCCTCTGCGTCGGCAAGAAGGCGCGCGACCTTCTGAAGCGCGATCTCGCGAAAGACATCGTCCATACCGTGGAAGGCATCGGCCGGCGCGGCGTCGAGTACCACGAGGCCGAGGGCGTGGCCCACAAGATCACGGAAATGTTCGAGGCCGGCGAATTCGACGTCTGCACCATCGTGTTCAACCGATTCCAGTCGGCCATGACCCAGGTCGTCACCAAACAGCAGGTCATCCCGTTCCAGGCGCCGAAGACCGAGAACCAAGCGGAAAAGCCCGCCGGGCCGTCGCCGGTCTATCTGTACGAGCCGGAGGAAGAGGAAATCCTCGCCGCCCTGCTGCCCCGCAACCTGGCGGTCCAGCTGTTCCAAGCGCTTCTTGAAAGTTCCGCGTCGGAACACGGGGCGCGCATGACGGCCATGGACAGCGCAACGCGCAACGCCGGCGACATGATCGACAACCTGACGCTGACCTACAACCGGACGCGGCAGGCATTCATCACCAAGGAACTCATTGAAATCATCTCGGGCGCGGAAGCGCTTTAGAAGTCCGTTTGAACGGGAGCTAGAAGACTATGGCTACGAACAGTGTTGGTAAGGTGTCCCAGGTTCTGGGCGCCGTCGTGGACGTGCAGTTCGTGGGCGACCTGCCCTCGATCATGAACGCCCTGCATGTGAAAATCGGCGACCGCGTGCTGGTCCTGGAAGTGGCGCAGCACCTGGGCGAGAACACCGTGCGCACCGTCGCCATGGACACCACGGACGGCCTGCAGCGCGGCACCGAGGTCTCCGACACGGGCGACAGCATCCGGGTTCCCGTCGGCCCGGAAACCCTCGGCCGCATCATGAACGTCATCGGCGAGCCGGTCGACGAACGCGGCCCGGTGGTCACGAAAATGAAGATGCCGATCCACCGCTCGGCCCCGGAATTCGCCGAACAGTCGACGGAAACGGAAATCCTGACCACGGGCATCAAGGTCGTCGACCTGATCGCGCCCTACGCCAAGGGCGGCAAGATCGGCCTGTTCGGCGGCGCCGGCGTCGGCAAGACCGTGATCATCATGGAACTGATCAACAACATCGCCAAGGGCCACGGCGGCTATTCCGTGTTCGCCGGCGTCGGCGAGCGGACCCGCGAAGGCAACGACCTCTATCACGAAATGATCGAATCGGGCGTCATCGACCTGGAAGGGAACAATTCCAAGGCGGCGCTGGTCTACGGTCAGATGAACGAACCCCCGGGGGCCCGTGCCCGCGTCGCGCTGACCGGCCTGACCCAGGCGGAGTACTTCCGCGACGAGGAAGGCCAGGACGTGTTGCTGTTCATCGACAACATCTTCCGCTTCACCCAGGCGGGCTCCGAGGTGTCGGCGCTCCTGGGCCGCATCCCTTCGGCCGTGGGCTACCAGCCGACCCTGGCCACCGACATGGGGACGCTTCAGGAACGCATCACCTCGACCAAGAAGGGCTCGATCACCTCGGTCCAGGCCATTTACGTGCCGGCCGACGACTTGACCGACCCGGCGCCGGCGACCTCGTTCGCGCACCTGGACGCGACGACGGTTCTGTCGCGCCAGATCGCCGAACTCGGCATCTATCCGGCCGTCGACCCGCTCGACTCGACCTCGCGCATCCTGGATCCGCGCGTCATCGGCGAGGAGCATTACAGCGTCGCCACCAGCGTGCAGCAGACGCTGCAGACCTACAAGTCGCTGCAGGACATCATCGCCATTCTCGGCATGGACGAACTGTCGGAGGAAGACAAGCTGACCGTCGCCCGCGCCCGCAAGATCCAGCGCTTCCTGTCGCAGCCGTTCCACGTGGCCGAAGTGTTCACCGGCACGCCGGGCGTTCTGGTCTCCCTGGAAGACACGATCAAGGGCTTCAAGGGCATCGTCCACGGCGATTACGATCACCTGCCGGAAGCGGCCTTCTACATGGTCGGCACCATCGAGCAAGCCGTCGAAAAGGCCAAGCGCATGGCGGCGGAAGCCGCCTAGGCCGCGCCTCGGACAAAGGACATTCGATAAATGGCCGATACGATTCAATTCGATCTGGTTTCGCCCGAGAAGCTGGTGGCGTCGCAGGCCGTGGACATGGTCGTGGTCCCCGGCGGCGAGGGCGACCTGGGTGTCCTGCCCGGCCATTCGCTGCTGATCGGCACCGTGCGTCCGGGCGTCATCGACATCCACGAAGGCGGCAAGGTCACCGACCGCATCTTCGTCGCCGGCGGCTTCGTCGAGGTCAACCCGGAAACCTGCACGGTCCTGGCCGAAGAAGCGGTGCCGGTGGCCGAAATCGACAAGGCCGCCGCCAGCGAGCGCCTGCATGCCGCCCAGAAGGCGCTTGCCGATGCGGACGACGCCAAGGCCAAGGCCGATGCCGAGGACGCGGTCAAGGTCGCCGAGGCGATGGTGGCCGCCGCGCGCTGACGGCTGCGGCAGCGAAACCGAGCACGAAGGAACGCTGCGAACGCCGCTTTCGAGCGGCGTTTTTTTGCGCGATCACCGGCTCTACAGGCCCGCGCCGACGGAGAACAGAATGCGCAGGTCCTTGTCGCCTTCGGTCGAAACCGCGTGGTTGAGCGGCTTGGCGATCTGAAGGTCGCCGTAGATGCCCCCGGCGAAGGTCGCCCGCACCCCCGCCCCGGCGGAGGTCAGGATCTGGCGGTCGGCGCCGTCGTTCCACACCGCGCCGCCGTCATAGAAGGCGTAAAGATCGTAGGTCTCGACCCAGGCCGCGGGCTTCCTGCCCGTATAACGCAGTTCCACGGCCCCCGCGGCACCCCGGTCGCCGACCGCTTCGCCGTAGTCGTAGGCGCGCCCGTACTGACTGCCGCCCAGGGAAAACTCGGACGCCGTCAGGAGCGGCTGGTTCCCCCATTGCCCCTTGGCCTGGGCATACAGCCCGAACCCGCCCCACAGCTTCTGAAGGCGGCGGACCTCCAGCGTCACCTTGTCGAATTCGGCCCTGCCGTCCGAGCGCGAAAGCTGCCTGTTGCCGGCGCTGGACGCCCCCAGCACGTCGAGACCCCGCGCGTAGACTCCCTTGGCGTAGAAATCGCCGTTCAGAACCTTCGCGCGGTAGTACTCCAGGCCCAGGCGGGCGGTGCGGTTGCGGTCCTCGAAATTGGTCGCCCCGAACCTGTCCTCGTTGACGTTGAAGAAATCCAGTTCGCCGATCGCCCACAGGCTGTCCTGGCGGGTGCGCAGGACGGGATGGCGCAAGGTCAGGTGGATGCGAAAGCTGTCCGATTCCGTATCGCTGGCGGCGAGGTCGGCCCCCGCGTCCGCCTTGCTGCCGGACAGCGCCAGCTCGCCCGTCGTGCCCCAGCGGCCCAGCGGCTGGGACCATCGCGCGATGCCGTAGAGAAGCTCGCGCGGCGCGTCGGGGATGGTGAACACCCCGACCTGAAGCCGATTGCCGACGGAGAGAAGTCCGTTGGCCGCCCCCGCCGCCCAGCCCTGCAGCCGCCCCGACGACGGCGTTCCCCGGTTGTCCAGGTACAGCTCGGCATTGACGGCCGTGTAATCCAGCTTGAGCTTCAGAACCTTGGCGCCCGGCGCGTCGCCGTCGCCGACGCTGGCATCGGCGACCGTAACGTCGGGCAGGTCGTTGACCAGCAGCAGGGCGCGCTCGATGGTTTCCAGGCGCACGGGTTTCTCGGCCAGGACCGGCGCCAGATAGGCCGCGACGACGGAATCCCGCGAGACCTTGTCGTCGAAGGCGACGTTGGACACGAAGCCTTCGGTCACGCGGATCTTCAGCACGCCCGCCAGCACGTCCTGGGCCGGCACGTCGGCCTGGGAGAACACGTATCCGGCGTCGCGGTACACCCGGGTGACGGCCTGGGCGATCTCGCGGACCTCGACCTCGGTCACCTTGCGGGCAAGGTACTTGCCGTAGAGCGGCGCCAGGTCCGCCGGTGCGAAGGCCGTGGCGCCCTCGATGATGACCGCGCTGAGTACGAAGGAGAACTTGTCGCCGGTCGGCGTCACCTGGGAGTCGGGGAGGATGTCCAGGTTCGGTTGCAGCGCTTCCGGCCGCCGCGGTTTCCGCGCGTCGATGCGGCGTTCGATCTGGGTCGGGTCGGACGCGGTGGTCGTGGCCTGGGCGGACGCGCGATCGACGACGGACAGGGTGGCGATCAGGGCCCCGCAAATGGCGAGCAGTTGGCCGCGCCGTACGACTATCATGTCCCCCGCCCGCCCCTGTCAGGTTCCGGCAAGTTGAAGTTCATTCACGCCGCGTACAGGTCGCCCCATACCGAAGGGCATATTGCGTGTGAATGACTATATCGTTAACATGGAATTAACAATAACCTATAGTCTCAATGCTCTCCGAGGAATAAAATAACCCGTCGAATTGCCGTGATCGGCATTGTGGGATAATACATAAGTATAATCAACGACGTGGACTAAGGAAGCAGCGGGCATGATGAAGGGCGTTGTTCGTCGGGCGCAACTATTAGGTGTTGCCGTTGCTGTCCTGACGGCGCTTTTCGTCTCGATTCCCCCGGCGGCGGCCGGTGACGACGGATCCTGGACGCTGGCGGAAAGCAGCGGCGCCGTCCACATCACCCGGTCCGGCATCCGTCCGGTCGCCTTGACGACGGGCGATCTCGTCGGCCCCGGACAGCGCGTCGTCACGGACGCGGACGGGCACGCGGTCCTGCGCCGCGGCAAGAACACCATCGTCGTTTCGCCGAACAGCATCCTGGAGGTGCCGAATGACGTCCGGGACGGCCTGATGAGCCGCATCCGCTATGTCCTGGGCACCCTTCTGTTCGATGTCGAGAAACGCAAGGAACAACACTTCGAGGTCCTGACGCCCGACGTCGCCGTCGTCGTCAAGGGCACGACCTTCACCACCACCGTCGGTCCCCAGGGCGCCGTGGTCCACGTCATCAGCGGCCTGGTGCAGGTCGCCGACATCCGCTCGGGCCAAAGCGTGTTCGTGCGTCCGGGCCAGACGGCGGTCTCGCCCCAGGGCGGCGGCCGCGTCGATATTCAGGGTAATCCCTCCGGCGCACCGGGCGCGGGCAAACAGAAGGCCGGCGGCGGAAAGGCCGAAGCCGGTCGCGGGACAGGCGGCGTCAAAATCGCCCATGACATTTCCGGTCAGACCCAGTCGCTCGGCCAGATGAGCACCGGCCTGTTGCGCCGGGACACTCCGCACGGCAAAGGAATCGGCAATGGAGCCGGAGGCGAAATCGCCGGCTTCGGCCCGCCCATCGGCGACAATGGCTTCGTCGAGAACCGCGGCGGCCACATACCGCAGGGCCTGGCCGTCGGATTGACCGGCGCGACGCCGCCTGGGTTGGTCAACAATCCGAACGCCGGGGGCGGTGGTCCGAACGCCGGCGGCGGCAGTCCGTTCGCCGGGGGCGGCAATCCGTTCGCCGGGGGCGGCAATCCGAATGCCGGGGGCGGCAATCCGAACGCAGGCGGCAATAATGGCAACGGCAAGAACAAGTAGCCGGCCCAAAAGCAAGAAACGGCGTGCCTGACCGATTAAGTTGAGAGGATAAGGTTATCGCCCGAAACCTGACTTGGGCGGGGTCCAAGACGGTCGCGTTGCGGCACTTGCCTTACGCCCTGATCTTTGTGGTCATTTCGGCCATGCATGCGCTCGGCTGGCTGTGGCCGCTCGACCGGCTTTTCGTCGATGCCGGCTTCGCGCTTTCCAAACGTCCGGCTAGCAACCATCTGGTCCTGGTGCAGATGGATCCCCGCTCGTTGGAGAAGATCGGGGTGTGGCCCTGGCCCCGTTCCGTCCACGCGCGCGTGCTCGACCGCCTGACCGATGCCGGCATCAGCGAGATCGGCTACGACGTGGATTTCTCTTCGCGCTCGGCCCCGGCGGAGGACGCGGTCCTCGCCGATGCCCTGAACCGCGCGCGCAGCGCGGTCATTCTTCCGGCGTTCCGCCAGCGCGCGGTGGTGCAGGGGCGCGGTCTCGTCACCCACGACACGCAACCCCTGGATCCGTTCCTGAAATCCGTGCAGTTGGGCAGCGTGGTGTTCCGTCCGGCCGCGGACGGCCTGATCCGGGAGATGTCGGTAACGGTGCCCTGGCAGGGCGGGGACGTACCCGCCATGTCGGCTTTGCTGGCCGGGCCCGCGGCCTTCAACATGGGCTCCTTTCAGATCGACTTCGCGATCGATATCAACACCGTGCCCCGCTATTCCCTGGTCGACGTGCTTGACGGCCGGGTTCCCCCCACGGCCCTGAAGGGCAAGAAGGTGTTGGTGGGCGCCGCGGCCACGGAACTGGGCGACCAGCACGCGGTACCGGTCTACGGCCGGCTTCACGGCATCGAATTGCAGGCCCTGGCTTTTGAAAGCCTGGTCCAGGCGCGGGCCCTGCACGCCGCCCGGCCGGAGGCGGTGATCGTCGGCCTGCTGATGATCACCCTGATGCTCAGCAGCCGCCTGGAGGTCCTGCGCTGGCAGACCAGCGCCGTGATCGGCGGCGTGCTGGTCACCGGTCTCGTCGGCTTCGTGCTGATGCTCCAGACGCTCCTGCCGGTCGTCATCCCGGCGACGGCGGTCATCCTGCTGGTCTGCGCCTTCGTCATCTTCTCCGCCTACCGGGACCTGTGGGCCAACGCCGTCCTGATCTTCCGCCAACGCATGAACCTGATCCACCAGCGGGCCTTCATTCAGGAGGTCCTGGAGAACAGTTTCGACGGCCTTGTCGTCACCGATGCGGCGGGCCTGATCGTCGCCCACAACAACGCGGCCCGCGACCTGTTGCGGGCAGGGGAGGGTGAACTGACGGGCCACGCCCTCAACGAATTCCTGCCGGCCAACAAGGAGTTCCTGTTCCCCGCCGGGGAGGGCGAAGACACGGGCGGCGGCGCGCGAACCCCCGTCGTCATCCGCTTCAACCCCCACCACGACGCCGAATACTACCTGGAATTCATGCCGGGCATGTACAGCCGCCGGGTGTCGCGGCGCGACCGCGCGGAACGGCGCCGCGGCAACCGCGTGTTCCACACCTATACTTTCCGCGACGTGACGCAGCGCGTGAAACGCGAGATCGCCGACCGCCTGGAAAAGGAACGGGCCATGGAGCAAAGCCGCGCCAAGTCCGAGGTCCTGGCCAGCATGTCGCACGAATTGCGCACGCCGCTGAATGCGATTCTCGGGTTTTCCGAGATCATGAAGAACGAGGTGCTGGGGCCGCTGACCGCCAATTACCGCAGCTACGCCGACGGCGTGCACGAAAGCGGCAGGCACCTTCTGAACCTGATCGACGAGATGCTCGACGTGGCGCGCATCGACGGCGGCCAGTTCACGCTGAACGAGACCCTGTTTGATGTGAACGATGCCCTGAGCCGCTGCATGCGCATCGCCGAGGGCTGGCGTGATACCCGCAACCGCTTCATTACCCTGGAGCTGTCCGAGGACCTGCCGCAGATGATGGGAAGCGCCCGGCTGGTCAAGCAGTGCGTGATCAACGCCGTCTCCAACGCCATCAAGTATTCCGACGACGGCGACGCGGTGACCTTGAGGGCACGGGTGGACGGCAAGGGAGAACTCGTGATCGAGGTGGTGGACACCGGCATCGGGATCGAGGCGGACCAGATCGAGTTCGTCACCAAGCCGTTCTTCCGCGCGGGCGGCGTCAACACCCGCGACGCCAAGGGCAGTGTCGGGCTGGGCCTGTCGTTGGTCGACGCCTACATGCGGGCCCACGGCGGGCGCCTGGAGATTTTCAGCCAGCCTGGCCTGGGAACCAACGTACGCATGATCTTCCCGGCCGCGCGCCTGTTCCCTTCGGAAGAGAACGAAACGGATCAGGGCGCTGCTCCCCTAGGCGACGAGGACCGCACGCCGCTCCCCGACAATGTCATCGACATCAGCAGGAAGTTCTGAAGAACCGGGCGCCGGACCGTTTGGCCGCGGGGGCGTACCTGCTATAAAAGTCCGTCCGAAAACGCAAAAAAATAGACTCGACCGAAGGAAGGGACAGCATGCGCCTCTATCTTGTGCGCCACGGCCTGGCGACGACCAAGGATGAGAACCCCGACCGTCCCCTCTCCGGACAGGGACAGAAGGACGTGGCCCGAATGGCGTCGTTCCTCGGGCGGGCGGGCGTGCGGGTGCCGCGCGTGGTCCATTCCGAACTCCTGCGCGCGCAGCAGACGGCATTGGCCTTCGCGCCCGTCATCGGCCCCGGCCGCATCGTCGAGGAAATGAAGGGCCTGAAGCCGTCGTCGCGCCTGGACGGCCTGGTCGAGGCCGCCGCCGTCTGGACCGAGGACACCATGGTGGTGGGCCACGACCCCTTCATGAGCCGCGTCACCTCGTTCCTGACCTGTGGCGATCCCAACGCCGGCGTCGCCGCCTTCGACCCCGGCGCCGTCGCCTGCCTGGAACGCGACCCCATCGTCACGGACAGGGGCGGACACTGGACGCTCATGTGGCACCTCAGCCCGGTCCTGCTGGGCGCGTGACGACCATGTCCCTCAGCACGCCCGCGGCCGCGGTCCTCCTCCTGGTGGTGGCCTACCTGCTGGTCCGTGTGTTCATCGTCGCCCATCCGAAGAACCAGCGCACGGTGAAGGAGGTGTTCGAGGACATGATGCTGGAACTGACGGGTGCCGTGATCATCGTCGTCGTCGTGCTGGTGCTGCCTCTGTTCCTGTAGGCGCGTCCGGCGTTCGCCCGGGCCTCTGCCGTTACGATCGCCTTCGGGGAGGCACTCGTCATTCGCGCTATGCGATACTCCTCAAAACGTCTTATGGTAAACGTACGGGAATAACAAGGCAGGCAGACCGACAGTGACACGCTCTCTTGACCCCGCCATGGCCCCTGTGGGTGATACCCGGGCGTTCCTTCATCTGCGGGATATAGAGATTTCCGAAAACGGCGTTTACGTCTTCGATTTCGACGGCGTCATTGTCTCCTCATTGGAGGATCAAATCTACAAGCTCGAGCCTACGCCCGTTGAGCGGGATCTCTTACGCGCCGCTTCAGAAAAATTTCACATTCGGTGCGGATCCATGGACCAGCAATATCAACGGCACCTGCTCTACCAAGCGGCGGCGGCACATCTCGATATCCCCATCGAAAAAGGGCCAGGATTCGCCAAGGCAAAGAAAGCAGCCGAGATCGCACGGCTTTTCGTGTTGACGGCCCGAAGCGGCTGGTACGCCATAGAACGATGTCGCCAGTTCCTTCAACAAAACGGCCTTTTTCCCATCGAGACCTACCACGTCGGCCGGGTCCGGAAAGACCGGCAGATACATTTGGTCTTGAAGGAGTTTCCAGACCGCCCTGTCTATTACATCGAGGACTCGACGGCCCATCTGGAGGACCTACTCCAGGATGCAGAAGCCAACTTGAACTTGGTTTTCAGCGCGTCATCGGATCAGGCGCCCGATTTCGATTCCTTGCGGGCACACTGCGAGGATGTGCTCGCGCGGGCAATCGCCACGTAGAAAGGTTCATGATATGTCGAATGGGGAGGAGAAAATGGACCCAAAGAAAGAAATCAGTCTGGCGGACGCGCTTGAACACGCGCGGAGTCTGTTTGTTTATAGTGCTGGGCAACGCCTGACGACCATACGCTACTTCTTTGTCGCCTACTCCATTCTAGCGGTCGCTTATACACGGATCATCACGGAAACTCGTTTTGATGAACAGCAAATTTATCTATCGGCAACTTGCGCTTTAGCCACGTTCATCACTCTTGTTTTTTTCGGCTTGGACATCAGAAATGCGAACATGGTTCACGTGGAAGAACACGCCATGTCAGAAATAGAGAATATAATAGTTGAAGCAACTATTCTGACAGATAAATTCAAGATCACTTATAATTGGTCAAAAACAAACAGGTGCGCTCTTCGCGAAATATTGCAATATAAAATTATCATGCCGATTAATTTCGCAGTGTTTTTTATTATTTCTGCATTATTAATGATTTATCATTATAAACAAATTTGTGAAATTTTTATTCATGATGGTATTGTCATGGAAATAATATTATGGGTCATTGGCGCAATCGTCTCTTTTTTGATCATCACCTGCTTTGCAACTTGCAAAAGCGGCAGTGGTCGTTGAAGCTGAACTGAGGTCGTAGCCTCGCGCGCCAGTCTGCGGCGATGGCGGGCCGGTTCGCCAAGCTGGAAATTTGCGGCAAATCTGCCACGGCCCCCCTCAGGATCGCCGCTTGGGTCCCCGCGACGCCGCCTTGCGCGCCCCCTTGCCTTTCGGCTTCCACGCCGGGCCGCCGGGTGAGCGTTTCTCCGTTCCGGGCTTGCGGCTGACCAGCCTGGACGGCGCCGTGCCGGGCGCGGCCAGGCCCAGGTCGACGGCCTCGAGCCGGCGGATTTCGTCGCGCAGGCGCGCCGCCTCCTCGAACTCCAGGTTGCCGGCGGCCTGTTTCATTTTTTCATTCAGATCCTTGATGACGGCGGCGAGGTTGTGGCCGACCAGTTCCGTCTCGCCCGCGGCGCCCGTGTCGACGGTCACGTAGTCGCCCTCGTAGACGCTCTCCAGCGCCTTCGACAGCCCCTTCTTCACGCTTTCCGGCGTGATGCCGTGGGCCAGGTTGTACTCCTGCTGCTTCTCGCGGCGGCGGCTGGTCTCCGACAGGGCGTAATCCAGGGCCTCCGTGGCGTGGTCGGCGTAGAGGATCACCCGGCCGTCCAGATTGCGCGCGGCGCGGCCGATGGTCTGCACCAGCGAGGTCTTGGAGCGCAGGTAACCGGGCTTGTCCGCGTCCAGGATGCAGACCAAAGCGCATTCGGGGATATCCAGACCCTCCCGGAGAAGGTTAATACCGACCAGTACGTCGAAAGCACCGAGGCGCAGGTCGCGGATGATTTCGATGCGTTCCAGGGTGTCGATGTCCGAATGCATGTAGCGCACGCGCACGCCCTGCTCGTGCAGGTACTCGGTCAGGTCCTCGGCCATGCGCTTGGTCAGGGTGGTGACCAGGGCACGCTGGCCCTTCAGGGCCGTTTCCTTGACCTCCATCAGCAGGTCGTCGACCTGATTTTCCACCGGCCGCACGATGCAGAGGGGATCGATGAGCCCGGTCGGGCGCACCACCTGCTCGGTTATTACGCCTCCGGTACGATCAAGTTCCCACGGACCCGGCGTGGCCGAGACGAACACCGTCTGCGGCCGCATGCGCTCCCATTCCTCGAACTTGAGCGGCCGGTTGTCGACGCAGCTGGGCAGGCGGAAGCCGAACTCCGCCAGGGTCGTTTTGCGCGCGTAATCGCCTTTGAACATGCCGCCGATCTGCGGCACCGTGACATGGCTTTCGTCGACCACCAGAAGGGCGTTGTCCGGCAGGTATTCGAACAGGGTCGGCGGCGGCTCGCCGGGCGCGCGGCCCGTAAGGTAGCGGCTGTAGTTTTCGATACCGGAACAATGTCCCGTGGTCTCCAGCATCTCCAGGTCGAAGGTGGTGCGTTCCTCCAGCCGTTGCGCCTCCAGCAGCCTGCCGCCGGCGATCAGGCGGGCCAGGGTCTCCTTCAGCTCGGCCTTGATCTGGGGGATCGCCTGCATGAGGGTCGGGCGCGGCGTCACGTAGTGGCTGTTCGGATAGACAATGATCTCGTCCAATGCCGCCACCTTGTCGCCGGTCAGGGGATCGATCTCCCAGATCGCCTCGACCTCCTCGCCGAACAGGGAGACGCGCCAGGCCCGGTCCTCAAGGTGAGAGGGAAAGATTTCGACCACGTCGCCCCGCACCCGGAACGTCCCCCGGAAGAAGGCGGCGTCGTTGCGCTTGTATTGCAGCTCGACCAACTGCTTTAGCAGTTTCTGGCGGTCCGCCGTGCCGCCGGACCGAAGGCGTACGATCATCTCGGCATAGGTCTCGACCGCGCCGATGCCGTAGATGCAGGACACGGAGGCGACGATCACCACGTCGTTGCGTTCCAGAAGGGCCCGTGTGGCCGAATGGCGCATGCGGTCGATCTGCTCGTTGATCGAGGCGTCCTTCTCGATATAGGTGTCCGTGCGGGGCACGTAGGCTTCGGGCTGGTAGTA
Organism: Rhodospirillales bacterium CG15_BIG_FIL_POST_REV_8_21_14_020_66_15; assembly: GCA_002781745.1. GTDB lineage: Bacteria > Pseudomonadota > Alphaproteobacteria > Rhodospirillales > Casp-alpha2 > UBA1479. The sequence goes on from PFFW01000073.1 coordinate 13,293, forward strand.
GTCGTAGTAGCTGACGAAGTACTCGACCGCGTTTTCCGGGAAGAACTCCTTCATCTCGCCGTATAGCTGCGCCGCCAGCGTCTTGTTGGGAGCCAGCACCAGGGTCGGCCGGTTCAGGTTGCGGATCACGTGGGCCATGGTGAAGGTCTTGCCCGAGCCGGTGACGCCGAGCAGGACCTGGTCGCGCTCGCCGGCCTCGAGCCCCGCCGTCAGTTCGGCGATCGCCTCGGGCTGGTCGCCGGCCGGGGCATAGTCGCTTTGCAGGTCGAACAGGCGGCCGCCGGCCACCGCCGCGCGCTTGGGCGGGTGGAACAGCGCAGGGTCGTTTCTCAGTTCCATGACCATGGCGGTTTATATAGGGTCCCTGCCCTTCTCCGTCACCGTCAGCCGCCCAGAACCCGATCGACCATTTCCGCCGACAGCCCCGTGTAGCGCGCGGGGTCCAGGATCGCATCCAGGTCCTCGGCCGACATGGCGGCGGTGACGCGGCCGTCCTGCAAAAGAAGGTCGCGGAACACCAGGTTCTTCTCGAAGGCCTCCATGGCCGCCTCGTAGACCACGTCGTGGGCCGTGTTGCGGCCGATCGCCTGGCCCAGCTTCATCATCACCGCCTCGGACAGCAAGAGCCCGCCCGTGAGGTCCAGGTTGCGCCGCATGTTCTCCCTGCGCACGGTCAGCCCGCCGGTGACGTAGGCGACCTTGCGCACCGCCGCTTCGGCATAGCAGCAGAGGCGCGGGATGAAGTCGCGTTCGCCCTGGTTGGCGACCTTGTCGCGTTCGTGCTCGGCCATCATGCCCTCGAAGGCGGGCGGCACGCAGGCCCAGGCGAGGCGCGCGATGGCCTGGATGCCCTCGCAGATCGACGGGTTGCGCTTTTGCGGCATGGTCGAGGAGCCGACCTTGCCCGGCTGGTGCGGTTCCTCCAGTTCGGCCAGTTCCGTGCGCTGCAGGGTCGCGACCTCGTGGGCGATCCTGCCCATGGTACCGGCGACCAGGGCCAGGTTGCAGGCGAAGTCGGCGGGCCGGTCCTTGGCCACATGCCAGCAGATCAGGGGGGCGCCGAGTTCCAGGTCGGCCATCATGCGGGCCATGACCTCGGGCCCCCGGGCGCCGATCGCCGCGTAGGTCCCGACGGCGCCCGAGAACTGGCCGACCAGGACGCGGGGGCCCATTTCGGTCAGCCGCACCATATGGCGGCGCACCTCGTCGAGCCACACGGCGGCCTTGTAGCCGAAGGTCACGGGCAGGGCCTGCTGGCCGTGGGTGCGCCCGGCCATGGGGGTGTCGCGGTGGTCGACGGCGAGCTTGACCAGATTGGCCTCGAGTTCGGCCAGCGCCGCCATGATCAGGCCGAGTGCGTCCTTCATCTGCAGCACCAGGCCGGTGTCCATGATGTCCTGGGTGGTCGCCCCCCAGTGCACGTATTCGCCCGACTGTTTCGCGCCCAGCTTCTCGCAGGCCTTGGCCATGGCGCGGACCAGCGGCACGATGGGATGGCTGGTGCGCGCCATCTCCTCGCGCATGGCGTCCAGGTCGTACTGGCTCACGTCGGCGGCGCGGGTGATGTCCCTGGCCGCCTGTTCGGGGATGATGCTTAAGCTCGCCTCGGCGCGCGCCAGCGCCGCCTCCGTGTCCAGCCATTTCTGCACGGTCATGGCGTCATCGAACACGGCGCGCATGGCGGCGGTCGAGAACTGGTCGCGAAACAGGGTCGAATCGATGGTGCCGGCGGCCATGAGGGTCCTCCTTGGGCGGCGTTTCTTGGCTTTGCCGGGCAGCGGACGGCGCCCGGATGGGGAAACAGGGCCGCCATGTTAGTGGGAATCCCCCGCCCGCGTCAGCGGCAATCGCGCCCGCCCGACGTCTCCGGCGGGTAATTCGAAAAAAAGCCGGGCCCGCGGCGGTGATGCGGGCCCGGAAGGCGGGGAGCGAACGTGGGGGCAGGGAGAAACGGATGAAGCCGGCGGCACGCCCTCTCAGCGATGCGGGCGACCGGACTGCCGGCGCGGACCGCGCCAGCCGAGCGCCAGCACGAGAAGCGCCGCGATCAGGAACAGCACGCCCAGGCCCATGAATGCCTCGGCCGCGCCGGCGAACCCGGAGGCCGCCGCCAGGGGCGCCACCGCCGCGGGCGGCGCAGCCCTGTCCTGCGGGGCCGGCTGTGCGACCTGGGCCAAGTGAACGGCGGCGCCCGCCGGTTCTTGGGTCGCGCCGGCGCCCATGTCGGCCGCGGCGACGGCGGTGATCAGAACAAGGGTGACGGCCAGCGCCAGGGGAAAGGACCACCAGCGACGGCCGATGACGGTGACGATGGGCATGGCGTGCGTCCCTCCCGGCGGGGCATTGCCGTTGCGTTGCGGTGAAACCGCCCGTGACCGGGCGGTCGATCGGCGCAGTAAAGCGCGGGAGTAGGGCCGCCCTGGGGTTCGCCCGGGGTCATTTAGAGGCACAGGCGCCCGGATTTCGCCACAGTTCGGCACCGGAAAGCGCCGGAACGCCATGCCGTGCCCCGGCGCTTTTTCATTGCGCGTCTTGCCTGGAACGGGCGGCGGGCGTAGTCTCCGGGCGGCCCCGAACGGGCGCCGACCGCCCATCGCCGACCGATTCCAAGTCACAGACCAGGACAACTAAGGACCCGACCATGGCCTTCCTCGCCGACCGCCTGAGCGCCGTCAAGCCGTCCCCCACCATCGCCGTCACCCAGAAGGCCCGCGACCTGCAGGCCCAGGGCAAGGACGTCATCGGCCTGGGCGCCGGCGAGCCCGACTTCGACACCCCCGCCCACATCATCGAGGCGGCCAAGAAGGCGTTGGACGCCGGCATGACGCGCTACACCGCGATCAACGGCATCCCGGAACTGCAGGACGCCATCATCGCCAAGTTCAAGCGCGACAGCGGCCTGGAGTACGCGCGCGACCAGATCCACGTCAGCTGCGGCGGCAAGCCGGTGATCTTCAACGCCTTCATGGCGACCATCAATCCGGGCGACGAGGTCATCGTGCCGGCGCCCTACTGGGTCTCCTACGCCGACATCCCGCTTCTGTTCGGGGCCAGCGTCAAGGTCGTCCAGTGCGGCGAGGAGAACAAGTTCAAGCTGACGCCGGAGCAACTCGACGCCGCGATCACGCCGAAGACCAAGTGGCTGGTCTTCAATTCGCCGTCGAACCCCACGGGCGGCGCCTACACGCGCGACGAGATCAAGGCCCTGGCCGAGGTCCTGATGAAGCATCCGCACGTGTGGATCTTCTCCGACGACATCTACGAGAAACTGGTCTACGACGACTTCCGGTTCACCACCATGGCCCAGGTCGAACCCAACCTGTACGACCGCACGGTGACCATGAACGGCATGTCCAAGGCCTATTGCATGACCGGCTGGCGCGTCGGCTATTGCGGCGCGCCGAAAGAGCTGGTCAAGGCCATGACCATGATCCAGTCCCAGGGCATCACCCACACGGCCGCCGTGTCGCAGGCCGCCGCCGTGGCGGCGCTGAACGGCCCGCAGGACTTCATCGAAAAGCACAACGCGATCTTCAAGGAACGCCGCGACCTCGTGGTCAGCATGCTGAACCAGGCCACCGGCATTACCTGCGCCACGCCGGAGGGGGCGTTCTACGTCTATCCGTCCTGCGCCGGGACGATCGGCAAGAAGACCCCGGACGGCAAGGTCATCGGCAACGACGAGGACTTCGTCACCTACATCCTGGAGACCGAGGGCGTGGCCGCCGTGCAGGGGGCCGCGTTCGGCCTCGAGCCCCATTTCCGCATCAGCTACGCCACGGCGACCGAATTGCTGGAAGACGCCTGCCAGCGCATCCAGCGGGCCTGCGCCAACCTGCGTTGATTCCGGAATCGTGACGTCGGCGCAGTCCGTAACGGTCACGACCCGGCCGCGAACCGCGGTCCTGGCGGCCCTTGCCCTGCTGATTTCCGCAGCCGCTCCGCCCGCCCATGCCGGGCTGGCCGAGGCCCAGGCGGCCTACAACGCGGGCGACTTCCAGGCCGCCCTCAAGGAACTGGTTCCCGCCGCCGAAGCGGGCGACGCCGAGGCCCAGGCCCTGGTCGCCGGCATGTACGCGCGCGGCCAGGGCACCACGGCCGACCTGGGCGCGGCCGCGCGCTGGTACGAACGGGCCGCCGACCAGGGGCATCTTTACGCAACGACCATGCTGGGCTGGTTCTACATGCGCGGCATGGGCGTGGAACAGGATGCGGTCAAGGGCTACCGCCTGCTGTCGCGGGCGGCGGCGCGGGGCCAGCCGCGCGCCGTCGAGATGAAGCAGGCGGTCGCCGAAAAGGCGCTGACGGGCCTGGACGACCTTGTGACCGCGGAAGCCCACAGCCAATCCATTGACCGCGCGACCGCCTTCTTCCGCGTCGGCCGCAGCTTCGCCCTCGGCCACGGGGTGCCGCGCCTGCCCGAGGTCGCCACCGAAGCCTTCCGCCGCGCCGCCGAACGCGGCCACAGCGCCGCCCAGTACGAATACGCCCGCCGCCTGGACGCCGGCGACGGCGTCAAGGAGGACGCCGAGGCGGCCTTTTCCTGGTTCAGGAAGGCCG
>PFFW01000097.1:0-3677 GCA_002781745.1 Rhodospirillales bacterium CG15_BIG_FIL_POST_REV_8_21_14_020_66_15
CGCCGTCGTGCAGGGCGCGGGCAGCATGGGCCTGTTGCATCTTTTGGTCATCAAGGCCGCCCTGCCGGGGGCGCGGGTCGCCGCGGTCGATCCGCAGGACGACCGGCGGGAATTGGCCCTGAAGCTGGGCGCCGACGCGGCCGCCGCGCCCGGCGACGACGCCCGGGCCGCCGTGGCGGGCTTGAGCGACGGTGCCGGGGCCGACGCCGTGTTCGACACGGTGGGGGGTGCCGGGCCGCTGCGCGCGGCCCTCGGCCTCACGCGCCAGGGCGGCAGCGTCGTGCTGTTCGCGCATGCGCCGGACGGGCAAGCGGCCGATTTCGATCTCAACGACCTGTTCAAGTACGAGCGCCGCATCCTCGGCACCTATTCGGGCGCGCTGGCCGAACAGGCCCGCGTGTTCGACCTGATCGCCTCGGGCGCCCTCGACCCGACCCCGCTGGTGACGCACCGGATGCCCTTGGACGACTTCCAGACCGGCCTCGCCCTGGTACGGGCGCGCAAGGCGCTCAAGGTCCTGTTCACGCCGTCGCGGGCGGCGGCGGGAGACTGAGGCCGTGGCGCGCACCATGAAGGGGGCCATGCTGCTGGGCCCGGAAACCATCGAGGTCCGCGACCTGCCGGTCCCGGAGCCGGGCGACGGCGAGATCGTCCTGGCGATCGAGGCCGCCACCACCTGCGGCACGGACGTGAAGGTGTTCCGGCGCGGCGGCCATCCCCGCATGTTGAAGGTGCCGACCCTGTTCGGCCATGAGATGGCGGGCCGCGTGGCGGCGCTCGGCAAGGGTGTCGCGACGTTCAAGGAAGGCGACGCCGTGGTGGTCGCCAATTCCGCCCCCTGCGGGGACTGCGACTACTGCCGCCGCGGGCGGGAGAATCTGTGCGCGGACCTGCACTACATCAACGGCGCCTTCGCCGAGTTCATCCGCGTGCCCGCCCGCTTCGTCGACCGCAACACCTACACGATCCCCAAGGGCCTCGCCTTCGCCAAGGCGGCGCTGACGGAACCCTTGGCCTGCGTGCTGCACGGCATGGACGCCTGCGAGCTGGACAGGTACGGCTTAGGCACCGAGGTGGTGCTGTTCGGCGCCGGGCCCATCGGCCTGCTGTTCGTCGGGGCCCTGGCGCGCGCCGGGCATCGGGTCATCCTGGCCGACCCCAACCCGCCGCGCCTCGCGGTCGGCCGGGAACTGGGGGCGGCGCAGACGGTGCGGATCGAGCGGGGCGGCGGCCAGGCCGACAAGGTCAGGGCGTTGACGCAAGGACAAGCCGGGGCCTGGGTCGCCGTCGACGCCTCGGGCGTGCCCGAGGTCTGGGTCGACGCCATCAATTCGCTGCGGCCCGGCGGGCTGGTGAACCTGTTCGGCGGCTGCGCCCCCGGCACGTCGATCCCGCTCGACACCCATGCCGTGCACTATTCGGAGTTGACGGTGAAGGGCGTCTACCACCACCGCCCCGACACCGTTCGCCGCGCCCTCGACATGCTGGCCGATAAGGATTTCCGCGCCGACCTGCTGCTTACCGCCGAAATGCCCATCGAGCGGACCGAGGCCGCGCTGCGCGCCATGATCGCCAAGGAGGCGTTGAAGGTTGTCATTCGTACCGGGGCGTAAACAGAGGAGCCACCGCATGCCTCGCTTGATTTTTCCGCTCTTCGTCCTTTGTCTGCTGTTGCCGGGACCGGGAGCCGCCCGCGCGGCCGACGACCGCGAATTGGTAAAGCTGCCGGCGATGATGCAGGAGCATATGCTTTCCAACATGCGCGACCACCTCAGGGCGTTGGACGAGATATTCCTGGCCTTGGCCGAAGACCGTGCCTCCGACGCGGCAAAGGTCGCGGAGCGGAGGCTCGGGATGAGTTCTCTGGACAGCCACGGGGCCGATCATCTTGCGCCCTTCATGCCGGGCACCATGAAGGCTTTCGGCACCGCCATGCACCGTGCCGCCAGCCGTTTTGCACGGGCGATCGAGACCGCCGACATCGAGCCCTCGCCGAAGACTCAGCGGGCGATCTACGCCGCGTTTCAGGAAATCACGGCCAACTGCACCGGCTGTCATCAGGCCTACCGCATTCGCTAGCCCGTCGGCTGTAAAGGTCTTCGCCTCGACAGAACTTTCGAGGGCAAGCTAATCTTCATGCCATGAAAAGTTTCGACGCCATCGTGGTCGGCGGCGGCATGCTGGGCGCCGCCGTTTCCTATGGCCTGGCGCGCGCCCGGCTGAGGACGGCCCTGGTCGACGAGGGCGACGTCGCCTTCCGCGCGGCACGCGGCAACTTCGGCCTCGTGTGGGTCCAGTCCAAGGGCGACGGCTGCCCGGAGTACGCGGCCTGGACGCGGCGCTCGGCCGACGACTGGGCCGAATTCGCCCGGGAGCTGAAGGACCGCACCGGCGTCGACGTCGGCCATTCCAGGAAGGGCGGCTTCGACCTGTCGTTCACCGAGGAGGACCTGCGACAGCGCGAGGGCCTGATGACGCGGTTGCACGACCAGGCGGGCGGCGCCTTCCGCTTCGAGATGCTGGACCACCGGCAGCTCTCCGAGTTGCTGCCCGGCCTGGGGCCCGGGGTCGTCGGCGGGTCGTTCTGCCCGCTCGACGGCCACGCCAATTCCCTCTATCTGCTGCGCGCCCTGCACACGGCGTTCCAGGGCCTCGGCGGCGCCTACTTTCCCGGCAGCGCCGTGACGCGCCTTGCCGCGAAGAACGGCGCCTTCGAGGTCGAGACGGGCTACCAGACCCTCGCCGCCGGGCGCGTCGTCCTGGCGGCGGGCCTGGCCAACCGGGATCTCGCGCCGCAACTGGGCATGGAGATGCCGGTCCATCCCCTGCGCGGTCAGATCATGGTGACGGAGCGGGTGCGGCCGTTTCTCGACCACCCCACGGCCCACGTGCGCCAGACCGTGGAGGGCGGCCTGCTGCTGGGCGACAGCAAGGAGGACGTGGGCTTCGACGACGGCACCACGGCCCCCGTGATGAAGGAGATCGCCCGCCGCGCGACCCGCGCCTTCCCCTTCCTGAAGTCGGCCAGGATCGTCCGCGCCTGGGGGGCGCTGCGCGTCATGACGCCCGACGGCTTTCCCGTCTATGCCCGGTCCGCCGCATATCCCGGAGCCTTCGCCATCGCCTGCCATTCGGGCGTGACGCTGGCCGCCGCCCACGCGGGCCCGATGGCCGATTGCATCGTCGGCGGCCGACTGCCCGACGACGTGGCCGTGCTGGGGCCGGAGCGGTTCCATGCTGCGTAGGATCGCACCGCAAGGCGGGATCGCCGGCGTGACCCTGTATTTCGAAGGGGCGGCGGTCACCGTGCCCGCCGGGACGACCGTGGCGGCGGCCCTCTTGCAGGCCGGGGCGGCATCGTTCCGCGACACGGCGGTGACGGGGAGCCCGCGCGGGCCCTACTGCATGATGGGGGTGTGCTTCGATTGCCTGGTCGAGATCGACGGGCAGCCCAACCGCCAGGCCTGCCTGACCGTGGCGTTGAACGGCATGCGGGTCGAACGTCAGCGCGGCGCGGCGCTGCTCGACCCCAAGGCGGGGGAGGGCGCATGACGGCCGGGCGCCATCAGCTGGTCGTCGTCGGCGCCGGGCCCGCGGGCATGGTGGCGGCGGCGCTCGCCGCGCGGCGCGGCGTCAAGACCCTGATCCTCGACGAAAATCCCGGCCCCGGCGGTCAG
>PFFW01000097.1:3724-3868 GCA_002781745.1 Rhodospirillales bacterium CG15_BIG_FIL_POST_REV_8_21_14_020_66_15
CCCCGAGTTCGAACGCGGCAAACTGCTGGCCCGGGACCTGCGGTCCTCGGGCGCGGACTACCTTCCCGGCGCCACCGTGTGGCGGCTCGGCAAGACGGGCGACCTCGCCACCCAGGACAGATTGGAAGTCGGCTATTCCGCCCA
>PFFW01000065.1 GCA_002781745.1 Rhodospirillales bacterium CG15_BIG_FIL_POST_REV_8_21_14_020_66_15
GCTGTCCCGTCGCCATGGGCAATTGCGAGGAAGCCCTGGGCGAAGGCGGCGACGACTGCCGCTGCGGCTTTGAGAAGGGAACGCAATGCGACCTTCTGTCCGTGCGCTGGTTCGCCCATGCCAGCAGCCGCGTGACCGCCGACCACCAGGCCTGGATGTCGGCCCTGCCCCACCCCATCACGTTCCGGATGGGCGGCGCGCGCTTCGCCGTGGTGCACGGCCATTCGCGCGACATTTCCGAATGGGTGTTCGCCTCGACGCCCGAGGGCGAGAAACGCGTGGCCCTGGACGAGCTGGACGTGGACGGGGTGATCGCGGGGCATTCTGGGCTGCCGTTCAGCCACGTACTGTCGGACGGGCGCCTGTGGCACAACCCGGGCGTGATCGGCGTGCCCGCCAACGACGGCACGCCGCGCGTCTGGTATTCGGTGCTGGAACCGGGGGCGGGCGGGATCGTGATCCGCCACCTGGCGCTCGACTACGACGTCGAGGGGGCCCGGGCGCGCATGGCCGAGGAAGGCCTGCCCGACGCCTACCGCCAAACGCTGAAGGACGGTCTGTGGCCCAACCTGGATGTCCTGCCGACGGCGGAGGCGGAGATGACCGGCAAGGCGCTCGCCTTCGCCCCGGTCACCTGGACCCTGCCCCGGCGGCGGGTCGCCTGAGACTCATGAAGTCCAGCCCGATCGCGGTTGTCCCGCCACCGCACGGCACCGCCACCGCCGGCACGGAGCGCCGACTGTTCATCGATGCCAGCCGGGACTGCCTCGGCCCCGTCGATCCCGGACGAGACATCCTCGGCCTGCCTGTCCTGACGCGGCTGGTGCGGGCCGCCGAGCGCAGCGGGTTCACCACCATCCAGGTCACCGGCGATGCGGCGCTGACGCCGCTTCTCGCCGGTACGGGGGCGACCCGTGTCGACCCGGGTCTTCCGCCGCCGGCCGGTTTCGCCGTGGCGCCGGCGACCTATCTGGGAGAAACCGCATGGCTGTCCGAACTGGCGGCGAACCCCGGGGACGCACGCCGGGCCGCGTTCCGCCGTCCGCCCCTGGACCTTGGCCGGTTCCCGGACCCGGCGGCGGCGGAAAAGCGCCTGCTGGCCGCCCTGACCAAGGAAACGGACGGCTTCATGTCGCGCCGGTTCGCCCGGCCGATCTCGACCCGTGTTTCCCGGTTCCTTGCGCCCCGGGGGGTAACGCCGAACCAGATGACGCTGGTCAGCGCGCTGATCGGCCTGATCGCGGCCCCCTTCTTCCTGTTTGAAAGCCCCGCCCTGCAAACCCTGGGGGGCGCCTTGTTCGTGCTGCATTCCGTGCTCGACGGCTGCGACGGCGAATTGGCGCGCCTCGGGTTCAAGGAATCGCGCCTGGGCGGATTGCTGGATTTCTGGGGCGACAACCTGGTCCATGTCGCGGTGTTCGCCGCCATGGGCATCGGCTGGAGCCTGGCGGAAGACGCCGCCTGGCCGCTTTACCTGGCGCTCGCCGCGGTGGTCGGCACGGCCGGCTCGGCGGCGGCGGTCCACTGGTTCACGCTCAGCGGCAAGAGCGGCCACGGGCCGGTCTATACCTCGGTCAGCGGCGGGACGCCCGACCGCCTGAGCAAGCTGATGGACGACCTGTCCCGCCGCGACTTCATCTATCTGGTGTTCGCGCTGGCCCTGTTCGGCAAGGCGTCCTGGTTCCTGGCGCTCACGGCCGTGGGCGCGCCCGTGTTCCTGGTTCTGATCCTGGTACTGGCGGCGCGGAAGGCCTTTACGGAGCCGCCCGCGCCCGAAGCCTGATCCCGTCCCGAACTTACACGTCAGGCTGTGCGGCGAAGCTGCCCGTGAAGGCGCGCCTCGGCGACACGCAAGGCCTCGGGCGTGTCGACATCGAGCCACCAGTTGCCGGTCACGTCGGCGACCCGCGCCCGGCCCAGCCTGGCCAGTTCGCGCAGCCCGTCGGCCAGCCCGTGGCGGCCCTCGGCGGCGGCGAGGCGGAGCCCCTCGAACAGACCGTCCGTGCAGTACATGACGCCCGTGTCCGCGACATCCCATTCCTCGAGATCCTTGGAAATGCCGGCGATGGCGTCACCGTCCAGGCGCACCTTCATCACGTCGTCGATATCCATGATGCCCGTCTTGTCGCGGTCGACGGCCAGGATCATGGCGCCCGGCGCCGGCGGGACGGCCGCGAGGGACAGGGGAAGCGCCGGGTCGTACAAGTGATCGCACATGGACAGAATGAAGGGCTCGCCGGCAAGGACCTCCGCCGCCGCGAGAGCGCTGGCGCCGTTGCCCTTTGCCCAGTCGGCGGCCGTCACGAAGGACATGGGCGGAAGCCCCATCCGTGCCGCGAGCGAGGTGAAATAGCTGCGCACCATGTCGCCTTCGTGGCCGAGGGTGACGATGAAACGCTCGATCCCGAGGGCGTCGCGCAGGGTCGTGACGATCCGTTCGCCCAGGGTCACGCCGGCCGCGGGAACCAGGGGTTTCGGCAGGCTGGCGTTGGGGAACAGGCGCGAACCCATGCCGGCAGCCAGGATCAGGGCCGCCTTGGGCGCGTGAGCGGGGGCCGCGGGCCGCCGCAGTCCGGCGTCCTCGCCATGGACGAAGGCACCCGCCGGGCCGCCCGCGATGAACGCGTTGGTCAATTCCCGGGCCATGGAATCCCGCATCTGAACCGGCGGGCTTTTCATGTAATAGGCCGACGGGGCGTCCAGCGGGCCGCCGATGCCGCGCTCCAGGCCCAGCTTGGCGCAGCGGACCGCGTCGATGACGACGCCGGCGCTGTTGGGGGAATCCTGGACCGACAGGCGCAGTTCCAGTTCCAAAGGCACGTCGCCGAAGCCGCGGCCTTCCATGCGGATGAAGGCGATCTTGTTGTCGTTCTGCCAGGGCACGTAGTCGGACGGACCGATGTGAATATCGTCGCGCGCCATGGGGATGTCCAACTGCGACGTCACCGACTGCGTCTTCGACTTCTTCTTCGACTTCAGGCGCGAATGCTGAAGCATGTTGAGGAAGTCCGTATTGCCGCCGGTGTTGAGCTGATAGGTGCGGTCGAGGGACACCCCCCGGTCGCCGAACAGGCGCGCCAGCTGGCGGTGGACGATCGTGGCGCCGACCTGGCTTTTGATGTCGTCGCCGACAATCGGCACCCCCGCCTGCCGGAACCGCGCCGCCCAGGCCGGATCCGACGAGATGAACACGGGCACGCAGTTGACCATGGCGACACCCGCGGCCAGGCAGGCCTCGGCGTAATGCTTCACCGCCTGTTCGGAGCCCACGGGAAGATAGCAGACCAGGATTTCGGCGCCGCTGGCGCGCAGAGCCTCGACCACGTCCACCGGCGACGCGTCGGCGACGCGGAAGGCCTCGTCGTCGTCATAGTCGGCCATGTGGTCGGCGATGCCGTCGAGGACCGGCCCCATCTGGACGATGACATCGGATATCGGCAGCGCGCGCTGAAAAACGCGCGTGCAGTTCGGCTTCTGGAAGATCGCCTTTTCGACGGGCAGGCCGACCTTGCGGCGGTCGATGTCGAACGCGGCCACGACCTCGATATCCGTCGGCCCCCAGCCGCCGACGTCCGGATGCATCAGCCCCGCGGTTTCGGCGCCCGTGTGGCTCCGGTAATATTCCAATCCCTGGATCAGGGAACTGGCGCAGTTGCCCACGCCCGCGACGGCGATTTTGATCTTCGACATTAGACCTGATTTCAACCTTCTATTCCAAATTGGTTACCATGGCGAACGTCCCGATTCCGGGTCGACTTTCAGACGCGCCTCTGTAGCATGAATGAAACTGGGATTTCACGGACAAACACCCCGATTCGCGGCGTTCCACCGCGATCCGCCTCCCGACGGTCACGACGCGCTCCTCCCCTCAGCGCCGCAAATACGGGAAAACTGCGGCCGAGGTCATGAAGCCGTTCACGAACCGGTCACGATCATTTGTAGCTGACGTCGCAGATTTCGTAGGCCTTGGATCCGCCCGGGGTCGTGACCTCGACCGAGTCCTCGGCCGACTTGCCGATCAGCGCGCGGGCCAGGGGCGAGGTCACGGAAATCTTGCCCTGGTCCAGGTCGGCTTCGTGCTGGCCGACGATGCGGTAGGTGACTTCCTCGCCCGTATCCTCATCCGCCAGCAGAACGGTCGCCCCGAAGCGCACGGTGTCGCCCGTCATGCCCGAGGTGTCGATGACCTCGGCCATGCTGATCACGGCTTCGAGTTCCGCCAAACGACCCTCGATGAAGCCCTGCTTCTCGCGCGCGGCGTTGTATTCGGCGTTTTCCGACAGGTCGCCATGGGCCCGGGCCTCGGCGATCGCCTGAATGACGGCGGGGCGTTCCTGGGTCTTCAGGCGCCTGAGTTCGTCTTCAAGGGCCTTCAGGCCCTCGCGCGTCATCGGTATCTTTTCCATCTCACCGCTCTCCCGCGCCTCACCACGGCGCGTCAAAACACAAAACCCTGGAGCCGGCCCTTCCGCGAAAGAGCCCGTCGGCCGCCGGATCATGTCGGATTGGTCTAATACGTTCGAGAAAAATAATCCTGGAGCGGCGCCACTTCAAGCGTCCCGTGGGCCATCGCTTCCATGGCCTCGACGGCGGCGGCGGCGGCCGTCAGGGTCGTGTAGTGGGGCACGCTGTTCTCCAGCGCCGAACGGCGGATGGAGCGCGAGTCCTCGATCGCCTGCGCCCCCTCGGTCGTGTTGATGACCAGGTGGATCTCGCCGTTGACGATGGCGTCCTCGCAGTGCGGGCGGCCTTCCAGCACCTTGTTGATGCGCGCGACGTCCAGGCCCTGCTCGGCCAGGAAACGCTGCGTGCCGCCGGTCGCCACCAGCCTGTAGCCGAGGGCCGCGAGGCGCCGCGCCAATCCGGCCATGCCCGCCTTGTCCCGGTCCTTGACCGAGATGAAGACGGTGCCCGACGCCGGCAGGCTCATGCCGGCGGCCAGCTGCGATTTGGCGAAGGCGCGCGGAAAGTCGCGGTCGAGGCCCATGACCTCGCCCGTCGACTTCATTTCCGGACCCAGCACCGTGTCGACGCCGGGGAAGCGCGAGAACGGGAACACCGCCTCCTTCACCGCGACATGGGCGTTCCTGGCGCGCGCAGCCAGATCCATGTCCTTGAGCTTCTCGCCGCACATCAGGCGGGTCGCGATCTTGGCCACGGGCACGCCGGTCGCCTTGGCGACGAAGGGCACCGTGCGGGACGCGCGCGGGTTGACCTCGAGAATGTAGATATCGCCGTCCTTCACGGCGAACTGTACGTTCATCAGACCGACCACGCCCAGGCCCCGGGCCAGCGCGTGGGTCTGGCGTTCCAGTTCCTGGATGATGTCGGGGCCGAGGGAGAACGGCGGCAGCGAGCAGGCGCTGTCGCCCGAATGGATGCCCGCCTCCTCGATGTGCTGCATGATGCCGGCGACATAGACGTCGGTGCCGTCGGCAAGCGCGTCGACGTCGACCTCGACGGCATCCTGAAGGTAGCTGTCGAGCAGGACCGGACTGTCGCCCGACACCTTCACCGCGTCCGTCATGTAGCGGCGCAGCGCCGTCAGGTCGTGGACGATCTCCATGGCCCGCCCGCCCAGCACGTAGGACGGCCGGATCACCAGGGGATAGCCGATCCGCTCGGCCACGCGCTCGGCCTCGGCCTGGGAGCGGGCCAGGCCGTTGGCCGGCTGGCGCAGGTTGAGGTCGGTCAGCAGCTTCTGGAAGCGTTCGCGGTCCTCGGCCAGGTCGATGGCGTCGGGCGAGGTGCCCAGGATGGGAATGCCGGCGCTTTCCAGGGCCAGGGACAGCTTCAGCGGCGTCTGTCCGCCGAGTTGCACGATCACGCCCTTGAAGTCGCCATTCGACTGTTCGCCGCGGATCAATTCGATCACGTCCTCGGCGGTCAGCGGCTCGAAGAACAGGCGGTCCGAAGTGTCGTAGTCGGTGGATACGGTTTCCGGGTTGCAGTTGACCATGATGGCCTCGTACCCGGTTTCGCGCAGCGCATAGGCGGCGTGAACGCAGCAGTAGTCGAATTCGATGCCCTGGCCGATGCGGTTGGGCCCGCCGCCCAGGATGGCGACCTTCTTGCGGTCCGTGGGCTCGGCCTCGTTCTCGGGCGCGCGCGCGCCGTCGCCTTCGTAGCAGGAATACATGTAGGACGTCTTGGCCGGGAATTCGGCGGCGCAGGTGTCGACCCGCTTGTACACGGGCTTGATGCCGGCGGCGCGGCGCAGCTCGGAAACCTCAAGCGCCGTCACGCCGGTCAGCTCGGCCAGGCGGGCATCGCAGAACCCCATCTTCTTCAGCTCCAGCCAGCCGCCCGGGTCGGCCGGCAGGCCGGCCTCGCGGACCCGCGCCTCGGCCGCGACGATGGCCTTCATCTGCTCCAGGAACCAGGGATCGTACTTGGTGATCTGCGCCGCCTCGGCCACGGACATGCCCTGGCGCAGGGCCTCGCCGATGGCCAGGATGCGGTCGGGCGCCGGGCGCGAGATGGCGGCGCGGATAACGTCGCGGTTGGCCTCGAACCCGGCGTCGGGCACCAGGCCCTCGATCTCCACCTCATTGAGGCCGGTCAGGCCCGTCTCCATGGAGCGCAGGCCCTTCTGCAGGCTTTCGGCGAAGGACCGGCCGATGGCCATGGCCTCGCCGACGGATTTCATGGAGGTCGTCAGGATCGGCTCGGCGCCCGGGAACTTTTCGAAGGTGAAGCGCGGGATTTTGGTGACCACGTAGTCGATGGTGGGCTCGAAGCTGGCCGGCGTGACGCCGGTGATGTCGTTGGTCAGCTCGTCCAGGGTGTAGCCGACGGCCAGCTTGGCCGCGATCTTGGCGATCGGGAAACCGGTCGCCTTGGAGGCCAGCGCCGAAGAGCGCGACACCCGCGGGTTCATCTCGATGACCACCAGGCGGCCGTTCTCCGGATTGACGGCGAACTGCACGTTGGACCCGCCGGTATCGACCCCGATCTCGCGCAGCACCGCGATCGAGGCGTTGCGCATGATCTGGTATTCCTTGTCGGTCAGCGTCAGCGCCGGCGCCACGGTGATGCTGTCGCCCGTGTGCACGCCCATGGGGTCGATGTTCTCGATGGAGCAGATGATGATGCAGTTGTCCGCGTGATCGCGGACGACCTCCATCTCGTACTCCTTCCAGCCCAGCACGCTTTCCTCGACCAGGACTTCCTTGACCGGGCTGGCGGCCAGACCGCTGGCGACGATCTTCTCGAACTCGGGCCGCGTATAGGCGATGCCGCCGCCGATGCCCCCCAGCGTGTAGGACGGGCGGATGATGGCCGGCAGGCCGACCTCGGCCAGCGCCTCGTGGGCATCGGCCATGGAATTGACGACCCGCGACTTGGGGCTCTCCAGGCCGATCTTCTCCATGGCGTCGCGGAACTGCTGGCGGTCCTCGGCCTTGGCGATCACGGCGGCGTCGGCGCCGATCATCTCGACCCCGTATTTCTCCAGCACGCCGCGCTCGGCCAGCGCGATGCCGGTGTTCAGGCCCGTCTGCCCGCCCATGGTCGGCAACAGGGCGTCGGGCCGCTCCTTGGCGATGATCTTCTCGACGAACTCGGGCGTGATCGGCTCGACATAGGTGGCGTCGGCCATCACCGGATCGGTCATGATGGTGGCCGGGTTCGAGTTGACCAGGATGACCCGGTAGCCCTCTTCGCGCAGCGCCTTGCAGGCCTGGGCGCCGGAGTAGTCGAACTCGCAGGCCTGGCCGATGACGATGGGCCCGGCACCGATGATGAGGATGGAGGAGATGTCTGTGCGTTTAGGCATGGATTTCTTTCATCACCGGACGAACCGCTTCAACCCGTCCTTTAAAAGTTTGGAATTGAAATTGATCAAAAGACCGGTCGAAAATCCGCCGAACCGCAAATAGGTCAGAACCTGCGCTTCGTGTACGGGGGTTAGCTTTTCGACGGCCTTGATCTCCAACAACAAGTCCTTTTCAACGACGATGTCCGCACGAAACCCGCTTTCCAGCCTGTGGCCCTTGTAGGTGACCGCCATGGGCAACTGGCGCTGAAACGCCAGACCGGCGGCCGAAAGTTCCTGGCAAAGACAATCCTCGTACACGTTCTCCAACAACCCGGGCCCCAGCGTTCTGTGAACCTCGATGGCCAAGCCGATCACATTATCGGTGAAAGGGTCTTTCGCCATGTCGTTCCACTCTCAACGGCCTCAGGCCATTTCAACCTGTTAATCAGACACAGAGCACACAGAGAATGCACAGAGACCACAGAGCGGCCTCGCATGGACAATCTTCCTTTTCTTCTCTGTGATCTCTGTGTCTCCTCTGTGCTCTCTGTGTCTTAATTACTCAGGTGAACCGGTCCTCGCCCTCTCCTGGCTCAAACCACATATCCGGCTAGACTTTCTCATCCATCAGCTTCACGAACCGCTTGAAGAGGTAGTGCGAGTCCTGGGGGCCCGGCGAGGCTTCCGGGTGGTACTGCACGGAGAACACCGGCCTGCCCTCGACCCGCAGCCCTTCGAGGGAGCCGTCGAACAGCGAGCGGTGGGTTTCAATGACGCCCTTGGGCAGGCTGTCGCGCTCGACCACGAAGCCGTGGTTCTGCGAGGTGATCTCGACCTTGCCGGTCTCCAGGTCCTTGACGGGCTGGTTGGCGCCGCGGTGGCCCATGTGCATCTTGGACGTCCTGGCCCCCAGGGCCAGGGCCAGGATCTGGTGGCCCAGGCAGATGCCGAACACGGGCAGGCCCGTCGCCATCACGTCCCGCACCATGGACACGGCGTATTCGCCCGTGGCCGCCGGGTCGCCCGGACCGTTGGAAAGAAAAAGCCCATCGGGGCGATGGGCCAGGATGTCCTCCGCCGTCGCCGTGGCCGGCACGACGGTCACCTTGCAGCCCTCGGACGCGAGGCAGCGCAGGATGTTCTGCTTGGCCCCGAAGTCGACGGCGACCACGTGGTGTTTCGGATTCTTCAGCTTGCCGAAGCCGGCGCCCAGTTTCCAGGCCGTGGTGTCCCAGGAATAGGTCTGGGCGCAGGACACGCCCTTGGCGAGGTCCAGGCCCTCGAGGCCCGGGAAGCCCTTGGCCATCTCGACCAAGGCCGGAATGTCGAGCGGGCCGTCCTCCTTATAGGCGACGACGCCATTGGGCGCGCCGCCGTCGCGGATCAGGCGCGTCAGCCGGCGCGTGTCGACGCCGGTGACCGCCGTGAGCCCGTAGGATTTCAGCCAGGCGTCCAGGTGCTGCGCCGCGCGCCAGTTGGCCGGGTCCGTGATGTCGGCGCGCATGACGGCGCCGCGCGCCGCCGGCGTGACCGTTTCCATGTCCTCCGGGTTGGCGCCGACGTTGCCGATGTGGGGGAAGGTGAAGGTGATGACCTGCCCGGCGTAGGACGGATCGGTGAGGATTTCCTGGTAGCCGGTGATCGAGGTGTTGAAGCAGACCTCGCCCACGGAGGCGCCGGACGCCCCCGCGCCGCGGCCCCAGAACACCTCGCCGGACGCCAGCACCACGGCTGCGTTTGCGTTCGGCGGTTGGGCGGCCACGCTCGTGGTCGCGGGCTTGGTACCTTCGGACATGTCTCTTTTTTTCGGGCTGGGGTTGGACCAAGGCGCCCAGGCCCCGCCGACGGCGGAGCCTCGAATGCGTTGGAAACAAGCTTCTACGCGTTGGCCGTGTTCAGGTCAAGACTCGTTTCGGAAAAAATACCCTTATATATCAACAAATTAAAGAATCGGATCGGGTTTGCCTTGGGGGTGAATTTACGCTAGGGTCCGCAACTTCCGCCACAACCGGGGCACACCCCATGCTACGCGAGCAGATTTCGGCTGCGTTGAAGACCTCGATCAAGTCCAAGGACGCCTGTGCAACCGCGACGCTGCGCCTGATCAGCGCGGCCATCAAGGACCGGGACATCGCCGCCCGCGACAAGGGCAACCAGGACGGCATCTCCGACGACGACATTCTCGGCCTGCTGCAGTCCATGATCAAGCAGCGCCACGAAAGCGCCGCCGCCTACGAGAAGGGCAGCCGCCAGGACCTGGCCGACCGCGAGCGCGAGGAAATCACCGTCATCGAGCGCTTCCTGCCCAAACAGATGACTCCCGACGAGGTGGCCGAGGCCGTCGACGCCGTCATCAAGGCGACCGGCGCGGCCAACATCAAGGACATGGGCACCTGCATGGCCGCGCTGAAGAAGCAGTACGCCGGACGCATGGATTTCGCCAAGGCCAGTGCGCTGGTCAAGGATCGGCTGTGCTAGCGAAACCCGAGCGGACCGTCAGGTCCGCGAAGGTTGTTTTGCGGCGACGGAAAGCCTTTCGATTCGCCTCGTTTTCCCACAATGCCGCTGTGGAAAGCCTGTTTAAAACAGCGGGATAACCCGATTTCCTGGGTTTTTTTGCCATGGTGTCTTTGCCACGCGGTCATGGTTTAAGTGGTAGATGGCGATCCCACCGGAATTCCTGGAAGAGCTGAAGGCGCGGCTGCCCGCGACGGACGTGGTGGGCCGGCGGGTCAAGCTGATCCGCTCGGGCCGCGACACCAAGGGCTGCTGCCCGTTCCACAAGGAAAAGACGCCAAGCTTCCACGTCTACGACGACCATTACCATTGCTTCGGCTGCGGCGCCCACGGTTCGGTCATCGACTTCGTGATGGAGACGGAAGGGCTGGAATTCCGCGAGGCGATCCAGCGCCTGGCGGGTGAGGCCGGGCTGGCCATGCCCGAGGAGACGCCCGAGGACCGCCAGCGCCGGGCGCGCAACAAGACCCTGATCGAGGTCGTGGAGATGGCGGCGGCGTTCTTCGAGAAATGCCTGCGCATGCCCGAGGGCCGCCCGGCCCTCGACTACCTGCGCGGGCGCGGCCTGACGGACGAGACGATCCGCCGCTTCCGCCTGGGGTTCTCCCCTGACGGCCGGGGCAAGCTGAAGGCCATGCTGGCGGCCGAGGGGGTGGAGGAGGGGCTGATGGTGGCGGCGGGCCTTCTGGTCCAGCCGGAGGATGCGGGACGGGAGGCCCCAAGAGATCCATATGACCGGTTCCGCGGCCGCGTCATGTTCCCGATCACCGACCGCCAGGGCCAGGTGATCGCCTTCGGCGCGCGGCTGCTCGCCGGCGACGGGCCCAAGTACCTGAATTCGCCCGAGACCAGCCTGTTCCACAAGGGCCGCAACCTGTACGGCCTGGCCCAGGCCAAGGACGCCATCCGCGCCGCCGGCACGGTCATCGTCTGCGAGGGCTATACGGACGTCATCGCCCTGGCCCAGGCCGGGATCGGCCAGGCGGTGGCGCCGCTCGGCACGGCGCTGACCGAGGACCAGATCGCGCTGTTGTGGCGGCTGGCGCCGGAGCCGGTGCTGTGCTTCGACGGCGACACCGCGGGCCAGCGCGCGGCGGCGCGGGCGGCGGAGCGCGCCCTGCCCCTGCTGAAGGCCGGGTTCGGCCTGCGTTTCGCCATGCTGCCGGCCGGCGAGGATCCGGACAGCCTCGTCCAGGGCCGGGGCCGCCAGGCCTTCGACGAAGTGCTGGAGGGTGCCATGGCGCTGTCGGAGCTGGTGTGGCGGGTCGAGTCGGACGGACGCCTGCCGCCGACGCCGGAAGGGCGGGCCGACCTTAACCGCCGGCTCGACCAGAAGCTTCGCGACATTCCGGACCCCACGGTACGGCGCTATTTCCAGGACTTCTTCAAAAGCCGCCTGTGGCCCGACGGGCCCGCCACGGGACGGGGCGGCGCCCGCGGCGGGCGCCGCTTCGGCCGGGACGCCTGGGGAAGCGGCAGATGGTCCGGTCCGGCCCAGCGCCTGCGCGCCGATACGGCCGAAACCCGGCCCGTGCAGAGCCGGCGCCTGCGGGCGGCGATCCTGCTGGCCACCGCCATCAACCATCCGGACCTGCTGGCCGAGGCCGAGGAAGAGCTGGGCCGCATCGCCATCGCCGACGCGGACCTTGACAATTTGCGTCAAGCGTTATTAATCACCCACGCGGGTGGTTTACCCCTTGACACGGAGGGGCTTGTAAACCACTTGTCAGAGCAGGGTTATTCCCAGGCACTGGGCCGATTACTAGGCGCGCAAACGTACGACCACGCCAGATTTGCGCGACCCAATGCGGGACTTGCAGAGGCCAGACGGGGCTGGGAAGCAACCATCAACCACTTGCGCGGAGAGGACTTGGAGTCCGAACTCCAAGCGGCCCAGGATGCAGTCCGGCGTGACCCGTCGGAAGCGAACATGAATTGGGTTGTCCGGGTTCGGCGGATGATGGACGAAAGCGATCAGTCGGGCGCCGCCTTCGACTAGCAAGGCGGTCCGGCGGAAGGTGGTTCGATGTAACGGACGTTGGACGTTACCGGGTAGGCAACGGCGTCAGGGGCCCTTTTGGAATTTGGACCCGGACCGGCCGCCCCATGGCGGCATGGACCGGAGGGGGCGGGGCTCCCCGGACAAGGATTTAGAGGTCGAGCGTGGCAAAAGCACAAGCGAAGGATCAAGACAGCGGCGAGACCCAGGAGGAAGGCGGCGACAGCCCCCTTCTCGACACCCTGGGCGCGGCGGTCAAGAAGATGGTCGCGCGCGGCAAGGAGCGTGGGTACGTCACCTATGACGACCTGAACAGCGCCCTGCCGCCGGAAAAGGTGTCGTCGGAGCAGATCGAGGACACCATGGCGATGCTCTCGGAAATGGGCATCAACGTGGTCGAGAACGAGGAGACCGAAGAGGTTCCCGCCGACGACGAAGAGAGCGCCGACGAAGAGGAAAAGAGCGTCTCCACCGCCGGCAACGTGGACGAGAACGACCTGGGCCGCACGGACGACCCGGTGCGCATGTACCTGCGCGAGATGGGCTCGGTCGAACTGCTGTCGCGCGAGGGCGAAATCGCCATCGCCAAGCGCATCGAGGCCGGCCGCGAGATGATGATCGGCGGCCTGATGGAAAGCCCGCTGACCATCAAGGCGATCACCATCTGGCACGACGCGCTGGTCAACGAGGACCTGCTGCTGCGCGACATCATCGACCTGGAGGCCACCCACGGCGGCGGCCCCGGCCAGGCGAACGGCCGCGCCGCCGGCGAGGGCGAGAGTGACGAGGGTGCCGAGGTCGAAGCGGCCCCCGTCGAGGAGACCGCGGAACCCGAGCCCGAGACCGCCAAGGAAGACAGCAACAAAAAGAAGGCCGCCAAGTCCGACGACGACGAGGAAACCGAAGGCGAGAAAGAGACCGGCGGCGGCGAGGACGACGACGAGGACGACGAGGACGGCGAAAACAACCTGTCCCTGGCCGCCCTCGAGGCCAAGCTGAAGCCGCAGGTCATCGAGACCTTCGAGAACATCACCAAGACCTACAAGAAGCTGCATCGCGTGCAGATGCAGCGCCTCGAGGCCCTGACCTCGGGCGAGCAACCCAAGCCGAGCCAGGAAAAGCGCTTCCAGAAGCTGCGCAAGGAACTGATCGAGTGCATGGAGGACGTGCACCTGAACAACATCCGCATCGAACAGCTTCTCGACCAGCTTTACGGCCTCAATCGCCGGCTGGTCGGGCTCGAGGGCAAGATGCTGCGCCTGGCGACCACGGCGCGCATCAACCGCGACGAGTTCCTGGAGCACTACCAGGGCCACGAACTGGATCCGGGCTGGCTCAAGCGGGTCGAGAAGCTGCCGGCCAAGGGCTGGGGGCGGTTCGCCACCCGCTACAAGGACGACATCGGGGAAATGCGCGCGCAGGTCGCCGAGGTCTCTCAGACCGCGGGCCTGCCGATCCAGGAATTCCGCCGCATCGTCTCGACCGTGCAAAAGGGCGAGCGCGAGGCCGCCAAGGCCAAGAAGGAAATGATCGAGGCCAACCTGCGGCTCGTCATCTCGATCGCCAAGAAATACACCAACCGCGGCCTGCAGTTCCTCGACCTGATCCAGGAGGGCAACATCGGCCTGATGAAGGCGGTCGACAAGTTCGAATACCGCCGCGGCTACAAGTTCTCGACCTATGCCACCTGGTGGATCCGGCAGGCCATCACGCGGTCGATCGCCGACCAGGCGCGCACCATCCGCATCCCCGTGCACATGATAGAAACTATCAACAAGCTGGTGCGCACGTCGCGCCAGATGCTGCACGAGATCGGCCGCGAGCCGACGCCGGAAGAGCTGGCGACGCGGCTTTCCATGCCGCTGGAAAAGGTGCGCAAGGTGCTCAAGATCGCCAAGGAGCCGATCTCCCTCGAAACGCCCATCGGCGACGAGGAGGACTCGCACCTCGGCGACTTCATCGAGGACAAGAACGCCGTGCAGCCGCTCGACGCCGCCATCCAGGGCAACCTGCGCGAGACCACCACGCGGGTGCTGGCGAGCCTGACGGCGCGCGAGGAGCGCGTGCTGCGCATGCGCTTCGGCATCGGCATGAACACCGACCATACGCTTGAGGAAGTGGGCCAGCAGTTCTCGGTCACCCGCGAGCGAATACGCCAGATCGAAGCCAAGGCGCTCAGGAAGCTGAAGCATCCGTCCCGGTCGCGGAAACTCCGGAGCTTCCTGGACTACTGACGCCGGGGCGAACCGACACAGAGCCAAGGGCCGGAGGCATCCCCGCTTCCGGCCTTTGCTTCTCCAGGGGGAGAAGACGGAAAACCGATAAAGGGCCAGTAGCTCAACTGGTTAGAGCCGGCGGCTCATAACCGTCTGGTTGCAGGTTCGAGTCCTGCCTGGCCCACCACTTCCCGCGCCGCCCCGGTCCCGTCGGCAGGCCGGTTCAGTGTGCGCGGGCGTTCGGCAGCGCGTCGAACAACGCGGCGTTCGGA
Organism: Rhodospirillales bacterium CG15_BIG_FIL_POST_REV_8_21_14_020_66_15; assembly: GCA_002781745.1. GTDB lineage: Bacteria > Pseudomonadota > Alphaproteobacteria > Rhodospirillales > Casp-alpha2 > UBA1479. The sequence goes on from PFFW01000065.1 coordinate 14,764, forward strand.
CAGAACCGGCGGTATTCCTCGGGCTCGCTCATGCCGGCCAGCCAGACACTGCATTCATCCGTGTTCCGACAATCCCGACAACGCTCGCGCGCAACCTTCAGAGCGCCCCTCGGCACCGCCGCGCCGTCGATGCCATGCATCTTCAACGCCGCGGCAATCAACGGCGGTTGGGAGGACCGGCCTGCCGGCGGTGACTGAACCATGGCGATGCTCCGGAGATTTCTGACCGGACGAGGATTGTTCCGCCCGGGCTTTTGTCGTTGATCCAGATCACTCGGACGGCATCGGGACGCATGTAGCCGCCCCGGTCGAAGCCGGCGCGGCCGCCCGACCGGCGAACCATCCGCGTCATGCAGGCGGGCGGATATCCACGCCGGAGAAAATCGCATCCAAGCGGCCCGCTGCTCCCCCGACACGGGGAGGTGGCGAAAAAATTGACGAAGATCATGGCCGTGCCGGGCCGGACCGGGCAATATTTCCCCAGTGTGGGAACAACCGACAGATGATTTGAGATTGGCAATGTCGCAGGATTTCTTCGAGTGGCTTCCCGAATACGAGACAGGCATCCGCGTAATCGACAACGATCACCGCGGTTTGTTTGAACTGGCCAGAATTCTTGACGACTTCGCCGCCTCAGGCGAGCGCGGGGAGGAATTGGGGCAGCTTATCGACCGTCTGATCCGTTATGCCGACGAACATTTCGCCCGCGAGGAGCGGTTCATGGCGGCCGCCGGCTTCCCCCATTTCGACGAACATACGGCGGAACACCGGCGGGCTACCGAAGTGATCTACGGCATCCGCGATGTCTATCTCAGCGTTCCGGATGACTTGGACATCGAAAAAGTCGCCGTGTTTTTCCGCGACTGGCTGAAGCACCACATTCTGGACAGCGACAAGCAATACGTTCCCTTTGTCCGCGGGGAGATTGCTGGAACCGGGCCGAGACCGCGCCCGGTCGCGACGTCGTTTCAACCGGAGGCGTTCGTCGAAGTGCGGGCCCGCGTGCCGGAAAATAAAGAGGAAATCCTTCGAAAGTGCGCCCAGGTGCTTAATCGCGCGGATGACGGATGCGATCGGCTCGAGGCGCTCATTCGGGAGATCTCGACGGATCCCGGCCCGGAGCATCTTGCGTTCGTCGCCCGCGCCTTCCGGCGATCGAATCGGTAGCCCGCGTCCCAGGCGGAACTTCCGGGGCTCGAACCGGCCGTAGCCGCCCGACCTGCTCCTTAAACATCTAGGCGGGTCGATACTCGGCCCGGCAATTTGGCGTTTCCCACACGATTATTGCATCGAGTCGCGCACGCCCCGCGCTGCGTTCAGCGATAGCGGGTCCCAATATTCCAAACCAGTGCTCCGCCATGCGCTCCGCCGTCGGATGGCACGGCACGATGTACAGCTTCTGCCCCAACCACGTATCGATTGTTGAGACAAAACCATCGCGCTGCACCGTCTGATGAATCTTCTCCGTCCATGCGTTGATTGATCGTTCATCCGTCTCAGGCGAGAATTTCGCCAGCACTTCGACATCTTGCGCGGAAAGTATAAGCCCGTGATCGCAAGGCTCGTCGATCAGGCGCACCATTTCCTCTTTCAGAAAAGCGAAATCCATTACCATATCCGTTTGCTCGCCGGACAAATGGAGACCACCTATCGATTCACAACGGGCTTCAATCGTATATCGATGACCGTGCAAATGGCGGCATTTCGACCCGTGGGTCATGATTCTGTGACCGGCATCTATCTCGATCTGCCGAGTTATGACATGTGTCATTTTGCGCGCCCCTGCGAAAACCTTTTCCAACCGTCGCCACGTAGCGTGCATGCAGGACATTCGCCGCGGCCATATCCCGCCAAACAACAGCTATGCGAATGTTCAACAATCAATTCCACGCGGTCGAATCTCTCCGGCGCCCACGCCAAGCAGGCTGTAGAATCCTGGCCGCTCGGAAAGAGGACTAATGCGCGCTCGGCCACGCTATTCAGCTTTCATGACTAGGAGCGTGTCCTCCTGATGAGGAATCGCTGGCGCTTCCGTATCAAGATGACAAGCTCCGGGAATCAAGGTGCCAGGCGGATGATCTGCGCGGCGGCGTCGTCGGCCTTTTCCGTCTCGCCGAGCACGCGGTAGGCGCGCTCGAGGCGGCGCCAGCCGGCGAGGTCGTCGGGGTTTTCCTTGAGGCGGCCGGCGAGGCGTTCGACCATGGCGCGGATCATGGCGTCGCGGTCCCCGGCGCTCATGTCCTGGGCCGCCTCCATCTGCTCGCGGTCCGGTCCCGGCGCGGCCGCGGCCGGCGGGTCGGCGGGCATCACGGGGGTCGCGGGGCGCAGCACCGGCGGCTGCCGGGCGAGCAGGCCGCGGGCCTCCTCGGACATCGTGACGGCCGCCGGGTCGAGGTTCAGCTGCTCGGCGGCGCGGGCGATCTGCTGGCGCACCACGGGCACCCAGGGGGCGTCTTCCGGCGAGATCGCCACCAGGTCGGCCCAGTCCTGCAGCGCCCCCCGGACGTCGCCCGCCTGGGCCTTCCGGAGGCCCAGGTAGTAGCGCGCCTTGGGCTCGAACGGTGCGGAGCCGCGGACCGCCGTCAGGATCGCCGCCGCGTCGTCCGTCACCTTCATCCCGCCGCTCACGATCAGCGCCTCCGCGTAGGCGACCTCCACGTCGGCGCGCCCGCCGGCGATCGCCCGCGCCCGCGTGTAGGCATTGACGGCGGCGTCGACGCGGCCGATCGAGAGGTAGCTGCGGCCCAGCAGAAGCCAGCCCTCGACGTCGTCCGGAGCGGCCAGCAGCTTCTCCGCCAGGCGGCCGATCATGGCCGCCATGTCCGCCCCCGCCGCCGCGTGCCCGGCCGCGGCGCTGGTTTCCGCGGCGATGTCGCGCGCGGCATGGGGCTGGTCGGGCTGGCCGGGCGAGCCCAGCACAAGGTAGAGGCCCGCCGCCGCCAGCGGCACCCCGGCGGCGACCAGGACGGCGGTCAGGCGCCGCGGGCCGCCCGC
>PFFW01000015.1:0-8433 GCA_002781745.1 Rhodospirillales bacterium CG15_BIG_FIL_POST_REV_8_21_14_020_66_15
GAAGGAAATCACGCCGGATACCGTCCGCCCGTCATTGGCGAGCGGCAGACGCAGGGTCTCCTGGTACTTGGATATCTCGGTCAGGCCCGGGCGGATGTCGTGGACGAAGGCCATGGGGCGGGCGGCGTCGGCCACGGCCTGGTACTCGTCGTTGATCATGCGGCCGTATTCGGGCGGTTCGTGATCGAGGGGCGAGTGGCCGGTGTAATCATACCCTTTCACGTCCACGTGCCCCGTTCCCCAGAAACGGTAGCGGAAGCCGCCATTGGGCGTTACGTCGACGACGCTGATGAAGGGAATCACGATGACCGGATAGCGCAGCAGGTCCTCGACCCGCCACGGCGGGGCGATGGCGTCGCCGCGCAGGGACATCCACACGTCGAGAACGGTCCCGAACAGGGGGTTCTCCAAGCTCTCGACCGAGACCTGGCGCTGAAAAAAACGGTAATCGGGTTCGGGCGTGGAAATCTCGACCTCCTGCGCGCGCCTCGATAAAACGCACGGAACGCGGGATGCGGAAGAACATCCGACTGCCTAGGTCCCGGTTTCGGCGCGCAAACCCCAATTCGAAATCGATGGGACCATACGCGTGGATGGAGGCGATGGCTGTGATGGCCGTCATACCCTCCAGGAGGCGGGGGCATTCCGGAATCGATCCGTCGACCTGCTCGGATACAATGAGGAGATCGGACGGCCGATGCACAATTGCGGAGAGGACGACGCTATGAAACGAACCACATTGACCACAGCCGTATGCTGCCTGTCCCTGGCTGCCGTTGCCGGTTTTGCGCCACGCGCGGCCTCGGCGCAGGTCGGCGACGTGTTCGACGCCCTCGCGGCCCAGCCGGTGACCATTCTGGATGCGGGAATCAAGCGTGTCCGCGCCGGCGCCCAGTCGGCAGCGAAGCGTCTGACGAACGCTGCGGGGCCGCCGGCACAATACCGGGTGGTTTTCGACAGGAACCTGCGTCGTCTGGAAATCCGCTTCGAGGTTACGGTCGAGGGCAGCAAGGTGAACGAGACCTTCTGTTGGGCACGGCGCGGCGTGGCGGTCCGTGAAATGTTCGGCGTCGGCGTGATTCGCTACACCGTACAATTGTCGGACGAGGAAAAGGTCCGGCGCCGCTTGGGGATCATGTTCTCCCGCGAGCCGGAGGCCACGGACCGGGAATTCATCGCCCTGGGGCAGCGGTTGGCGGATTCGACATTCGTCGAACTGAATTTGGTCGGCTCCACCAGCGAAAGCTCGGTGACATGCCGCGCCGTCGTCCACCGCCTGGATTGGCGATGAGCGGCGATCAGGTCCTGGCTCGTTTCCTGACCGGTTGCGCCGCCCATTCCTCGGCCAGACCGGCGGTAAGCCGCGCCTGGGCGGCTTCGATGATCATGCGCAACAGGTCGGGATAGGACAGATCCTCGAACGCGGCCATCAGGTTGAATTTGCCGTCCCAGCACCAGCCCGGGTTGGGGTTGACCTCAAGCAGCTTGATCACGCCGTTCGCATCCGTGCGGAAGTCGAACCGCGCATAGTCGCGGCAGCCCAGGCGCTGGAACAGGGTCGCCGAGGTGTCCACCAACGTGCGCCGGCTTTCCTCGTCCAACTCCGCCTGCTTGTAGCTGATGTCGTTCCAGTAGGGCGATTCCGGCTGCCACTTGGACTCGTAGCCGAGAAGCCTGGGCAGGTTCGGGGCCAGCCGTGAATAGTCGACGCCCAGGACGGGCAGGGCGTGGAAGCCGTGCCCCGGATTGCCGATCAGGGCGACGCTGTATTCCGGGCCGTCCAGGAACTCCTGCACCAGCACGGCGCGACCGGGCAGGGTGCGGCGCAGTTCCGCCAGATAGGCGACCATCTCCTCGGGCGTGTGCACGACCGCGTTCTGGGTGATGCCGATGGAGCTGTCGCCCTGGGCCGGCTTGATCAGGGCCGGGAACACGGATGGGATCGTCGCGACCTGGTCGTCCGGATCGAAATAGGTTTCCAGAGGCACCGGGATCTCGCACTGCTGGGCGACGGCGCGCACGACGGCCTTGTCGTAGCACAGGCCAAGCGCCGCCGGGCCGGCCCCCGAATAGGGGATGTCCAGCATCTCCAGCATGGCCGGAACATGCAGTTCCTTCAGCGCCTCGTTGTTGTAGCCCTCGTCGCACAGGTTGAAGACGAAGGTCGGGCGGGTTCTCTCCAGGCGCTCCCACAGGCCCGTGTGGTTGTCCTCGTAGGTGAAGCGGTAGTCGCCCAAGGTGTCCAGGGCCGCCTTCAGCCGGCGGATGGTTTCCATGTCTTCCGGGTTGAACTTGCCGCCGAGCTTGACCTGGTCCGGGCGGCGCGGATCGCCCATCAGGACAGTGACGTCCGGGAAGGCGGGTCCACGGCCGCCGGCGGCGGCCTTGACCGGAGCGCGGCAGGTCACCAGGTGGCGCCGCGCCATCATGCCCAGGTCGGCGCCGCGGTCGGTCTGGCGGCTGGAATTGCCCTCCAGTTCCTGGTGGAAGGCGATGTCCCGGAATCCGGCGTTTTCCAGCAGGGCGGTCAGGCTGTCGGCGCTGTACAGGCGTTCGGCGTAGAACTGATCGGCGATCACGCCCTTTTCCGCGTGGATCACCACCTCACGGGAGATCAGGCGCGAGCGGTCGCCGGACAGCGAGCGTTCGCGGCAGACGAGTTGGTTGCCGTCGATCCATTCCCAGGTCCTTGGTTCGTAGTGCTGGCGCATCCACTCGCCATCGGTGACGTCGAGCACCAGGCGGCCGGCGGAGCGCAGGACCCGGCGCACGGCGGTCAGCACCGCCAAGTCGTCCTCTTCCTGCTCGAAATACCCGAACGAGTTGCCGAGCAGCAGCACGCAGTCGAAGGAATCCGCCTTAAGCGCGAAGCGCCTGGCGTCGCCTTCCTTGAACTGCACCGGCAGTCCCTGGGCCTTTGCCCGCCGCCGCGCCAGGCGGATCAGGTAGCGGGACCGGTCGACCCCGGTAACGTTGGCGAAGCCGCGCCGCGCCAGTTCAAGGCAATGGCGGCCCTGGCCGCAGCATAAATCCAGCACCCGGTCGTCCGGCGTCATGCCGGCCACGTCGAGAAGCGCGTCGATCTCCGCCTTGGTGGCGTCGTCGTTCTCGGTGACGTCGCCGTCGGTCTTCAAATAGAGGGCGTTGAATAGGGAACGCCACCATTCCGGAGGAAGGTGGCGTTCAAGGTCGCTGATCGGACCCAGTGTCTTCTGGGTCTGGCTCGCGGTCGACGGGGATTTTTCCAGCTTTTTCGGCATGTTCCGGTATTAGCGGAACAATAACCCATAAAGGTAGAGTGCGAAAGGCGACACCACTCCGCCGACGACGATCACCATGAACAGGGTGAAGCCCGTGATGTCGTCAGCCCGCTGCCAGAAGGTCTTGGCGACGGGAGTGGGAGTGCTTTGCGGGAGGTCGGAAGCGGCTGGAGTGGAAGGGTGCGTCAACATGGCGGTTGCCTTTCATCAAGGGGGCCATTCGTGGGAGGGCGATTTGGCCGATTGGTTGCGTCGGTTATCAGGCGTTTCGGCGTAGGCGCAGGCTTGGGCGTATGTCCTGGTCGGTCGGAGGAACGTCGCCTGGGGCGGAGCGTTGCGGACGCTTGGCTTGCGCCGCTCGGGAACGGGGGGTGCGTCAGTGCCGGTGGTCCGCGAGGGGACGGGCTTTAACGCTGGCGTCGACCACTCCCGTTCCCGATGACGCCCTCCCAGGCGCGTTCCTGCAGGACCGGGTGGCACCCGGCCCCGCGTTCGTCATGTCAGTTGGTGCGGACGGAGATCTTGCCGCTGCGGATCACGGCGACCTGGTCGCCCTGCACGTTGGCCGATTCGTCGCCCAGCACGAGTTTGCATTTCTCACACAGGTTCGGGATGGTCTCGCCGGCGGCAATGTTCACCACTTCGGAGCCTTCCGAGTCGGAAACCGTCAGTTGGATGTCGGTTTCCTGTTCATTGGTCACGTCCACGGCCTGGGCCGGGGCCGCGATCGCCAGCGCGATGGCGGCGGCACCAATGAAGGGCAGAACTTTCATGTATTCCTCCAGAAAAGCGCGGATGTCCGTAATTGGACGATGGGACTTTCCGGGAAATTCAAGAATTACTCAAACGAAATAAAATTATGGTTTGTATGGAAAATATCGATATGCAATCAATGCCGTTCACGCCCTTCCAACCATCGGAAACACCCTCATGGACATCAATCTCGCGCGGACGTTCCTCGCTATTTGCGAGGTCGGAAACTTCGTCAAGGCATCGGAACGCCTGTATGTCACCCAGTCCACCGTCAGCACCCGGGTCAAGCTGCTGGAGGACCTTTTGGGGCAGCCCCTGTTCGTGCGCACGAAGGCCGGAGCGTCGCTGACTGCCGCGGGGGCGCAATTCCGTCCCTATGCGGAAAAGCTGGTGCAAACCTGGGAACAGGCGCGTCACAACGTCGGCCTGCCGACGGAGTTTTCCACGCTGCTGACCGTCGGCGCCGAGTTCACCCTTTGGGAACGCATGCTGGTTAGCTGGATGTCGTGGGTCCGCAAGGCCTTGCCCGCGGTTGCGCTCCGCGCCGAGGTCGGCACGTCGGACGCCCTCATGGGCCATGTGGTGGAAGGCTTCATCGACCTTGCCGTGTGTTACACGCCGCAGCACCGTTCGGGCGTCGTGGTCGAGCAACTGGCCCAGGACAGCCTTGTCCTGGTGTCGACGGATCCGGCGACACGCGGACCCCGGGGAGCGGGCTATGTGTTCGTCGATTGGGGGGCGGAATTCCGCATGGAGCATCTTGAGGCCTTTCCCGACCTCGCCGCGTCCGCGATGGCGGTCAGTTACGGGCCGCTCGCGCAGCAGCACATCCTGCGCGCCGGCGGGTCCGCATACCTGCCGCTGCGCGCCGTGCGGCCGCGCCTGGAGGAAGGGGTCCTGCATATGGTCGAGGACGCCCCCGTGTTCCGCCGGCCGATCTTCATGGTGCACCTGGACGGCGTCGACAATCCGCCGTTCCACACGGCGCTGGAAGGCCTGCGCCAGGCTGCGCTGGAAGAAGCGGGGGCAGATCGCGAGGCATAAATCGCAGGCCGCCGTCGGAATCCCTGCAATGCCTTGATTTTTGCCCGGCTTGCCGTCATGTTCTGGGGCGTTTTGGCTGAAACGAAGGAGCGCCGATGGCGAAAGAAGACGTATTGGAGTTTACGGGCACGGTGACGGAACTGCTGCCCAACGCCATGTTCCGGGTGAAACTGGACAATGACCACGAAATCCTTGCCCATACGGCGGGCAAGATGCGCAAGCACCGGATCCGGGTGCTGGCGGGCGACCGCGTGAACGTGGAAATGACGCCCTACGATCTGACCAAGGGCCGGATCACCTTTCGTTTCAAATAAAACTTGGCGGACGCCTGCATGGCTGGCCGCTTGATTCTCGCCTCGGCATCGCCCAGGCGTCTGGACCTGTTGGCCCAGGTCGGGATCACGCCGGCCGCCGTCGTCCCCGCCGCCGTCGACGAGACGCCCGGGAAGGGCGAACTGCCGCGCGCCCTCGCCCTGCGCCTGGCGCGGGAAAAGGCCGCCGCCGTCGCCCGCGACCACGGCGGCGACTTCGTGCTGGCCGCAGACACGGTGGTCGCCTGCGGGCGGCGGTCGCTGCCCAAGCCCGCCGACGCGGCCGAGGCGCGGGACTGCCTGGGCCTGCTGTCGGGCCGCCGCCACCGCGTCATCGGCGCCGTCGCGCTGGCCTGCCCCGGCGGGCGGACGCTGTGCCGCGTCGCCGTCACCGCCGTCCGGTTCAAGCGCCTCGGCCGGGCAGAGATCGACCGCTATCTCGCCACGGACGAATGGCGGGACAAGGCCGGCGGCTACGCCATCCAGGGCCGCGCGGCGCTGTTCGTCACGGCGCTCAACGGCGACTACAACAACGTGGTCGGTCTGCCGCTGGCCATGACGGCGGCGTTGCTGGCCGGCGCCGGGGCCTGGTCCCCGACGACAGAGGCATAAGGACATGCGCGCCGACACCATCCTCATCAACACCGGGCCGGGCGAGACGCGCGTGGCGCTGCTCGCCAAGGACAAGGTGCTGCAGGTCCTGTTCGAGCGCGACGCCGGGGAAACCGTCGAAGGCGCCGTGTTCGCCGGGCGGGTAACGGCGATCAACCGCGACCTGAATTCCGCCTTCGTCGACATCGGCGGGGCGGAGCCGGGGTTCCTCGCCGCGGGCGATGCGCGGCGCTCGGGCGGCGACCGCATCAAGTCCGTCACCGAAGCCGTCGGCGAGGGCGACAAGGTCCTGGTCCAGGCCGACCGCGAGGCGATGGACGGCAAGGGGCCGCGCCTGACATGCCGGCTCGCGCTGACGGGCCGCTTCGTCACCCTGCAACTGGGCGGCGAGGGCCTGAAGTTCTCGCGCTTCCTGGCCCCGGCGCAGCGCAAGGAGATGGAGGCGCTGGAGGAAATGCTGCCCGGCGACTGCGGGCTCGCCTTCACTCCCGCCGCCGGCGGCGCCGAGATCGCCCAGGTGGCGGCCGACCTGGAACGCCTTTTGGCCCTGCGCGACGAGATCGACGCCGCGTTCCGCGAGACGGGGAAGGCGCCGGAACCCCTGCTGGCGCCGGCCGACGCGGTGGAGCGCGCGCTGGCGCTTGCGAGCCCCCGCTGCCGCGTGATCGCCGACGATCCCGAGGCCGCCCGCATCGCGGCGGCCGTGGCCCCCGGCGTGACGGCCGAAACCTGGCCCGGCCCGGTGCCCCTGTTCGAGCATTTCGGGGTGGAGGAGGCGCTCGAGGCCGTGCTGTCGCCCACGGTCGCCCTGCCGTCGGGCGGACGAATCATCATCTCGGAGACCCCGGCGCTGACGGCCATCGACGTGGACACGGGGGCCGCCAAGGGCGGGCCGCTCGGCTCCGGCTCACCCCAGCGCCTGGCCGCCAGGACCAACCGCGAGGCCGTCACCGCCATCGCCCGCGAACTGCGCCTGCGCAACCTCGCCGGCCAGATCGTCATCGACTTCCTGACCATGAAGGGCAAGAAGGAGCGCCAGGACCTGCTCACCCAGTTGCGCGACGCGCTGTCCGGCGATCCGGTGGAATGCCACGTGCTGGGCCATACGGGCCTGGGCCTGGTGGAACTGACGCGCAGGCGCCGCGGCCCGTCGCTGACCCGCCTGCTCGGCCGCCCGCAGGGCCTGGCGCCCGATCCCGTGGCGGCGGCGCTCGCCGCGCTGCGTCGCGCGCTTGCCGTTCGCGGCGCCGTCATCCGCATCGTCGCCGCGCCCGACGTGGCCGAGACCCTGGCGGGCCCGCTCAAGGACGCCTTCGCCGACGCCGATGCGCGCACCGGTGGGGCGCTCAGGCTCGAACGCGACGCGGCCCTGGCGCCCGGCCGCTTCGAGGTCCGCGAGGGCAAGGCATGAGCGGCGGCAAGGGCGCCAAGGTGGTGCCGTTGCTGCGCAGGCCCTGCCCGGTCTGCGGCAAGGCGCCGGTCACCGAATACCGGCCCTTCTGTTCCAAGCGCTGCGCCGACGTCGACCTGGGCAATTGGCTCGACGGCGGCTACCGCATCCCGACCAACGACGTGCCCGACGACTTCGATCCCGAAGGCGGGTCCGCCGAGGATTAGGCGCAGGGCGGTCCCTGGAAAGGGCCGGAAAACCGGGGGAAAACCGAGGCAATCTTCCCGGCGCGCCCATGCTGGACAGGGCCCGGGATTTCTTCTATAAGCCACGTCTCGCCAACGGGCGGGGGCCTTCGACGGCCGCCGCCGACGCACGGTACGCCCAGGTAGCTCAGTTGGTAGAGCACCGCACTGAAAATGCGGGTGTCGGTGGTTCGAATCCGCCCCTGGGCACCATTTTCCTTATAAATCAATAAGTCATGCCCCCGGCCGGGGCCCGGCCGTCACGCCTTGGCGCGCACCCGGCATAGGTAGCTTTTCAGGTTCGCGTGGTCCGACAAGGGGTCGCGCTGCGCGCCGTCGGTCAGGTGGTTCACCGAGGGCCAGGGGTGGTAGGGCTGCGCCGCGTCCCAGCCGATGGGCACGAAGACCGTGTCCTCGCGGATGCCGCCGTATAGCCAGGCCCGCGCCGTGATCCGGCCGTGGGCGGTTTCCACCGCAACCTCGTCGCCGTCGCCGATGCCCAGGCGGTCGGCCGTCTTGGGGTGGATCTGCGCGAACATGTCGGGCCACATCTCCTGCGCCTGCCAGGAATAATGGGTCCAGGAATGGAAATGGGGGGCAGGCGGCCGGCCGGTCACCAGGTGCATGTCGAAACCCTGGTCCCGCAGGCTCCGCGACGGCGAGCCGTCGGCGGCGGCGGTGATGCGGGCTGGCCGGGTCTCCGCATGGCCCTTCGCGAAGGGGCTGCGGACGCCGGAGGCCGGGTCGGTCTCCCGCGTCACATAGGGCAGATCGATGAGTTGTTCCCGGTCGGCGTAGAATTCCGGCAGGGCCGACAG
>PFFW01000015.1:8440-63472 GCA_002781745.1 Rhodospirillales bacterium CG15_BIG_FIL_POST_REV_8_21_14_020_66_15
GTCCGGAACTTGGCTTCCAGCGCCTCGGTCCAGAACTCGAGCTTGCCGCCGGCCGTGGGGAAGCGGTGGCCGTCGGGGCTGCCGATGGCGGTCGTGCCCTCGAGGAACAGGGTCTCGATCTCGGGTGCCGCCTCGTCGGCCAAGGGTACGCGCAGCCAGCGCCAGGGCACGGAATGCAGGCGCTTCTGGGTGCAGCCCTTCATCCAGGGATCGTTGATGCACATTTCGTCCCAGAACCTGGCCGTGTCCTTGTAGGCGTCCTTCAAAACGTCGTCGAAACCGAAGCGCTTGCCCAACTCGATCCAGATCCAGCCGTCGGCCTTGGCCTCGCCCGGCGGCTCGATCATCTTGTCGATCCAGACGACGCGGCGGTCCTCGGCGGCGCGGCCGATCTCGCCCTTCTCGACGCCCGTGGCGGCGGGCAGCACGTAGTCAGCATAGGCCGTGGTCTCGTTGGCGAACAGCTCGATATGCACCAGCAGGTCGAGGGCCTTGAACGCTTCGCGCACGCGAGTCTGGCCGGGAAAGGCCGCCAGCGGGTTGTTGCAGGTGATGAAGGCGCGCAGCGGATAAGGCTCGCCCGTCAGGATGGCGTCCAGCCAGGTCGCCGGGTTGCTGCCCAGGGTCGGCCTGTCCGGCACCGCCACGCGTTCGGTCGGGGCGTTGGCGACGACGGGGGTGTAGGTGCCGAAGTTGAAGAACGCGCCGCCTTTTCGTCCGATGTTGCCGGTGATGGCGGCGACGAACATCAGGGCGCGGTTGGCCTGCGTGCCGGTGGCGTGCTGGTTGACGCCGCGCGCGGCGAAGATGACGCAGCCGTCGGCGGCGGCGATCTCCTCGGCCAGGGCGCGGATGTCGTCGGCGGCGATGCCGGTCACGCCCGCGGCCCAGTCGGGCGAGTATCCCTTGTCGGCGATGAAGTCGCGCCAGGCCCGCCAGCCCTCGACCCAGTCGTCGCAGAACCGCCGGTCGTGCAGGTTGCGGTCGAAGATGTGGTGGGCCAGCGCCAGGGCGAGGGCGAGGTCCGTGCCCGGGCGGATCGCGAGCCATGTGTCGGCCTTGCTGGCCGTCACGGTCAGGCGCGGGTCGACCACGACCATGCGGGCCCCGTTCTTGAGCCGCCAGTTGTTGACCATGCCGAAGTGCACCGGACGCGATTCCGCCTGGTTGTCGCCGACGTAGACATACAGCGCAGCCGAGCCGATGTCGCCCGGGGTGTAGCTGTTGCCGCTGCCGACCATGCCGGTCGTGGCCTCGAACGACACGGCCTTGGATTCCGAACAGAAGGGCTCCGTATCGGTGAAGTTGGGCGTGCCCCACATCTGCGTGAACAGGCGGATGTAGCCCTTGCGCGTCAGCGTGCCCGTGCGCGTGCCGGCGAACAGGCCGAGCGCCTCCGGCCCATGGGCGTCGCGCACGGCCGTCAGCTTCGCCGCGATCTCGTCGAGCGCCTGGTCCCAGGAAATGGGCTGGAACCTGCCTTCGCCCCGTTCGCCCACGCGCTTGAGCGGCCGTGTCAGGCGCTCCCTGCTGTTGTGGAGCTGCAACAGGAACTGCGACTTGGGGCAGACCTTGCCCTTCCACTGGGGGTCGTCCTCGTTGCCGGTGACGCGGATGACCTTGCCGTCCTTCAGGTGGTAGTGCGTCGGGCAGCAGTTGAAGCAGATGTTGCAGCCGCCGGGCACCACCGCGTCGGGCGCGCGCTCCGCGCGCTCGGAACGATAGGGAAAGACCACGTCCTCGTCGGCGAAGACCTTGCGCCGCGCCGGGTCGTCGGACACCGCCGGGCGGTGGCGTCCCTCGACCGTGAAGCCGGAGTTGGCGCCCCCGCCGTCGCCGGCCGGGCGCAGGCGGTCGAGAAAGATGTTGGACGGGCCCAGAAGGAACGCGTCGTGGTCGACCGCGCGGCGGCCCTCGGCCTCGATCTCCTTCAGGTGATCGCCGCGCGCGCCGAAGGTGATGGCCTCGCCGGGGCAGACGGTGGCGCAGGCGGGCCTCAGTCCAATGTCGCGCCGGTCGTGGCACAGGTCGCACTTCACCGCGTGGTGGCCGCCGGCGTCGTAGCCCATGGCCCCGTAGGGGCAGGCGACCACGCATTCGCCGCAGCCGGTGCAGCGGGTCTCGTTGACGCGCACCACGCCCGTATCCGGATCCTTGGTGATCGCCTTGGGCACCACCGGGCAGGCGCGCAGGCAGGCCGGCCGCTCGCAGTGCTGGCAGGACAGGGCCAGGAAGTCGAGAGCCGGGCGCTCCAGGTCGCCCAGCCAGACGACGCGGTTGCGGTTTTCGCCAGGGCCCAGGCCGTGCTCGGCCTTGCACGCGGCCTCGCAGCTCTTGCAGCCGATGCAGCGTTCCAGGTCGATCATCAGGGCAAGGCGGGACATCTCTGCTCTCTCCTACCAGGCCGCCAGATGCCACCAATAGATCTCGCGCCCGTCGGCCACGTAGCCGGCGAACAAGGTCACAAGCACCACGTGCAGAATCAGCCCGGCCAGAAACAGCCAGGCGAGGGCCATGTGCACGGGCCGCCACCAGGCCTGCAGCCAGTGGACGGAGCCACGGGCGCCCATCAACTGCGCTTCCCGCCGGGCCAGGCGGGCGTAGGCCAGGGACTTCAGGGGCGCGCCGAGGAAATGTTTCAGGGTCGGCGAGAACAGGGCCTCGCTGGCCTGCGGGTCGAGGCGCTTCAGCAGCGCCGTCTTGGCGTCGATGACCTCGCGCAGCCTGGCCTTCACCGCCGGATCGGCGGCCTGGAACGGTGCCGGCTTGCGCGCGAAGGTCGCGGCCATGCGCGACGATATGTGCACGCGGGCGACCACGCCCGTCACGGCCAGCAGGATCAGGAGGCCGACCAGAGCCAGCGGCGGGCCCTTGATCGCCGCCGCCGCGTGCAGGGCGACCAGGAACATGCCGAGAAGGCTGGCCCCGACGTGCAGGATGAACAGGCGGTTGGGGGCCTTGCTGTGTCCGCCGCGCTTGCCCAGCGAGAACAGGAACGGAGCCAGAAGCAGTGCCGCCCCCAGCGCCGCCAGCGGCTGCAGGATTTCCGAGCCCGGCCGTTGCCAAGCGTCCGGCAGGCCCGGCTTGGCCGCCAGGTAGAACAGAAGGGCAAGTCCGAGGATCGTGACCCAGGCCAACAGCCGGCGGTCGGATAGGTCGGGGCGGCGCGCCGGCTTGTCCGGTTCGGCCCCCGCGGGATCCGTCCGGACCTTATTCGTGTGCGATATCATGTTCCCCAAGGTACGGCATCGCCGGTCAGTGGGGAACATCTCCCGCGACGCTCGTGCGGATCAGGTGTCGGTCCTCCGACATGTCGTAATCGGCCACCGCGCGGTGGCAGGTGGAGCGGTTGTCCCAGATCAAGAGGTCGCCGACGGCCCAGTGGTGGCGGTAGATGTAATGGGGCTGGGTACAGTGCTCGAACAGGAAGTCCAGCACGCGGCGGCTTTCCGCGTGGGTCAGCTCGTTGATCCGGCGGGTGAAGCCGGCATTGACGAACAGCGCCTTCCTGCCCGTTTCCGGGTGGGTGCGCACCACGGGATGTACCACCGGCGGCACCTTGGCCTTCTCCTCATCGGTCAGGGGCGGGCGGTCGGGCAGGTGGGCGAAGAAGGTGTCGTAGGCGTTGGTGTAGTCGTGGGTGGCGGTCAGGCCGCCGAGGAACGCCTTCATGGGTTCGGACAGGTCGTCGTAGGCCCGGGTCATGCTGCAGAACATGGTGTCGCCGCCGTAGCTCGGGATCTGCTTGGAATGCAGGAACGATCCCTGGGTCGGGTGCTTCATGTAGGATAGGTCGGAATGCCAGTACTGCCCGGCGTAGATGGCGCCGATGGGCTTGCCATCCTTCTTGACGTTGGAGATCAGGAGGACTTCCGGGTTCTCCTCCATGTTGAACTGCTTCAGGACGTGGGCCTCCAGCGGGCCGAACTTCTTCGACAGGTCGACAAGCTGGTCCGGCGACAGGTCCTGGCCGCGCAGCACGATGACCTCGTGATCCAGGAAGGCCTGGTAAAGGGCCGGGAAGACGTTGTCGTAGCTGGCGCCCGCAAGGTCCAGGCCCTTGATCTCCGCTCCCAGCGATCCGGCCAGGCGTTTCACCTCGATCCCAGTGTTCATTCCGTCCATCGGTTCCTCCGGCGTTGGTTCACGGTCCGCGCGTTGCTCTACGTGACGCGGAGTGTACCGGGTCATTACTATGCCAAGGAAATACCTTTAATCGACCTGAATATGCTAAATTGGCATAGCATTGTTCAGGCTGCGATGCGAACGGAGGGACGTCTTGAACCTGAAAGCCCTGCAGTACTTCATGGCCGCCGCCCGCTACGGCAGCATCGTGCGGGCGGCGCAGCATCTCCACGTGGCGCAGCCGGCCGTCAGCCGGCTGATCCGCAAACTGGAACGCGACCTGGGGGTGCGGCTGCTCGACCGCACGGCGCAGGGTGTGACGCCGACCGAGCAGGGGGCCCACCTGCTGGCCCGCACGGAGCCGATCCTGCAGCTTCTGGCGCAGACGCGGGCCGAGGTCCGGAACTGGGACGAGGATCCCTCGGGCCCGGTTTCGGTCGCCCTGATGCCCGGCGTGGCGCCCGTGGTGGCGCCGCCGCTCGCCCGGCAGGTGCGCGAAAGGTTTCCCAAGGTGCGGCTCAGCCTGTCCGAGGGGCTGGGCGGCGCCATCGCCGGTGGCGTGCTGGCTGGCCAGTTCGACCTGGGTCTGTTCCACGCCGACCGCGACGTGCCGTTGCTTGCCGTCACCCGCCTGCTGGAGGAGCCCCTGTTCCTGATCGGCCCGGCGGCGGACGGCGGCGGGAAACAGGGCAGAGTGCGGTTCGAGGACCTGCCCGGCTATCCCCTGCTGCTGCCCGAGCCGCCCAACCCGCTGCGCCGCATGATCGACGACCTGACCGGGGCACGCGGCCTCGCCCTCGACATCCGCGAGACCGTCAACTCGATCGCCATGATCAAGGCCATGGTGGGGATGGGCTTGGGCTATACGGTGCAGGGATACAGCTTCTTCCGCGACGAGATCGCGCGCGGCGATCCCGCCTTCCGCGCCCGCGAGATCGAGGGCATGTCACGCAACTGGTCCCTGGCGGTGCTGGCCGACCGGCCGCTGGTGGGCGCCGTTTCGGCGGTCGCGGGCGTCGTCTCCGAAATCGCGGCCGAACTGGCGGAAACCCGGCCGTGGCGTCCGCCGGCGATCCAATGAGGCGTGTTGGCCTCAGGTCTTGATGCGCGTGCCCAGATCCAGGACGTAGGGCGAGGGCGGGATGTAGAAGTCCTGATAGTACATGGGCCGGCCGTCGACGGAATAGGCGACCACGTTGACGACCGAGGCCGTCGCCCCCTCGGGCCAGCGGCACTTGGCCGTCACCCAGTCGGGCGGCGTCTCCACGCGCAGCTTCTGGCGGATGCGATGCACGGGCATGTGGTGGTGTTCGGCCATGACCTCGTGCAGGTTGGCGCCGTCGAGCGCCGAAATGGGCGGATCCACCAGTTCCGGGAAACGGTCGGCGACGGCATGGAACACGGCGTAGATTTCCAATGCCTTGTCGATCGTGACGATGCGCTCGATGCGTACGGCCTTGTGCCGGCCCTGGTCGATGGCGGCGGACCAGGGGCCCCTGTCGCGGCTGATCCGACGGTCGACAACTCGGGTGAATACGGGCAGCAGGTTGTCGGACCCCCCGTTGGCCTTGCGGAACAGGAAGTGCCAGGGCTCCGCCACCTGGTTGCGCAGACCGGCGACGGTGGTGCCGCTGCCGCGCCGGCGCTGGATCAGGCCGTCGTCGACCAGACTGCGTAGCGCCCGCTGCACGGTGCCGAGGGAACAGGGGGTTTCCGCCGCCCATTCTGATTCCGTGGGCAGGCGCGTACCCGGCACCCAGTAGCCGTCGGCGATGGAGGCGGTGATCGCCTGGCGCAGACGTTCGTGTTTGGGAAGGTTGTCCTCGGCCGGCCAATAACGCCGGAGAAACTCCCCATATCCGCCGGGCACGTCGGTCTGCATTCGCGCGATACCTTGAAACGTCTGATGGTTGTTGGTGGTCGATAGTCTTCTACGACTTTTAGGACGATACGGCCACCATGACCATCCCGCTTGACATTGCGATTAACTATATAGTTACTCGAAAGAGACATCCACCGCGCGCATCCGCGCCAAGAATCGGCCCCAAAACCTCGCATCGGGCCGAAAACGCAGGAAACACGCCTTCATGGAGCCCAAGAACCTCATCATCCTCATGTCGGACGAGCATACGCGATCGGTCACCGGCTGCTACGGCCATCCCTTCGTCCATACGCCCAACATCGACCGCCTGGCCGCCGGCGGCGTGCGATTCGACGCGGCCTACACGGTCTGCCCGGTCTGCGTGCCTGCGCGCGCCAGCTTCGCCACCGGGAAATACGTGCACCAGATCGGCGCCTGGGACAACGCCACGCCGTTCCACGGCGAACGGCCGAGCTGGCATTCCGTGTTGCGCGAACGGGGTCACCAGACCGTATCCATCGGCAAGCTGCATTTCCGCTCGGGCGCGGACGACAATGGCTTCGCCGACGAGGAATTGGCGATGCACATCATCGACGGCAAGGGCGACCTTCTCGGCCTGATCCGCGACGAGGACACGCCCAAGCGCGGCGCATCGTGGAAGATGGCCAGGATGGCGGGGCCGGGGGAAAGCATGTACACGCGCTACGACCGCGACATCGCGGCGCGGGCGCAAAGCTGGCTTTACGAGGAAGCGCCAAAGCACAAGAACACGCCCTGGGTGCTGTTCGTCTCGTTCGTCGCGCCCCATTTCCCGCTGACCGCGCCGTCGGAGCATTTCTATCGCTACTACAACAGCGACCTGCCGCTGCCCAAGCTCTACGACAAGCGCTCGTCGCCCATCCATCCCTACATCGACGACTACCGCGCCATCTTCACCTACGACGAACACTTCAAGACCGTGGACATGGTGAAGCGCGCGCAGGCAGGCTACCTCGGCCTCATCACCTTCATGGACGAACAGGTCGGCCTGATCCTGCGCGCCATGGAGGACGCGGGGTTGGCGGACGGCACGCGGGTGCTCTACACGTCCGACCACGGCGACAACATGGGAAACCGCGGGGCCTGGGGCAAATCGGTGATGTACGAGGAAGCCGCCGCCGTGCCGCTGATCCTGTCCGGGCCCGACATTCCGGCGGGCAAGGTCATCAAGACGCCGGCCACCCATTGCGACGTCTTTCCCTTCATCATGGAGTGCGTGGGCGCCGCCGACAGCGAAACCGTGCCCGCGAATCTGCCGGGCACCAACCTGATGGACCTGGCGGCGGGGGCCGGGGCCGACCGCGTCGCGTTCTCGGAATACCACGGCATGGGATCCAAGGTCGCGGCCTTCCTGGTGCGCAAGGGCGACTGGAAGCTGGTCCATTACGAGGGCTATGCGGACCAGCTGTTCAATCTGGCCGACGACCCGGACGAACTGACCGACCTGGCGGGCGACCCCGCCAACGCGGCGGTCATGGCCGACCTGACGGCGGAGCTGCGGAAAATCTGCGATCCCGCCGCCGTCGACCGAGCGGCGCGCGAGACGCAGGCCCGCATGATCGTCGAGAACGGGGGCAAGGAAGCCATCATCAAGCGCGGCGACCTGGGCTTTTCCGTGCCGCCCGGCGTACAGCCGATGTTCGATTAGCGCAAACGCGTCGTCGCGCCGCTCATGCGGCGCTCGGGGTTTGCGACAAGTGTTCGATTGATCAGGAGACCGGAAATGACCGCCAACGTTCCCTTCGCCATGGTGCCCCTGCCCGCGGGGCGTTCGGCCAAGCCGCGCAAGACGGGCCTGACCATGATGATGGACTGGGGCCTGCCTCTGGGCCGGGCCGAGGACTACATGGGCCTGCTCGCCCCCTACGTGGACCTGGTGAAGATCGTCGTCGGCACGGCGCGGCTCTATCCCGAGGACTACCTCGTGAAGAAGCTCGCCATGTACAAATCCCATGACGTGACGCCGTTCCTGGGCGGCCAGTTCTCGGAATACGTCTTCGCCACCCAGGGGTGGAAGGCCATGCCCGGCTTCTTCGCCGAGGCCAAGCGCCTCGGCTTCGACGCGCTGGAGGTCTCGGACAACTGCGTGCCGCTGAACGACGACGAGCGCGCGAAGATGATCAGGATGGCCATCGCCGAGGGGCTGGAAGTCCACGGCGAGGTCGGCTCCAAGGTCGTCAACCAGACGCCCCAGGATCTGATCGATCAGACGGAGGTCTGCTTCGACGCCGGCTGCCACATCGTGCTGGTGGAGGGGGCCGAACTGGTCACGAACGGCAAGGTCAACGAGGCCATGATGGCGGCCCTCAAAGGCGGCCTCGACCTGGAGCATACGCTCTTGGAACTGACCGGCCCCTGGATCAAGGGCGTGACGCTCAACGACGTGTTCGAGTTGAAGAAGTTCCTGCTGACCGAATTCGGGCCAGACGTGAACCTGGCCAACGTGCAGCCCGACGACGTGATGGAGACCGAGGCGCAGCGCTGCGGCCTGTCCGTGATCGGCCCCAAGACGCGGGCCGAGGCGGCGGAGTAGGGGGCCGCGCGCCGGGTTTGCCATGACCCGGCCGAGATGGCTGAGCCCTTCGCAGTGGTGGATACGACCCCCGCCGACGCGGCGGAGTAAGCAGCGACGAAATGTCGCTTTTGGAGCGTGTGCTCTCGTGGCACATGGCATACACTCGGTAGTTGTGAGTGTAATTGCTGGCGTATCCTTGTTCGATGGAGTGTTGCTTGCGTCCGATGCGCGAGTAACCGTTCTGCGTCGAGGTCAACCAGACGTATACCTGGATTGCGCTCAGAAACTATTTCCAATCTCAAGCCATGCCGTAATCGGCTTCGTCGGGAACGTAGACGTTGCTTCACTGCTGCTTCGCGAGATGTTTCGTCAGCTACCAGGACGAAAGAGAAAGGACGTTGTTAGTTTAATGCTATGGATTTCGCGCCTCTTTCGGCGTCGTTACGGCGATCGAGTGGGGGCGGAGGATTGTTCTGCTCAGGTAACCTTCATGCTAGGTGCGGTATTAGCGGATCGACCGAATGTAGTTGAGCGGGAGTCTATAGTGCGGGTGATGAACCAAATCGCGTTTGGCCAACCTGCTATTCAGAGAAACTGGATTCCTGACATTCTTGTAAGGTCTCTACAGTCGCCACCCAGCGTCAAATACGTACGATTCACAGATCTGCCGCTCAGTACTCTCTGGGTGATGGCAGCTCCAAAATTTGAATTGAGACGGATTCCACCGCTTCAGTTCGCTGCTATTGGTAGCGGCAGCCCGGCAACAGTGAAGATTGCCGACTATCACGACATGATCGTTGCGGGTGAACCTGGAAACTCATTTATCGAGGCCATGACGCTACGCCACGCGATAAACGATTACATTTCGGAGTCGGATATAAAGACTGTCGGAGGATTGCTGCCAGTCGCGAAAATCACAGGAAACGGTGTCGAGGCATTAGGTTATGGCCTTGAAATGCCCGAAGACGAGATTGAAATACGCCTTTCTTTTGATTCACGAGCCCATCGATGGATTCAAAAGAATGTTAAAACTGGAAAGGAAATCACGCTTTTGTATCCGTGGGAAATTCCGTTCGATGAGACAAAAGGAAAAGTGTTTGATGATTTCCTTGAGGCGTACAGAAGATTCAGAGGAGAGCGCTGAAAAGGCCAACTTCAGAGCAGCTTCAGCACGCCCCGAAGGTCCTTGCCCTGGAAGGTCGGCCCGAGGGCCGGGTCGAGCGGCAGGTCGCCCGTGCGGTTCGACCAGTAGCAGGTCAGGCCGAAGGCGGCAGCGCCCAGCACGTCGCCCGCACCCCCCGCGACGTGCAGGATGTCCTTGGAGCCGACGCCCAACACGCGGGTGGGAAGCTCGTAGACCGAGGGATGGGGCTTGTAGAAGCCCGCCGTCTCCGACGACAGCACATGGTCGAAGGTGCTGTGCCCGAACACCCGGGCGACGCTGTCGAGCTGGTCCTGGTCGCCGTTGGACAGGATCGCCGTGACGTAGCCCTTTTTCTTGATCGCCTGCATCACCGCCGGGGCCTCGGGCCAGGGCGTCAGCGTGCCCCAGGCGGCGACCAGTTTCTTCCGCGTCGCCGCGTCGGCCTTCCTGCCGGACTTGCCGAGCGCGTAGTCGAGGCCGATGCGCGTACAGTCCTTGAACGACGTGCGGCCCTTGCCCAGCGAGTTGCTGGCCGCCGCGCGGGCCATCTGCGCCTGGCGCCAGCCGCGGGCGAACTGGGCGGCCGTGTCTTTCCGCATGTTGAGCGTCTCCTGCACGATTGCGGTCAGGCTCGACTGGATGTCGAGCAGGGCCGAGAAGACGTCGAAGGTGACGAGCCGGGGCGCGAGTTTCGCCATGGATCAGACCGGCTGCGTGCCGCGGATGGTCGCCCGGTGCATGGAGCGTTCCTGGCTGAGGTCGTAGTCCGTCGCCCGGTGCAGGGTGCAGCGGTTGTCCCACATCACCACGTCGCCCGGCCGCCATCGGTGGCGGTAGACGAAACGGTCCTGGGTCGAGTGCTCGAACAGCTTTTCCAGAAGGTCGCGCCCTTCGTTGTCGCCCATGCCCTCGATGCGCGAGGTAAAGCCCTCGTTGACGAAGATCGCCTTTTTCCCCGTTTCCGGATGGGTGCGGGCGACGGGGTGGACGACATCGGTCCACTGGGCCAGTTCTTCCTCGGTCTTGGGCGGGCGGATGCCGGCCTTCATCATGGCTTCGTAGCGCACGCGGTAGGTATGTACGGCCTTGAGGCCCTCGATCCCGGCCTTGGTGGCGTCGTCGAGGGCGTCATAGGCGGCCGTCATGTCGGCGTAGAGCGTGTCGCCGCCGCCATCGGGGATGACGACGCCGTGCAGGATGGAGCCCATGGGCGGGATGTCTTCGTAGGTGATGTCCGAATGCCAGTAGGCGCCGCCGTTGTTGATCGGCTGCGCGCCGCCCCGCCCCCGGTTGGACAGGACCAGGATCTCCGGATACTCGGGATGCAAAATCTCCTTCACCGTGTGGCGCTGCAGGTCGCCGAAACGGCGGCTGTAGGCCAGCTGCTGTTCCGGGTTCAGTTCCTGCCCCCGGATGACGAGGACGGGATAGGCCATCCACGCCTTGTGGAGGTCGGCGATGGTACGGTCGTCAAGGTTTCGAGTCAGGTCCAGGCCTTCGACCTCTGCCGCCATGGGGTTGTCGAGGGGTTTGACGGGGAGTTGGATCGAAATGGTCACGGGTATTCTCCAAGGCTTATCGCTGCATGCCCCAGCGGCTGACGGTCTTCAGTTCGACGTTGCGGAACAACAGGTTCTCGACCGTGATGCCGATCAGGATGACCATGAACAGGCCGGCGAACACGCCTTCGGTCTCGATGTTCTGCGACGATTCGAAAATGTACCAGCCCAGCCCGCCGCCGCCCGCCGAGGCGCCGAACACCAGTTCGGCCCCGATCAGGGTGCGCCAGGCGAAGGCCCAGCCGACCTTCATCCCGGTCAGGATCGACGGCAGCGCCGCCGGGACGAGAACCTTGACCACAAAGGGCACGCCCTTGAGGCCGTAGTTCTCGCCGATCATGCGCAGCGTCGCGGAGACGTTCTTGAACCCGGAATGGGTGTTGAGGGCGACCGCCCACAGCACCGCATGGACCAGCACGAACACGAGACTGCCGACACCCAGGCCGAACCACAGCATGGCCAAGGGCAGCATGGCGATGGACGGCAGCGGGTTGAACATGGCCGTTGCCATGGCGATGAAGTCGCCGCCGAGGCGACTTGCCGTGCCCCACAGGATGAGGACCGCTGCGATCGCCATGCCGGCGCCATAGCCCATCAGCAGGACCTTGACCGAGAACCAGATCTTCCAGATCAGCTCGCCCTGCAACAGGTCGTTGACGAGCCTTTCCAGGGCCGAGGTGAAGGTCGGGAACATCAGGGGTTCGACCTTCATGATCACGGTATAGGCCTGCCACACGGCGACCAGCCCCAGAAGGATGACCGCCTTGCGCACGCCGTTGATGTTCCAGATCTTCTCGATCGTCGACAGTTCGCGGGCGACGTCGCCCGTATGCGCGTCTGCGATGGTTTCGTTGATGAATTCCGGCCGGATGATCGGTTCGGGAAGAGATTTCCGTGTGCTCATGACGATTGCATCCCCCACCGGCGGACGGTCCGCGCTTCGATCGTCGAGAAGATCAGGCTTTCGACGATGACGCCGACCAGTATGACCGTGAACAGGCCGGCAAAGACATACGGGATCTGCATGTCCATCTGATTCGAGAACACGAACCAGCCGAGGCCGCCCGACTGCGTGCTTGCCGTATCGGCAATGGCGCCGCCGAACACCAGTTCGGCCGCGATCAGGGTACGCCAGGCATAAGCCCAGCCGACCTTGAGCCCCATCAGGATCGAAGGGAAGGCGGCCGGGATCAGCAGCTTGGTCACGTAGGTGACGCCCTTGAGTCCGTAGTTGCGGCCGACCATGCGCTGGGTGTCGGACACGCCCATGAAGCCCGTGTGGGCGTTGAGCGCGACCGGCCAGATGACCGAGTGCAACAGCGTGAACACCACCGAGTTGGAGCCCAGCCCGAACCACAGCAGCGCCAGCGGCAGAAGCGCGATGGCGGGCAGCGGGTTGAGCATGGCCGTCAGCGTCGACAGCACGTCGCTGCCGAACCGGGTCATGATCGCCGCCGTGGTCAGCAGCGTCGCGATGGCCAGACCGATGGCGTAGCCGGTGATCAGAACGGTCATCGAATTCTTGATCATGATCAGCAACTGGTCGTGGACCAGCGCGTCATAGAGCGCCGCCGCGGTGTCCGAGAACTTGGGCAGGATGAATTCCGAGACGCCCGACAGCCGGGTGTAGATTTCCCAGGCCAGCATCAGGGCGACCAGGATCGACAGCTTTCGCACGCCGTCCAGGTCGACAAGCTTTTCCCACAGGGTCAGCTTGCGGGCGGCGTCCCCGTGCGAGGCTTCGGATAGGTCGCCGGCCTCGAACTCCGGCCGGACGACCGCTTGCGGGAGCGTGCTCATCAATGCTCGGCCCTTCCCGCCGCCGCCAGTTCGTCTTCCAGGATGCGGTCGGCGAACAGCATGTCGTGGATCTTGGTCTTAAGTTCGCCGAATTCCACATCCCCCGTGCTGGCGTGCGTCAGGTGATGGGCGTTCAGTTCCGCCTTGACCTGGCCCGGATGCGGCGACAGCACCAGGATGCGCGAGCCGACGATCAGGGCTTCCTCGATAGAGTGCGTGACGAACAGCACCGTGAAGTGCGTGTCCTCCCACAGCTGCAGCAACTCCTCCTGCATCTGCAGGCGCGTCAGCGCATCGAGCGCCGCGAAGGGTTCGTCCATCAACAGGATGTCCGGTTCCATGGCCATGCCGCGGGCGATCGCCACGCGCTGTTTCATGCCGCCGGACAGCATGTGCGGATAGGTGTCCTCGAAACGGTCGAGCTTGACCTTCTTGATGTACTCCATGGCGATGTCGTTGGCTTCCGCCTGCGTCTTGCAGCGGCCGCCGTTCATCAGCGCGAAGGTGATGTTCTGCTTCACCGTCTTCCAGGGCAGAAGCTGGTCGAACTCCTGAAACACCATGACCCGGTCGGGGCCCGGCTCCTTGATGTCGACCCCCTTGAGCCGCATGTTGCCCTCGACCGGCTTGAGGTAGCCGGCGACGCCTTTCAGCAGGGTCGACTTGCCGCAGCCCGACGGGCCCAACAGGACGAAACGGTCGGCGGGATAGACCTTGAACCCGACCCGGTAAGTCGCCGTGATCAGGTGTTCCTTGGTCTTGTACTGAAGCGTGACGCCGTCGACATCCAGGATGGGGTCAACGGCGGTCGCGGCGGGCGTGTCGCCCGCCGCGACGTGGGCGCCTTGATCCATATCGTCAGCTGCCTTTCTGGTCGTAGTTGTTTTCCCAGTAATAGTCCTTCCAGCTCGACGGCATGTTCTTGATCGCGCCGATCGAGTGCATGAACTTCGCGAACTCCATGGTCAGATTGGGCTGCAGGGAATAGTGCATTTCCTTCTTGTCGCGGACCATCGCCTTGACGTCGTCGAGCGGCAATTTGGACTTGGTGAACTTGTGGAACAGCGCGGCCGCGCGGTCCGTGTCCTCGTTGATCCAGGCCATGGCCTTGCGATAGGACTTCCAGACGCAGGCGTACAGCTTGGGATTGTCGTTCTTCCACTTTTCGGTGTTGTACATGGCGACGGTCGAATGTTCGCCGCCCAGCACGTCATAGGACGTCAGCACCGTATGGGCCTTGCCGCTCTTCACTTCCTGGAACGACGTCGGCAGGGTGGCGAAGTGGCTCTTCACCGCCTGGCCGCCGGCCATAATGGCCGCCGCCGCCGAGGGGTGTTTCATGGAAACGGTGATGTCGTCCAGCTTGAAGGCTTCCTTCGGGCCCCACTTCTTGGCTGCCGCCATCTGCAGCACGACCGCCTGGATCGAAACCTTCACGGACGGCGTGGCGATCTTGTGATCGGTCAGGCCGACGTAATCTTCGAGCTTCTTGATCTTGGGATCGTTGGTGTTCAGCTTCAGCGGCATGGCCGAAAGCTGCGTCATCGCCTTGACGTTGATGCGGCCTTTGGTCTTGTCCCACAGCTTGAGAAGCGGGCCGACGCCGCCGGCGGCGAAATCGACGTTGTTGGACAGCAGCGCCTGGTTCACCGCGGCGCCGCCCGAGAAACGGTGCATGGTGACCTTGACGTCGCCCAGACCGGCGTCCTTGGCGCAGGATTCGACCAGCTTCTGGTCGACCACCACGTGCATGGGCAGGTACAGCAGGCCGAATTGCTGCGCGAAGCGGACTTCGTTGGCCTCCGCCCAGGCCGGCGCGGCGGCGCCTGCCGTAACGGCCAAGGCCACGGCACCGCAAACGGCGGCGGTCGCGGTCTTACGTGTGAGACTTGTGTCGGTCATGGTTTTTGTCCTCCCTGATGACGACATGGATTTTCACGGATCGGGTCGCGTGATGCCGTGTCGATCCGGCCGGGCCATGTAGACCGGCCGGTCGGGACACACGTCGTCCTGCCTTTTCCGCATCCCAGCCCCCTGGGAGTCGTGTTGCGGACGGGCGGAGCATTTTCGTTGGCTGTTCGTCCCTGGCATCACAGTTTCCAAGACTATCGGGAAAAAACCGATATTCCTATATAGTTTTTCTAAACTTCCCCCGATATAGTTGCCCGCCGAATTACGATATAGTTTTCATGCGCCGACGGGTTCACCCTGCGACGCTAACGAATTCAAACGGACCGGACTAGGTCCAGGAGGGGACATAATGCTCGACCAGCGCGAGGAAGGCGGCCAGGGAGCCCTTAATTCAAGTTCGACCATCGAGGCGCCGATCGCGCCCGAAGAACTTGGCCACGCGGTCCTGACGCCGTCGGGCGCGTTCGAGGCCGGGTCCTGGCAGACCTTCAAGCTGGTCTACACCTGCGGCAAATACGGCATGGACGACAGCGCCTCGATGCGGGTCTGCTTCCGCTTCGCCTCGGACCAGAGCCGTCCGCAGTTCGATGATCCCAAGTGGCGCAACTACACCACGGTCGTCGCCTCCAACAACGCCGTGCTGGAAACCCGCTACGACCCCAAGGGCAACGTGCGGCCGTGGGACCGCGTACTCTATATCAAGGTGGTGAAGGGCTTCATGAAGGAAGGCGACACCATCACCATCACCTTCGGGGAGCCCTCGGGCGGTTCGCCGGGCGTGCGCCTGCAGACCTTCTGCGAGGACACCTTCGAATTCCGCGTGCTCGTCGATCCCATCGCCACGGCCAACTACCAGGCCCTGCCGGAGCAGCCGGCCATCCGCATCGTGCCCGGCAAGCCCGTGACCTACGCCGCCGTGGTGCCGACCGCGCGTCGTCCGGGCGAGGCCTTCGGCCTGAAGGTCAAGGGCGAGGATGCCTGGGGCAATCCGTCCGACCAGTGCGATATCACGTTCAAGGTCAAAAGCTCGCGCCCGGTGGCGGGCCTGCCGGATACCGTCACCCTGGCGCCCGGCGTCTTCGCCTGCATCGTCGAAGGGCTCGGCGTCGACGGCGACGGCCCGGTGCAGATCCGGTTCGAGGACGACGCGGGCAACGAAGTGTTCCGCGCCAATCCGCTGCTGATCCAGGGCGACCTGGAGCTGAAACCCTATTGGGTCGACCTGCACGGACAGTCCGAGGAAACCATCGGCACCGGAACGGCGCGGGAGTTCTTCGAGTTCGCCCGCGACAAGGCGTTCGTCGACGCCGCCGGGCACCAAGGCAACGACTTCCAGATCACCAAGGGCTTCTGGTCGCACCTGGACAGCCTGTGCGAGGAATTCGACGAGCCGGGCAAGTTCCTGACGCCGCTCGGCTACGAATGGTCGGGCAATACGGCCCTGGGTGGCGACCGCAACGTATTCTATCCGACCAAGGACCGCGTCATCCGCCGCTCGTCCCACGCCCTGGTCGAGGATAAGTCGGACCTGTCGACCGATTGCAACACGGCGGGCGACCTGTTCAAGGCGCTGGCGCGCGACGAGGAATGGGATGTCGTCACCTACGCCCATTGCGGCGGCCGCTACGCCGATGTGAAAATGGCCCACGACGGGCGGTTCGAGAAGTCCATGGAGGTGCATTCCTCATGGGGGACCTTCGAATGGCTGGTCGAGGACGCGCTGGACATGGGCTATCGCACCGGCATCGTCGCCAACTCGGACGGCCACAAGGGCCGTCCAGGGGCGAGTTATCCGGGGGCCTCCCTGTTCGGCGCCATCGGTGGCCTGACCTGCATGCTGATGCCGGAACTGACGCGGGAGGCCCTGTTCGACTGCATCCGCAAGCGCCGTCACTACGCCACCACGGGGGGCCACGGCGGGCGCATGGTGATCGACGTGAAGGCCCGGTTCGATGCGCCGGGCACGCTCTATCACGACGATCCGGCGCTCGATTATCCGACGCCGCCCAAGGGGGTTGAAACCCGCGAGGCCATGATGGGCGACATCGTCCACCTGCCCGAGGGCGGGGTGCGGCTCGACGTCGACATCCTGGCCGCGGCACCCATCGAGCGGGTCGACATCTTCAACGGCCGCGACCTGATCGCGACCGTGCGCCCCTACGGGCAGGAAGACCTGGGCGCGCGCATCCGCGTGCATTGGGAGGGAGCCGAATACCGCGGCCGCTTCCGCCAGGTCATCTGGGACGGCACGGCCCACGTGCAGGACAACGAGATCGTGCGCGCCCGGGCCTTCAACTTCTTCAACCCGGAAAAGGTGCTGGAACGGACGTCGGACACGTCGCTCAAATGGATGTCGCTGACCACGGGGAACTTCGCCGGTTTCGACATGTGGGTGAAGGACGCCTGGGGCGGCACGCTCCAGATCGAGACGCCGCTGGTGCAGTGCGGCATGCCGCTGGAGGATATCGGCCTTGAGGACGAGATGTTCGACAAGTCGGGCGTCCTGCCCCGGTTCCTCAAGATATTCCGCCTGCCCGACGACAACGCGCACCGCAAGGTTTCGTTTTCACGCGCCATCGACCTGAAAGACGACAAGGACAACGCGATCTTCCTGCGCTTGACGCAGGAGGACGGAACCCGCGCCTGGACGTCGCCGATCTACGTCTGTCGCAAGCTGTAAATTCGCCGCAACCTCTTGTAGCTTAACCGGCACGGACGTCTCTTTCGTCCGTGCCGGCGCGCCCGCGCCCCGTCGAGCCATTCGAGACCACCAATCGGAAAATTGGGGACCAAACGTGAAACCTTACGCATGGGACAGGGAAACGGACGTCATCGTCCTGGGTTTCGGTGGCGCCGGCGTGGCGGCGGCGGTCACGGCGCACGACCTGGGGGCGGAGGTCCTGATCCTGGAAAAGGCGCCCGAAGGCCGCCACGGCGGCAACACCCGGATCGCGGCGCAGGGCTACCTGAACACGTCGGACGCGGAAAAGGCGGCGACATACCTGGAGGCCCTGTGCGGCCCCTACAAGGTGCCGGACGAGATGATCCGCGCCTGGGCCCGCGAGATGTGCCTGAACAACGACTGGCTTGCCGGTCTGGGCGGCGACCCGCAAGAGCACCAGCACCAGCCGGAAGGCATCGAATATCCGGAACTGCCCGGCTCGGGCTGCGTGCACAAGTTCCACGATGGTCCCCGATACGGCTATTCGCTGACCTGGAAACGCTTTGAAAGCTTCGTCCGCGAACGCGCCATCGCCGTCGAGTACGAGACCCCCGGCCGCGAACTGATCCAGGACGCGACGACCAGGGAAATCCTGGGCGTGCGCGCGGAAAGGGACGGAAAGCCCCATTTCGTCAAGGCTCGCAAGGCCGTCGTGCTGACCTGCGGCGGCTTCGAGAACAACCAGGAAATGATCCGCGACTATCTGCCGGGGGTGTCCCGCTGCTACCCGTCCGGCACCCCTTACAACGAAGGGGACGGCATCGCCATGGCCTTGGAGGTCGGCGCCGATCTTTGGCACATGAACAACTACGCGGGGCCGTCCCTGGCGCTCAAGGTGCCGGACTTTCCCGCCACCCTGTCGATCCAGGCGCTGCATTTCGCCAAGGAGTTTCCGGGCGGCATGATCGTCGTCGGCCCGGACGGCAGGCGCTTCTACGACGAGAAGTTCAAGCACCGTCACGGCAAGGTGCCGATCAACGGCGTGTGGTCGCCGATGCACGTGCCGACACCCATGTTCATGGTGTTCGATCAGGACATGATGGCGGCGGGGCCGCTCTACAACAAGGAGCCGAACCGCGGCTGGACACCGATCATGGAGCGCTACGACTGGAGCGACGACAACTCCGCCGAACTGGCGAAGGGCTGGATCAAGCGCGGCGACACGATCGCCGACCTGTCCCGCGTGATCGGCCTGGACCCGGTTGCCCTCGATGCCACGGTCGCGCGCTGGAACGACCAGGCGAAAGCCGGCGAGGATGCGGACTTCGGGCGCGGGTTGATGCTCGCGCCCCTGGCGACGGCGCCGTTCTACGCCATGGAATTGTCGCCCTCCATGATCAACACCCAGGGCGGCCCCCGGCGCAACCAGAACGCCCAGGTCCTGCGGCCCGACCGCACGCCCATTCCGCGACTCTACAGCGCGGGCGAACTCGGCTCCATCTACAGCTATCTGTACCAGGGCACGGGCAACATCGGTGAATGCCTGGCCTTCGGACGGATCGCCGGGCGCAACGCCGCCGCCGAAGCGCCCTGGTCCTGACCGGCGTCAGGCGGCGGCCGTCGGTTCGACCGGCGCCACGTCGACGGCCACTGCGACCTTGTGGGCGCCGCCGCCCAGCACCATGCCGTTGACGGGGCTGACGTCGCCGTAATCGCGGCCCCAGGCGACGGTGATGTGCTCGTTCCCCGGCATCATGTTGTTGGTGGGGTCGAGGTCGACCCAGCCGTGCCCGGGCACCCAAAGGGCAAGCCAGGCGTGCGACGCGTCGGCGCCGACCTTGCGTTCCTGGCCTTCGGGCGGATGGGTCCGCAGATAACCCGAGACATAGCGCGCCGGCAGGTCCATGGACCGCAGGCAGGCGATTTGCAGGTGGGCGAAGTCCTGGCACACGCCGCGCTTGTCGGCCAGTACCCGGTCGATGGGGGTGGAGATGTCGGTCACGCCGCCCTCGTACTTGAATTCCGTGAAGATGCGCGACATGAGATCGAGCGCCCCCTCCAGCACGGGGCAGCCCGGCGGGAACGACGCCCGGGCATAGGCCTCGGCCTGGCCCGACACGGTGAACGGGCTTTCATAGATGTACTGGCTGGCATCCAGGCAGACCGGGTCCGCCTGGTTCACCAGGTAGCCGGCGACCGCTTCCCAGGGCACCGTGGCCGCCGGGTCGGGCGTCGGCAGAGTATGGATCTCGACCTGGCAGGTGGAGACGATGGAGAGCTTGTTGTGCGGCTCCTCGATCGTCAAATAGGTCGTCGGATTGCCGAAGAAGTCCGCGTCCTCTTTCGCCAGGGTCGGCGCCGGTTCGATGATCAGGGCGTGGTGGTGGGTCGTCTGCTGCGGGCAGGCGCGCGGCGTCAGATGAAGCAGGTGCTGGGACAGGGCCACGTCCCAGGTGTAGGTGATCGTCGTTTGATGGCTGATGTCGTAGATCACGGCGTGACGCCGCCGGCGGAGGCGCTGCGCGTCGGCAGCACGTGGCTGAAGTACTTGCGCGCGAGGGCGTTGGACATTTCCAGCACCTGGGTGTTGACGGCGTCGAGGAACTGGGCCAGTTCGACGCGCTGGCCGCGCCTGTTGCGCCGTTCGCAGAGCGCCGTCACGTCGACCAGCCGAAGCTGGCTGTGCATGGACTGCACCAGGTACTCCTCGCGCGACAGGGTGGCGCTTTCCTCGTCGTGGGGGAAGTGGCGGATATGCTCGGCCAGGGTGGCGACCTGGAAGGCGAGCGAGCGCGGGTTGGTGTCGTCGGCCAGCAGGAGGTCGACCACCGCCGGCAGCTGCACGGTGGACAGGTACCGCGTGCGATAGGTCATGGAGCTGTCGCCCAGTTCCAGAAGCAGGTCGAGGCGGCCCTCCTCGGCCGGGTTGCCGTCGACCACGAGTTCGCGGATCAGCTTGGCCATGTGGGTCGTACGGTCGACGCGCCGTCCCGTGTCCAACAGGCGCCAGCCGAGCGAACGCGTCATGTTCTCCATCTGCATGCCGCTGAAGGCCGACAGTTCCTCGAGGATGTGGTTCAACAGCTCCAGTGCCGCGCTGACGTCGAGGCGGATCATCGCCGCCCGGCCCATGGCGCTCTGGTGGAGGCCGTTGAGCACGCGCCAGGAATCCGTCGACAGGCGCTCGCGGACCAGGGACGCCGTGCGTTGCAGGTTGCCCAGGAGGTTCAACAGGCCGTTGGCCCGCGCGCGGTCGAACAGGATCATGGCCATCTCGCGCTCCACGGCGCGGATGCCGCCGGCGGCCGCCTTCTGGGCCGTGCGCCGGTTCAGGTAATCCAGGTCGACCAGGATGTTGGTGAGCCTGGTCAAGGTTTGCGGGTCGTCGCCGGCTCCCGCTTCGCCGGCCAGCCGCAGGATCATCGCCCGCATCAGGCGCACGGAGCTTTCCGTGCGTTCCGCATAGCGGCCTAGCCAGAACAGGTTGTCGGCCACGCGCGACGGCAGGTCGCTGCCGCTGCGCCGCAGGGTCACCGCCTGGTCCGGCGCCGCCAGCCGCGTGAAGGTGGATACGGGGCCGTCGGACAGCACCCAGGTATCCTTGGACGCATCGCCCTGCTGCATGGTGATCGCCTGGGCGTCGACGCTGTCCGTGGTGCGGGTCAGGCCGCCGGGCATGACGCGGTAGCTGTCGCCCTCGGCGCACAGGTAGACCCGCAGCACCACCGGCCGCGGGGCGATGCCGTCCTCGGACCAGCCGGGCGTGGTCGACAGCGTCAGCGTTTCCTGCCCGAAGTACTGGTAGCCGCGCCGGTTCAGGAGGTCGATGACCTCCTGCCGCCGCTCGCCCGACGCCTGGCCCGGCAGGAGGGCGCCCTTGCGGTTGTTGAGGATCGAGGAGTTTGAGAAGGTCGGCCGCAGCACCAGTTCGTCCAGATGCCGGCTGACGTACTCCCGTTCCTGTTCCTGACCGCACCACCAGGTCGCCAGCGACGGCACCTTCAGGTCCTCGCCCAGCAATTCCCGGCACAGGCCGGGATAGAAGCTCATCAGGGCCTCGCATTCGACGACGCCGGAGCCCAGCGAGTTGGCGACCACGACGTTGCCCGCGCGCACGGCGGCAACCAGCCCGGCGACGCCGAGCAGCGAATCGATGCGCAGTTCCAAGGGGTCGCAGAAATCGCTGTCGACCCGGCGCAGGATCAGGTCGACCTGTTTCAGGCCGTTGAGGGTCTTGAGGAAGACCTTGTTGTCGCGCACGGTCAGGTCCGCGCCTTCGACCAGCGGGAAGCCCAGGTAGCGCGCCAGATAGGCGTGTTCGAAATAGGTTTCGTTGTGCGGCCCCGGCGTCAGCAGCACTGCAAGGGGTTCGTCCTTGCCCGTCAGGTCGATCAGGTTGTCGCTGAGGGCCTGGAAGAACCCGGCCAGGCGGTGGACCTGGGCGGTGCGGAAGATGTCGGGCAGGGTGCGCGCCAGGACGATGCGGTTCTCCAGCGTGTAGCCGGCGCCCGACGGCGCCTGGGTGCGGTCGCTCAGGACCCACCAGCGCTGGTCGGCGGCGCGCGCCAGGTCGAAGGCGAGGAAATGCAGGTGCACGCCGTCGGGCGGATCGATGCCGCGCATGGGCCGCAGGAACGCCGGATTGCCGTAGACCAGGGACGACGGCAGCAGGTTGCGCTTCAACAGGGTCTGGTCGCCGTAGACGTCGTGGACGATGGCGTTCAGCAGCTTGGCCCGCTGGATCAGTCCGGCCTCCAGCGACTTCCATTCCTCGGCCCCGATCAGGAAGGGGATCGGGTCCATGCGCCACGGGCGGGTGGACTCGCCGGTTTCGTCGTAGATGTTGTAGGTGGTGCCGTTTTCGCGGACCAGGCGCTGCGCCGTGTCCCAGCGTTCGCGCAGTTCCTGGTCGGAGAACCGCCCCAGGCTCTCCAGGAAATCACGCCAATGGGGGCGCACGCCCGCCTGGACGTCCATCATCTCGTCATGGACGCCGGGAAAGGGGGCGTAGTCGTCGGCCAGGTGGATGCCCTGCGCCACGCCGTTTTTCGCCCGATCGAAGCCGTTCACGCGATGCTCCAAACCCCAGTCGGCCCAGGCCCGTTGCGGAAGCGCGAGGATAGGAGATCGCGGGTTGGTCCGCTAGGGCCCTTCTAACGCCTTGGCCACAGGCGCCGCGCCGTGAATGCCAGCGGCCATCCGGCCACGAAGGCGGCGGCCGGATTCGCGAGGAGGCAGATGACACCGACGAGGGTCAGAACCGTCCGGTCCCGCGCGTCGAAGCGCATCGGCTTTGACGACAAGGCAAGCTCCAGGCCGGAAACCAGCAGGAGAGTTCCAAGCACCGCGTCTGGAACCATGCGTAGCAGGGCATATCCGCCGTCGCCCAGGAAAAGGCCCAGGGCGAGGAACATCAGGCCGATGAGGAGCGGTGCCGTGGCCGTACGGGCGCCGAACCGGTGGTGGGCGGCGACGCCGCCGGCGCCGTGGCACATCGGGTATCCGCCGAACGGGGCCGCCAGCAAGTTGCCGATCCCGGTGGTCAGGCTCAGGTTCCGCTCGGTGACCGGGACCACCTCCTTGGGGAAAAGTTGCCGCGTCACGGCGGCGGTGACGATGATCGCGTTGGTCAGGGTCAGGGGGATCTGGGGCAGCACGGCGTGCTCGATCCCCGTGGCGATCGCCGCCCAGTCGGGAATTACGAGCGGGGGCAGGTGAAGGCCGATCTTCAAGTCGGGAAACGGCTCGGCGATGCCGAAAGCCTGTCCGGCGGCGGTCCCCACGCCGAGTACGATCAAAGCGGCGGGCAGGCGTCCGCCGCGCAGCAGAACGATGGCGAGGGCGCACATGGCGGCGGCGAACCAGGGCTGATCCGCCATCAGCGACAGGCCCAGCATCGCCAGCGACAGGCCGAGCCCAAGCTGCAGGCCGGCGGCGACGGTTTCAGGAATCGCACGCGCAAGCCGGTCGATCAGTCCCGTCACGGCGGCAACGAGGAAGAACAGCCCGAGCACCAGCCCGACCCCGGCGATGACCTCGGGAGACACCGGCTCCACCAATACGGCCGCCGACGCCGCCTTCATGGGTTGGACGGCGATGGGCAGGCCGTAGAAGGCGCCCGTGAAGATGTAGAACAAGCCGAAGGTGGTGAGGATGCCGGCTGGCGCCATGCCCACCACGGTAATTGCGCCGATGATGTGCGGCAGGAAGGTTCCCAGGTCGCCGAGCGCGCCGGAGATTTCGCCCGCCGATTTTCCGAAGCGGGGGCGCACATACATGGGTAGGGCTTCGGCTGCCTGGCGGCGGCAGCGCACGGGTATCCAGGCGAAGGGAAAGCGCGATGCGGCGGTACGCGATACCGGTTCCACTCCCTGGGGAGGAGGCGATGCCTGGTGCGGATGTCCCGTATTGATTGCGGTCATGAATCCTTGGTGCGCCGGTTAAGATTCCGACGACCATAGGTGCTCGCCGCCGGAGGTCCGATATGGTTTTTCCGGCATATCCGCCGCGTCGGTCGCGGCGACGGGGTCAGGGGGCGCCGACCAGGTCGTTGAATTCACGAATTTCCCTGGCAATGGCCTGTTCCGCGCGCTTCTCCATTCGGCGATAGCGGGCCAGAACATCCTGGCCCATGGGCGTCAATACGGTTCGCCCGCGGTTCGTCCCGCCTTTCGACGTTTCCACCAGCGGGCCGCGAAACGCCGCGTTCATGGCCTTCACCAGCCCCCAGGCCCGGCGATAGTTCATGCCGAGTTGGCGCGCGGCCTCGGCCAGGGAGTCGGTCTCCCCGATCTTCTCCAGAAGGTCGGCCTTGCCCGGACCGATGGCGTTGACCTGGGCAAGCCGAACCCGGATGAAGGAATCCGGACGCTGCGCTTTCGAATAGCTGGCCATCCTGCCGCCTTCCACCCGGTTCACGAGACGTTATGCCGGTACACCTTTGTGCGCCGGAGGTCGAGCGTCATGGGGAATTCGCCGCTTTCGCTCCGCCGGGGCGGGCCGGACGGGCCGGGGGTATGGCCGATGTCCTCGAACCGCGCCAGGCGGCGGCTTTCCGCCTCGTAGGCGTTGACGGGGAAGTGCTCGAAATTGCGCCCGCCGGGATGGGCCACGTGGTAGGTGCAGCCCGCCACCGCGCGCCCGGTCCAGGTGTCGTAGAGGTCGAACACCAAAGGCGCGTCGACGTCCACGTTCGGATGCAAGGCCGAGGCCGGTTTCCATGCCTTGAAACGTACGCCGGCGAAGAACTCCCCGGCCTTGCCGGTGGCGGTCAGCGGCACCTCGTAGCCGTTGCAGGCGATGCGGTGGCGCCCGCCGGTCATGCCGGTGATTCGAACCTGCAGGCGTTCGACGGACGAGTCGACGAAGCGCACCGTACCGCCGGCCGCCCCTTCCTCGCCCATCACATGCCAGGGCTCCAGCGCTTGGCGCAGCTCGATTTCCATCTGCTCGTACTGCACCGCGCCGTAACGCGGAAAGCGAAACTCGAAATGCGGCGCGAACCAGGCCGCGTCGAAGGGATAACCGGCCAGGTTCATGTCGCGGATCACGTCCTCGAAATCGGCCCAGACCGCGTGCGGCAGCATGAAACGGTCGTGCAGCAGCGTGCCCCAGCGGACCAGCGGTCCCGAATAGGGCGTGTCCCAAAACCGCGCGATCAGGGCGCGGAGAAGCAATTGCTGCGTGAGGCTCATGCGCGTGTGGGGCGGCATCTCGAAGGCGCGGAACTCTACCAGGCCCAGACGCCCCGTCGGGCCGTCCGGGGAATACAGCTTGTCGATGCAGATTTCCGTGCGATGGGTGTTCCCGGAAACGTCGATCAGCAGGTTGCGCAGGATGCGGTCGACCAGCCAGGGCGGGCAGTCCGTGCCCTCGTCACGTATCGGGTCCGGAATCTGGGCGAAGGCGATCTCCAACTCGTACAGGCCGTCATGGCGCGCCTCGTCGACGCGCGGCGCCTGGCTGGTCGGGCCGATGAACATGCCGGAGAACAGGTAGGATAGGCTCGGATGATGCTGCCAGTAGGTGATCAGCGAGCGCAACAGGTCCGGCCGCCGCAGGAACGGGCTGTCCTTGGCCGTCGGGCCGCCGCAGACCACGTGGTTGCCGCCGCCGGTGCCGGTGTGGCGGCCGTCGAGCATGAATTTCTCTGTGCCCAGGCGGCTCTGGCGCGCCTCCTCGTAAAGGGTTTCCGTGTTCTCGACCATCTCGCGCCAGCTTGCCGCCGGGTGGATGTTGACTTCGAGCACGCCCGGGTCGGGCGTCACCTTGATGACGTTGAGGCGCGGGTCCGGCGGCGGTTCGTAGCCCTCGATATGCACGGGCAGGCCGGTCTCGGCCACGGCGTCCTCGACGGCGGCGATCAGGTCCAGATAGTCCTCGAGCGTCTCCGTCGGCGGCATGAAGACGCAGAGCCGCCCGTCCCGGGGCTCCACGGTGAGGGCCGCGCGCACCCGCCGCCCCTTGCCGCCGAGCGACTGCCGGGTGACCGTCTGGCGGCTGGCGTCCGGATGCTCGCTGCCCTGCAGGTAGGGCTGGTGCGCCGCATCGGGCTTGGGCAGGTCCGGGAACTCGGAGAACGGGTCCGCCGGCACGATGTAGGGATAGTCGACCGCCGGAACGTGGGGCAGGGACGGCAGCGGCAGGCGGAAGCCCACGGGCGAATCCCCGGGGATCAGGACCAGCCTGTCCGTGCGCATGGACCAGGGCTCCGAGACCCAGCGGCGTGACCCGTCCCGCGCGTTCCAGCGCTGCACGGGCAGGACGTAGCCGGTCGGCTTCGACAGCCCGCGGGAAAACACCTTGGCCAGGCGTTCGCGTTCCAGCGGGTCGTCGAGCTTGGAATCCTCCAGGCTCACGTTCTCGGGCAGGCGGCGTTCCTGCTCCATGAAGTGCCAGGGGTCTTCGTAGGCGGCGGTGACGGCGTCGCTCGGCACCTCCAGGCGTTCGGCGATGCCCTTGGCGAAGGTCTCGGCGGTGGCGATGTCGGGGTTGTGATCGACCGTCTCGCGGGCGAAGGCGTCCTGGTCGCGCCAGATGGGCACGCCGTCCCTGCGCCAGTAGAGCGCGAAGGCCCAGCGCGGGAGCTGTTCGCCCGGATACCACTTGCCCTGGCCGTAGTGCAGCAGGCCCTGCGGCGCGTACTTGTCGCGCAGCCTTCGGATCAGGTCGTCGGCGAGCGGCCGCTTGGTCTTGCCGACGGCGGCGGTGTTCCATTCGTCGGCGTCGACATGGTCGATGGACACGAAGGTCGGCTCGCCGCCGAGGGTCAGGCGCACGTCGCGCTCGGTCAATTGCCTGTCGGTCTCGACGCCCAGGGCGTCGATGGCCCGCCACTGGTCCTCGGTGTAAGGCTTGGTCACGCGCGGGCTTTCCTGGATGCGCGTGATCAGCATGTCGAAGTCGAAATCGACCCGGCACTCGCCGACCGAGCCGGTGATGGGCGCTGCGCTGCGCGGGCGCGGCGTCGCGGCCAGCGGGATGTGTCCCTCGCCGGCCAGCAGGCCCGACGTGGGGTCGAGCCCGACCCACCCGGCGCCGGGCAGGTAGACCTCGGCCCAGGCGTGCAGGTCGGTGAAGTCCGCCTCCGCCCCCGACGGCCCGTCGAGCGACTTCACGTCGGGCTTCAGCTGGATCAGGTAGCCGGACACGAAACGCGCGGCGAAGCCCAGATGGCGCAGGATTTCGACCAGCAGCCAGCCCGTGTCGCGGCAGCTTCCCTTGCCGCGCTCCAGGGTCTCGTCGCAGGTCTGCACGCCCGGCTCCATGCGGATCAGGTATTCGATCTCGCCCTGCAGGCGGTGGTTCAGGCCGACCAGGAAATCGACGGTTGAGCCTTCGGGCCGCGGCAGGGCGTCCAGCCATTTTTGCAGCAGCCGGCCCGCCGGCTCGGGCGTCAGGTAGCTTTCCAGCTCTCGTCTGAGGTCCGGGTCGTAGGTCAGCGGCAGTTGCTCGGCATCGGGCTCCAGGAAGAAGTCGAAGGGATTCTGCACCGACATGTCGGCCACCAGGTCGACCGTCACCTGGAACTTCTCCACCGGCTCCGGATAGACGACGCGGGCCTGGTAGTTGCCGTGGGGGTCCTGTTGCCAGTTGATGAAGTGGCCCTCGGGCTCGATCTTGAGGGCATAGCTGAGGACCGGCGTGCGGGCGTGGGGGGCCGGGCGCAGGCGGATGACTTGCGGCCCCATCTCGACCTTGCGGTCGTATTGATAGGTGGTCCGGTGGTGCAGGGCGACGTGGATGCTCATGCCTGCGGGATCGCCAACTCCAGGTTTTCCGTGGTTTGTCGCCCGCGCCGCTGCGACCGACGATGGCGGTATACCAACATGTCGGCCGCCGTCCGTCAAAGCCTATGCAGGGGCCCCGGCGGAGAGGAAGCGTCGAATTCCAGGCTTTCCCGGGCCTGGTCCGTGGGCGGGGCTTGACGGGAAAATCCGATTCGAATAGAAATTCATATACGTGAATTAATATTCAATATAATGAAATTTATCGAGGCAGGCCCATTCCCATGGATGCCGATGTAAAAACCGCCGTTCGTACGCTCGATGCATTCGAAGCCTTCGCGCGAAGCCAGGGTCCGCTCAGCCTGAGCGAACTGGCGCGTGCCATCGGAGCCCCCCTCAGCAGTTGTCACGGTCTGGTCGCCACCCTTCGCAACCACGGTTATCTCTATGCCGTCGGTGACAGCCGCGATGTCTATCCGACCCGCCGGATTTTGGATGTCGCCGAAGCCATCGTCCGCAACGACCCCCTGCTTGAGATCGTTGCCCCCGCGCTGACCCGTCTGCGCGACGATACCGGCGAAACCGTTATCCTCGGCACGCGGGAAGGCGACGGCGTGATTTATCTCGATGTCTTCGAGGGCATGCATACCATTCGCTATTCCGCCAAACCCGGCGAGATCAAGCCGCTCTATTCCAGTGCCATCGGCAAGGCAATGCTGGCGTCGCTTGACGAACGGGCACTGGCGAAGGCCATGGCGCGCCTCAAGCTCGACCGGATAACGCCCGCGACACTGACTGACGAGGATGCGTTGCGCCGAGATCTGGAAAACGGCCGCGCAAAGGGTGTGTTCATTACCCGCGGTGAGAACGTCGCTGACGTCATGGGCATGGCGGCCCTTGCCAGGCCGGGTGGGCAGACCGTGGCCGTGGCCCTGGCCGGCCCCCTGGAACGGATGGAGCGGGCGCTCGATTCCCATTCGCAACGGCTGCGGCATGCGGTTCAGGAACTGAGCGGATTGGAAGCGGCGTGATGGCCATCGTCGGCACAGCCCTCGAAGACGGCGTCCTCACCGTCACCATCGACAGGCCGGAGAAACGCAACGCGCTCAGCCGGGAGGTCCTGACCGGCCTGGAGGCCGCCTTCACCGATGCCGCGAAGGACGACGACCTGAAGGCCGCCATCCTTACCGGTGTCGGCGACAAGAGTTTCGCCGCCGGTGGCGACTTGAGGGAACTGGCGTCGATTCGCTCCCGCGAAGGGGCCCGGGAAATGGCCGATAACGCCAAGCGCGCGCTTGATGCCATCCGCCGCTTTCCCGTGCCGGTCGTCGCCGCGCTGAACGGGGACGCGCTGGGCGGCGGCGCCGAGTTGGCCGTGGCCTGCGACTTTCGGGTGTTTGCCTGTCACGCCCGGATCGGCTTCGTGCAGGGACGCCTGAACATCTCGACGGCCTGGGGCGGCGGCGTCGACCTCATGCGTCTCGTCGGCCCGGCGGTCGGGCTCCGGCTGTTGAGCCGGAGCGAATTGATTGACGGGCGAGATGCCGTCGCCATCGGATTGGGCGATGCGGCCGCGGCGCCGGATCAGACGCTCGGCGACCTGATGACTGCGTTCATGACGCCGATCAAATCCCAGGCGCCGCAGGTGCTTCGCGCCTTCAAGGCGATGGCGATGGCGGCGCGCTTCGGCCTGCCCCGGGTGGAGATGCTGGATCTCGAGACCGAAACCTTCAGCGGCACATGGGTACACGACGATCACTGGTCGGCCGCCGAAGCGGTCCTCGGCGGCCGCAAGTAGGAAATTCAAGGAGACAACCATGGGCGATACGGCTTCACGAACCGACACAGCGGAACCGGAAACCGGGCCGACGCGGGTTTCGACGGCAACGCCGTCGGGGATCGAGGTTCCCGAAGTCATCACGCCCGAGATGGTCGACCGGTCACGGCCCGAAGCCCCCGGGGAATATCCGTTTACACGGGGCATCTTCGAAAACGGATACCGCGGGCGGCTCTGGACCTTCCGACAGTATTCGGGATTCGGTTCCGCCGAGGAAACCAACGAACGCTACCGCTTCCTGCTGGAGCGGGGGCAGACCGGCCTGTCGGTCGCGCTCGACCTGCCCACGCAATGCGGCTACGACCCCGACGATCCCATGGCGCGGGCCGAGGTCGGCAAGGTCGGCGTCTCGCTGTCCAGCCTGGCGGAGATGGAAATCCTGTTCGACGGCATCGCGCTCGACCGG
Source organism: Rhodospirillales bacterium CG15_BIG_FIL_POST_REV_8_21_14_020_66_15 (assembly GCA_002781745.1). Lineage (GTDB taxonomy): Bacteria > Pseudomonadota > Alphaproteobacteria > Rhodospirillales > Casp-alpha2 > UBA1479. The sequence goes on from PFFW01000015.1 coordinate 38,526, forward strand.
ATTTCGACGTCGTTCACGATCAACGGGACGGCGGCGATCATCTATTCCATGTATCTGGCGACCGCCGACAAGCAGGGCGTCGACCGGGACAAGCTGACCGGGACCATCCAGAACGACATCCTCAAGGAGTATGTCGCGCGCGGGACCTGGATTTTCCCGGTCCGGCCGTCGATGCGTCTGATCGCCGATACGGTGCTCTATTCCAATGACCAGACGCCGCGCTTCAACCCCATCAGCATCGCCGGCGCCCATGTCCGCGACGCGGGCGTGAGTGCCGTCGAGGAAATCGCCTATACGCTCGCCAACGGATTGGCCTACGTGGACGAACTGGTACGCAGGGGCGGCGACATAAACCGGTTCGCGAAACGGCTCAGTTTCTTTTTCTACGTCCACATGGATTTCTTCGAAGAGGTCTGCAAGTTCCGCGCCGCGCGGCGCATCTGGGCGAAACTATTGAGGGAACGCTACGGCGTCACCGACAAGAAGGCCCTGATGTTCCGGTTCGGCGTGGTCTGCGGCGGCTCGTCATTGACCGCGGCGCAGCCCTACAACAACATCGTCCGCGTCGGCGTCGAGAACATGGCGGCGGTGCTTGGCGGCGCGCAATCCATCTTTACCTGTGCCTATGACGAAGCCTTCCAGATTCCGACCGAAACCTCGGCGGAAATCGCCCTGCGCACGCAGCAGATGATCGCCCATGAAAGCGGCATCGCGCGCACCGTCGATCCCCTCGGCGGCAGCTACTACGTGGAATGGCTGACCGACCGCATGGAAGAGGAAATCATGCGCGTCATGGGCGACATCGACGCCATGGGCGGGGCCGTCCAGGCCATCGAGGACGGGCGTATACAGCAGTTGACCGCCCAGGCGGCGCATCGCCGGAAAAGCGCCCAGGACCGGGGGGTAACCACGGTCGTCGGCGTCAACGCCTTCAAGAACGCCGACGAGGACCGTGACTTCGGCGACGTCTTCCGGCTTGACCCGACCGTCAGCCGACGGGTTCTGGAAAAGCTCGATGCCGTCAGGGAGCGACGCGATCAATCGACGGTGAAAAACAGCCTCGCCCGCCTTGAAGCGGCGGCGGCCAAGGACGACGAGAACCTGCTGCCCTACCTTGTCGATTGCTGCCATGCCTATGCGACCGTCGGCGAAATGGTGGCGACGCTGAAGAACCAGTGGGGCGGGTTCGTTGAACCGATCCGGTTGTGACGCCATGAGCCTCAAGGGAAAACGGATCGTCATCGCAAAGCCGGGGCTGGACGGCCACGATGTCGGCGCCAAGGTGATCGCCATCGCGCTTCGAGACGCCGGCGCCGAGGTCATCTACACCGGGCTGCGCAAGGCGCCGTCGATGATCGCCCAGGTCGCGGTCGACGAGGACGTCGACGCGGTCGGCCTCAGCATCCTGACGGGCAGCCATAAGGAACTGGTCGCCGACACCATTCGGTGTCTGAACGACATGGGGGCGGACGACATCCCGCTGTTCGTCGGCGGCACGATCCCCGACCAGGACATCCAGGATCTGAAGGACGCCGGGGTCAGGGAAGTCTTCACCGCCGCCATGGCCATCGACGACGTCGTTGCCGTCATCGACCGGCTGATCGGGGACGCGGGGAACGATCCATGACCGGGGCCGCGAACGAACCGCCCCTGGCGGGCATCCGGGTGCTGGAGTTGACCCACATGCTCGCGGGCCCCTATTGCGGCATGTTGCTTGCCGATCTGGGTGCGGAAGTGATCAAGGTCGAACCACCGACGGGCGACATCGGCCGCCAGATAAGTCCGCATTTCGTCGGCGCCCATAACGCCTATTTCGCTAGTCTCAACCGCAACAAGAAAAGCGTCGTCCTCGACCTGTTCGACGATCGCGACCGGTCGCGCTTTCACGACCTGGTGAAGGGCGCGCATGGGCTGATCACCAACATGCGCCCGTCGGCGATCAAGAAGCTCGGGCTCACCTACGGGCAGCTTGAAGACATCAATCCGCGGATCGCCTGCCTTGCCCTCACGGGATACGGCCTGGAGGGCGGGTTCAGCGACAAGCCCGCCTACGACTACATCATCCAGGCGCTTGCCGGGATCATGGCGATGACCGGCGAGCCCGACGGCCCGCCCGTCAAGACCGGTTATTCGGCGGTCGACAATTCGGCCGGGATCATGGGCGCCCTGGGCCTGATGGCGAAGATCGTCAGCGGCCGGGGCGGCCAGATCGACGTATCCTTGTACGACACCATGGTGTCGCAGCTGAATTACGTCGCCGGCGCCTATCTGAACGCCGGCGAGGAACCGCGACGCAGGTCCGGCGGCGCGCACCCCTACATCGTCCCGGCGCAGATTTTCGAAACCCGCGACGGACATCTGGCCCTGTTCATCACCCACGACGGGTTCTGGAAGAAATTTTCCGAAGAGGCCGGAAAGCCCGAATGGCTGACCGACGCGCGGTTCGCCACCATGGCGGCGCGCACCGCCAACCGTGATGCCGTCATCGGCGCCATCGGCGCGCTCCTCAAGACCGGGGACACGGCCGAATGGGTGGCGCGCCTCGATCCGCTCGGCATTGTCGTTGCCGGCGTCGAAACGCTGTCCCAGGCCTTGGCCGGCGGGCTGGTCCGCGAACGCGGGCTGGTGCGCGAAATCCCCGTGGCCGATGCCACGCTCAAGGTCGTCGCCAGCCCGTTCAAGTTCTCCGACTTCGAGACCGCCTACAACCCGCCGCCGCTTCTCGGCGAGCATACCGGGTCGTTTTTCGGCTAGCCGGCGCCGAATATCGGAAGGAGCCTCGATTTCCAGGGGCGCTGCCGGTCGCCTGCTTCTTGCCTGTGATATTCGCCGTCCCTTTTTGTCACGGCTTTCACACACTCGGGCCGGGCCGAGTGTGGTAGTTTCCGCGCAATTTCGAAATTCATGGGCGTTGCCGCCTGGCAAACGCGCCAAGGCTGTTTGCACAGAGCTAGGAGAGAACGGCACATGTCCATGCGAAAGACGAGAATCAAAGCAATCGCAGTTCCGGTCGTTACGGCATTCACCATAGCTATTATGCCGATCACGCCCGTCGAGGCGGGCCTGGTCGAAAACGATCGGGTCATCGAGACGGAACAGACCGCGGTCGACCGCGCCACGGTCGACAATTTCATCAAGCGTGAAGACGTCCGCCGCCAGTTCGAACTCCTGGGCGTCGATCCGGCCGAGGCCGAAAAGCGTGTCGCAGCCCTGTCCGACGAGCAGGTGGCCCGCTTGGCCGGCCAGATCAAGGATGCCCCTGCGGGCCAGGGCGCCATCGGTGTCATCGTCGGCGCCGCCGTTCTGATCTTCCTCGTTCTTCTGGTGACGGACTTGCTCGGCTTCACCAGTGTCTTCAGTTTCACCAAGAAGGGTTCGGCGAACCCGTCCTAGGATCGTAGAGGACCCATGGTGAACCTACGGCGATTGCAGAGTGCATTCGTCTTGCTCCTGACGGTGGCGGGTGTTTCCGGCTGTGCCGGGACACCCGTCACTCAGGATCTGATCCGGTCGCCACCGAGCGGACTGCCGCGGACGGCGGAAGTGGGCACGGTGCCGTTTTATCCGCAGACCGAGAACCATTGCGGGCCCGCCGCGCTTGCCACGGTTCTGAACTTTTCGGGCCTCAAGACGACGCCGGAGACCCTGTCCAAATCCGTCTATACCCCCGGGCGGCAAGGAACCCTGCAGACCGAGATCGTTACCGGAGTCCAGCGGCGCGGGCGGCTGGCTCTGCCCGTGGCCGGCATGAAGGACGCCTTCCGCGAGGTGGCGAACGGCCGCCCCATTCTGGTGCTTCAGAACCTGGGGCTCGATTTCGCACCGCAATGGCACTACGCCGTGCTTGTGGGGTACGACCTGAATGACGAACATGTAGTGCTCCGCTCGGGGAAGACTCGGCGCCTGATCGAGGACATGGGCACCTTCGAACACACTTGGCGCCGGTCCGGCTTTTGGGGCGTGAGCCTCGCCCGACCCGAGGGCCCCGTGCCGGAAACGGTGTCCATGAGTAGTTGGCTGCGCGCCGCCCTGGGACTGGAACGGGCGGGCCGGCCTGCTGATGCGGTGACCGCCTATTGGACGGCCGCCGACCGTTGGCATCGGGCGGCGACGCCGCTGGTTCTGGCCGCCAACGTGATGATCGGACAGGACGATCTGGATGCCGCCGAGCGGACCCTGAGAGCCGCCCTCCGCCGCGATGAGGACAATGCGGTGGCCCTCAATAACCTGGCCAATGTCTTGATGCTGCGTGAAAAATGGTCCGAAGCGGAATCCGTCGCCCGGGCCGCTGTCGACGCCGGAGGGCGCACGTCGCAAGCCGCCGCCGAAACTCTGTCCACGATCCGCAAAGCCCGTCCTGGCAGGCCCTGAACCCGGAACGCGTATCCAGCCGGGGCGGAGCCGTTCGAGGGGTGCAAAAGCCGCCGGTTCCGTGAGAAGAGTCGGCGGCCTTCGGTTCAGAAATAAATAAGGGGAAAGCCTTGGCCGCAACGATCCTCAGTACGAACGCGGCAATCCCAGAACGTGCTGCGCCAGGTAACTGAGGATCAGGTTCGGCGAGATCGGCGCCGTGCGCGCCAGCCGTGCCTCGCGCCATTTGCGTTCAATGTGGTATTCGCGGGCGAAGGCGAAGCCGCCGTGGGTGGTGAAGCAGGCTTCGCCCGCGTCCCAGGCGGCCTGGGCCGACAGCAGCCGCGCCATGTTGGCCTCGGCCCCGCAGGGCAGGCCGTTGTCGAACATGGCGGTCGCCTTGCGCACCATCAGGTCGGCGGCTTCCAGGTCCGCGTAGGCCTTGGCGATGGGGAACTGGATGCCCTGGTTCTGGCCGATCGGGCGCTTGAAGACGATGCGCTCGTTTGCGTAGGCCACGGCCTTCTCGATGAAATAGCGACCGTTGCCGATCGCTTCCGACGCGGTCAGGCAGCGTTCCGCGTTCATGCCGTCCAGGATGTACTTGAAGCCCTTGCCTTCCTCGCCGACCAGGGAGTCGCCCGGGATCGGCACGTTGTCGAAGAACACCTCGCAGGTGTTGTGGTTGACCATGGCGTCGATGGGGCGGATCTCGCAGCCGTGCTTCTGCGCTTCCTTAAGGTCGATCAGGAAGGTCGAAATGCCGTCCGTGCGCTTCTCCACCTTGTCGGCGGGCGTGGTGCGGGCGAGCAGCAGCATGAGGTCGGAATGCGCGGCGCGCGAGGTCCAGACCTTCTGGCCGTTCACCACGTAGCCGTTGCCCTGTTTCTCGGCCCGGGTCTTCAACTGCGTGGTGTCGGAGCCGGTGGTCGGCTCGGTCACGCCGAAGGCCTGCAGGCGCAGTTCCCCGGACGCGATCCTGGGCAGGTAATATTCCTTCTGCTCTTTCGAGCCGTGCCGCAGGATCGTGCCCATGGTGTACATCTGGGCATGGCCCGGCGAGGCGCTGCATCCGCAGACGTTGATGGTCTCCAGGATCACCGCCCCGCCGCGCACGGGCAGGCCCGCGCCGCCGTATTCCTCGGGGATCAGGGCGGCGAGATAGCCCGACGCGGTCAGCGCCTCGATGAATTCGGTCGGATAGCTGCCCGACGGCGGCTGGTCCTCGAGCTTGCGCCAGTACTCGCCGGGAAAGTCGGCGCAGACCTTGGCGACCTGCTCGCGGATGTCCTGGTAGTCGACCTCCAGGGGGATGCTCAGTTCGGCGGTCATTCTCTTCGTCTTTCTTGGTGCGATTAGGCGGCGGCGGTGGCGGGCGTGAATCCCTTGGGCGGGCCGGCGTTGATGTAGGTGCCGTGCACGGGCTCGCCCTTCAACTGGCGCTCCATGATCTCGCGCGCTTCCAGAAGGCCGTCCAGGTCTACGCCCGTGCGCATGCCCTGGGCCTCCAGCATGAACACAAGGTCCTCGGTCACGATGTTGCCGCTGGCCCCCGGCGCGTAGGGGCAACCGCCCAGGCCGCCCAGGCAGGAATCGAACTCGCGCACCCCGGCGTCCAGCGCCGCGAACACGTTGGCGAGGCCGAGGCCGCGGGTGTCGTGGAAATGGGCGCCTACGGGGATGTCCGTGCCGATCGTGCGGTAAAGCTCCGTGAACAGGTCGCGCACCTGCTTGGGGTTGGCGTAGCCCACCGTGTCGGCGACGTTGAGGCGGTCCGCCCCGCGTTGGACCAGGCCCTCGGCGACGCGCATGACGTCTTTGAGCGGCACCGCGCCCGAGATGGTGCAGCCGAACGAGGTCGCCATGCCGCCCGAGATCACCCGGTCCCTGTATTCGGGGTTGTCGTCCCGGTACTTCACGATCTCGGCGAAGCCGTTCAGCGATTCCTGCACCGTGCGGCGGATGTTGGCCTGGTTGTGGGCCTCGGACACGGACATAACGACGCCGATTTGATGGGCGCCGGCGGCAAGACCGTTCACCGCGCCCTTCATGTTGGGCACCAGGGCCGAGACGATCAGCCCCTCGATGAGGACCGACTGGCCCACGACTTCGGCCGAGTCCGCCATCTGCGGCAGCAGCTTCGGATTGACAAAGGACCCGACCTGCATCTGCCGCACGCCGGCGGCGGCCTCGCGGCGGATCCAATCCATCTTGCCTTCGGTGGTGAAGATCGTCTGGATGCTCTGCAGGCCGTCGCGCGGGCCGACCTCGCTGACCAGGACGTCGATATCGCGTTTCATGGTGGTCTCCTTTCCTTTTGCCGTGGGCGTCAGGAGCCCTTGAACTGGGGCTTGCGTTTCTCGTTGAAGGCGCGCACGCCTTCCAGACGGTCCTCGGTGCCGACCAGGCGGTTGTAGGCCTGAAGCTCGAATTGGAAGCCCGAGGTGCGGTCGACCTGGGTCGCCACGGAGATCGAGCGCTTGGCGGCGCGGATCGACAAGGGCGCGTTGGCGGCGATCCTCTTCGCCGTCTCCAGCGTCTCGTCCATCAGCTTGCCGGGCTCGCACAACTTGTTCACGACGCCCCAGTCATAGGCTTCCTGGGCGGTGAACGGGCGGCCGGTCAGGATGATCTCCTTGGCCCGCCGCTCGCCCACGGCGTGCGGCAGGTTCTGGGTCCCCATGGCGCCCGGCATGATGCCGAGGGTGACCTCGGTCAGCGCGAAGCGCGCGGTCGCCGCGGCATAGGCGAAATCGCACTGCAGGACGGTTTCCAGGCCGCCCGCGTAGGCGGCGCCGTTGACGGCGGCGATCACCGGCACCGGGCACATGCGGAAGGCCATGACGCCCTGCTCGAAGATGTTGTGCTGCACCTGCCACTGGTGGTTGGTCATGTTGTTGCGTTCCTTCAGGTCGCCGCCGGCGCAGAACGCCTTGTCGCCGCGTCCCGTCAGGATCACCACGCGCACGCCTTCGGTGTCGCGGTAGAGGGACTGGAAGATCTCGATCTGCTCCAGGCCCATCGCCGTGTTCTTCGCGTTGGCCACCTCGGGGCGGTCCATCATGACGATCAGGACATGATCGTCGACGCGTTCCAGGTGGAAGGTTTCGTAATCCATCCTCATCGGTTCTTGGTTCCCTTTATCTCGTCGTTGTGCTGGCCGATCGTGGGTGCGTAGCGCCGGATCGGCGGGCGCGTGCCGTCGAAGCTGAGGGGCAGGCCGGCAAGGCGCGGGCCGCCGCCGATGGCCGTCTGCAGGATGCCGAGGGCTTGTGTCTGCGGGTCGGCCATCATTTCCAGCGTCTGCTGCACCGGGGCCGAGGGGATGCCGGCCGCGTCGAGCGCCTGCTGCCACTCGGCGCGGCTGCGGGTAAGGACCACGGGCTCGATCAGGGCGTTCAGTTCCGCCAGGTTGGCGTACCGGTTCTGGTTGCTGTCGAAGCGCGGGTCCTTCGGCCATTCGGGATGGCCCAGGACCTGCGACAGGCGTTCGAACAATCGGTCGTTGGGCGCGGCGATGATCAGATGGCCGTCGGAGCACTCATAGGCCTGATAGGGCGCCATGCCGCGCGCCCCCGATCCCTCGCGCGCCGGGTTCTTGGGATCGACGGCGGCCGAGGCGACGGCGTTGTTCATCCAGCCGACGGCGGTTTCGTACAGGGACGCGTCCACCGTGCAGCCGGTGCCCGTGTCCTGGCGGCGCTTCAGGGCGCCCAGGATACCGATGACGCACCACATGCCGGTGCCCATGTCGATGATCGAGGTGCCGACGCGGATCGGCGGCCGGCCTTCCTCGCCGGTGATGGTCATCAGGCCGCCGTAGGCCTGCATCAGGGGGTCGTAGCCCGGTTTGTCCTTCAAGGGGCCGAAGTTCCCGAAAGCGCCCAGGTTGCAATAGATCAGGTTCGGATTGGCCGCGCGCAGGGTGTCGGCGTCGAGGCCCAGGCGCTGGACCGTGCCCGGCCGCATGTTCTGGATCACCACGTCGGCTTCGTTGACGCAGAAGCCGCGCAGCCAGTCGCGCTCGCCCGCGTCGCCCATGTCGACGGTGATCGAGCGCTTCTCGCGATTCAGGGCGTGAAAGTAGGAACCGATGCCGTCGGGGAACATCTTGCCCCACTGGCGGCAGTCGTCGCCCGGTCCCGGGCGTTCGACCTTCACCACCTCGGCGCCCATGGCGGCGAGGATCCAGGTGGCATAGGGGGCCGCGACACTGCTGCCCAGCTCAACGACGCGAATGCCGGCGAGACACTGCCAGGCGCCGGTGTCGGTCTGCGTCAAGATGTCCTCCCGGATCGCGTTGCGGCGAGCGCGATGTTCGCCGGTGCGTCCTTCTTGGGGCTGTTGTTGCGTATCACGGGGTTGCGCGCCACGGGTTGTCGTGTGTATCGCAGTGTGATACAAAGTTTCTGATTGTAGGATTACAACGCAACGTCGCCAGCCTGTCAAGCGGGTCCCGATGCTCGATCTTTCCGACGACGACGCCCTGCCGGACCTTGCCGCCGAGGCTGCCGCCGACCGGCGCGGCAAGCCCTACGTGGCCTCCGTCGGCAAATGTTTCCAGGTGCTGAAGGCGTTCCGTCGCGGCCAGACGGAACTGCGCCAGCGCGACCTGGGCCTGACGGAAATCTGCAAGCTGTCGGGCCTGGACAAGAGCGCCGCGCAGCGCTTTTCCGAAACCCTGGTGACGCTCGGCTACCTGGAGAAGGACCCGGGCACGCGGCGCTACCGCCCGGGGATCGCGCTGATCGACTTCTACTACACCTTCATGGTCTCCCACCGTCTGGCGCAGATCGCCATGCCGATCCTGATCGAGGCGTCCAAGGTCTACGACACCACCGTCAACCTGTGCGAACTGGCGGACACGGACGCCATCTACACGGTGCGCATTCCCCAGGCCAAGGCGAGCTACGGCACCATGCTGGCGGGCCGCCGCGTGCCGGCCTTCTGTACCGCGCCGGGCACGGTGATCCTGGCCCATATGCCCGAGGCCGAGGCCGATGCAGTGCTCGCCGCCTCGGACCTGCGCAGGATCACCGAGCACACCCTGACCGACGTCACCGAACTGAAGGCACAGATGGCCGAGGCCCGGCGCAAGGGCTTCCACGTGTCGGACCAGCAGTCGCAGGTCCACAACGTGTCCACCGCCGCCCCCGTGCTGCGCCAGGATGGGCGCGCCGTGGCGGCCGTGCACATTCCCGGCTACGCGCCGCAATGGGACCTGGAGAGCGTTCACGAAAAACTGGTGCCGCTGGCCGTCGACACGGCGCGCCGCATTTCCGATTCCCTGACCGAGGCCATGTAGAAGGCCCGGCTTAACGATAAACGACGGACCACCCGCAGGAGGAAACCATGCCCGATACCCACCAGACCGCCCCGCGCGGCGCCGAGACCGAAACCCCGACCCGCGACCTCGCGGCCTGGATCGCCGGCGTCGCGTCCGGCGAATTCGCGGACCGTCCGCGCCGCTGGGCCCGGCACGCCATCCTCGACTGGTTCGGGGTCACGTTGGCGGGCGCCACGGACCCGCTGGTCGGCATCCTGGCGGCCGACGCGGTCGACGCGGGCGAGGGCGGCAGCGCCCGCCTGGTCGGCCGCAAGGAAACGGTGACGCCGGCCTTCGCCGCCATGATCAACGGCGCGGCCTCGCACGCGCTGGACTACGACGACGTCAACAAGCGCCTGCACGGCCACCCCACCGTGCCGGTGGTGCCGGCCGTGCTGGCGCTGGCCGAACAGAGGGGCCTGGCCGGCCGCGACGTGGTCGACGCCTTCATCATCGGCTACGAGGCCGAATGCCTGATCGGCGAGATGATGGGCCTCGCCCATTACGACCATGGCTGGCACGCCACGGCGACCGTCGGCACGTTCGGCGCGGCGGCCGGCTGTGCCCGCCTGCTGGGCCTCGACGCCGACAAGGCGGCCATGGCGCTGGGCATCGCGGCGACCCAGGCGGCGGGCCTGAAATCCATGTTCGGAACCATGTGCAAGCCGCTGCATGCCGGCAAGGCGGCCATGAACGGCCTGATGGCGGCGCGCTGGGCGGCCGCCGGCTTCACCAGCCGCGCCGACGCCCTGGAATGCGCGCAGGGTTTCGGCGCGACCCAGTCGACGGACTTCCAGGGCCTCGTCGTGCGGCCCGATCCCTCGGCCCCCTTCGCGGTCGAGGAGAACCTGTTCAAATACCACGCCGCCTGCTATCTGACCCATTCGTCGATCGAGGCGATCCGCGCCCTGCGGGCGGCGCATCCGTTCACGGCGGCGGAGGTCAAATCCGTGCGCACCTTCGTCGACGCCGGGCACCGCAAGGTCTGCGACATTCCCGAGCCGGAAACCGGCCTGCAGGTGAAATTCTCCATCCGCCACTGCATCGCCATGGCGGTCTCGGGCATGGATACGGGCGACCGCGAAATCTATACCGAGGCGACGGCCAAGCGGCCGGACCTCGTTTCGCTTCGCCGCAAGGTCGAGGTCGTCGACAAGGTGCACGACAGCCGCCACGCGGCCGAGATCGTCATCGATCTGGCCGACGGCCGGTCGCTGGTGCAGTTCTTCGACGTGGGCGTGCCCGCCGACGACCTGGACGGGCAGGAAAAGCGTCTGGTCGCCAAGTTCTACCGGCTGGCAGAGCCGATCCTGGGCGCGGACAAGGCGAAGCGTCTGGAAGACCTGGTGCTGGGCCTGGACGAGGCCAGGGACGTGGCCGGCCTGATGGCCGCCGCCCGCTGACCCGCCGCCGGGGGCGTCAGCTGTCGAACAGATCGCCCGTCGGCAAGGGAACCTGCAACACCTCGCGGAACAGGTAGAAGAAGCCGAGCACGATGGCGATGCCGATCAGCGGGTAGACGAGCACGCGGAATCGGGTCCAGGGGTCGTACATGGCGACCAGGGTCAGGGCCGCGAACACGGGCAGCGCCGCCCCGATGAAGCCGATCCAGGGCATGGCCATCGTGCCGCCCAGCATGATTCCGACCAGCAGCACCCGGCGCGGCAACGAGCCGGTGTCGGCCCCGGGGCCGGCCTCGCCGCGTCCGAGCAGCCATTTGACGATATAGGCCGCCGACGCCACGATCAGCACGCCCGCGAAGGTGCGCGGAAAGACCGCCGAATCCTTGTCCATGTAGCTCATGGAATCCCAGATCACCAGGCAGGCGACGCCGATCAGGATGGCCGAAACGACGGCTCCGCCCGTATCCGAACGCGGTTCAGTCGGCATGGGCCTGCTCCTTGATCTTCTGCAGCCGGGCCAGCACCAGGGGGCTCAGCAGGGTGAACAGGGTGAACACGATGATGGCGATGGAAATAGGCCGGCCGAAGAACATGCCGAAGCGATCGTCCGTCGCCGTGCCGATGGTCCAGGCCTGCACGAAGCCCGATTCCGCGATGGGGCCCAGGATCAGGCCGAGCACGATGGGCGAGGCCGTGAAGCCGAAGCGCCCGATGATCCATCCCAGTCCGCCCAGCACGATCATGATGATGACGTCGCTGATGTTGTTGCGGATGGCGTAGCTGCCGATGATGGTCATGAAGGCGATGGCGGGAACCAGCAGCGCCTTGGGCAGGGTGATAATGGTGCGGTAGGCGTAGCGCCCGATAAACAGGCCCGTGGGCAGCATCAGGATGGTCGCCAGGATCAGGCCCCAGATGAAGGTGTAGACGATCTCGCCCTGGTTGGTGAACAGGCTGGGACCCGTGCGCACGCCCTGCACCAGCAGGGCGCCCAGAATCACGGCGTCCGGCGGTGTGCCCGGGATGCCCAGCACCAGGGTCGGGATGAATCCGCCACCGACGGTGGCGTTGTTGGCCGATTCCGAGGCGATGATGCCGCCCGGCTCGCCCTTGCCGTAAGCCTGACCCGGCTTCGCCGTGCGGCGAGCCTCGGAATAGGACACCAGACTGGCGATTGAACCGCCGGCACCCGGCAGGATGCCGACCACGGTGCCGATCACGGCCGAACGGATGGTGTTGATCTTGTCGCCCCAAAGGTAGCGCACGGCCTCACCCAGGCGGAAGCCCCGGGAGCCGCTGTCGACCTGTAGGTGGTGGCCGGGCTGCGCGACGAGGTCGATCAGCACGGGGATGCAGTAGAGGCCGATCAGTGCAGCGACGATCTGGATGCCGCTCAGCAGGGTCTGCAAGCCGAAGGTCAGGCGCACGTCGCCGGCAACTTCGGCGACTCCGATGCAGGACAGCAGCAATCCCAGGGCGCCGCCGGCGACGCCTTTCAGCAGGCTGCCCTCGGACAGTGCGGCGATCAGGGACAGGCCGAAGATGGCGAGCCAGAAATACTCGACGGAGCCGAAGGCGAGCGCCACCTGCGACAGCGGCGGCGCCAGCGTCATCAGGGCCAGGGCTCCGACCAGGCCGCCGATGACGCTGGCCAGGCAGGCGATGGTGATGGCGTAGTCCCCGTCGCCCTTCTTGGCGAGGGGATAGCCGTCGAAGGTGGTGGCGATGGCCGACGGCGTGCCCGGCGTGTTCAGCAGGATCGCCGAATAGGCGCCGCCGTAGATGGCGCCTGTGTAGATGGCGCCCATGAGGATCAGAGCCGACGAGGTCGGCATGGCGAAAGTAAGAGGGACCAGGACCGCCACCGACATGGTCGCGGTCAGCCCTGGAATGGCGCCGATCACCGTGCCGGCGACGACGCCGAACAGGGCGAAGGCCAGGTTGATCGGCGTCAGCGCGGCGAGCAGATGCTCAAGCCCAGCCATTCGGTTGTCTCCGTCGCAGTAAAAAGGGGCGTGGGCCGGCCGTGTCGTCGACCGGCCCACGCGGGAGGGTCACGCTATTTCAGCAGACCGGCTTCCTTGGCGGAAGCGGTAACAGACTTGGCGAAGCTGGACAGGAAGTCGTCCGCCGACTTGCCGTGGGCGTAGTCGACGACGGCGAAGCCGCCTTCTTCCATCTTCTTGCGGAAGGCCGGATCCTCGTTGACCGCCTTGATCATCGCCGTCAGCTTCTGGCGGACGGGCTCCGGCGTCGACTTCGGCACGGCGATGCCGCGGTAGGCGCCGGACACGATGTCCATGCCCAGTTCCTTGAAGGTCGGAACGTCGGGGAAGCGAGGATGGCGTTTCTCCATGGCGACGGCCAGCAGACGCGTCTTCTCATAGTTGGCGGCCACGGTGGTGAAGGCCATGGCGGCGCTCACCTGCTTGCCCATCAGGGCGGCGACGCTGGCGCCGGTGCCCTTGAACGGAACGTAGGTGGTCTTGACCCCGGCCAGCTTGTCGAAGCGCACCTGCGCCAAGTGCGGCGCCGTGCCCTTGCCGGAACCCGAGAAGATCACCTTGCCGGGGTTCTCCTTGGCGTGCTTGATCAGGTCCTGCAGGGTCTTGAAGGGACTGTCGTCGGTCACCACGATCGCGTCCGGCGTGTAGTGGAACCAGTACAGCATGGTGATGTCGTCGGTCTTGTAACCCACGTCCTTCTGCTGCGGCTGCAGGACGATATGCGGCAGGTTGACGCCCATCATGGTGTAGCCGTCGCCCTTCAACGTGTTCAGCGTGGCCCAGCCGACGGCGCCGCCGCCGCCCGGCTTGTAGGAGATGACCAGATCCTGGCCGAATTTCTCCTTGAAGAACGGTTGCTGGAGGCGCGCCGTGATGTCGGATTCGCCGCCGGGGCCGAAGGGAATGATGTAGCTGATGGGCTTTTCCGGGTATTCCGCCTGTGCGGGCGCGGGCTGGGCGGTCAGGCCGATCCCGGCGACAAACGCCAAGGCGGCTCCCGTCAAGACGAGAGAACGTCGGGTGGTCTTCATGGTCGTATCCTCCTGGTGGGGGTTGGTGGTCGTGGTTTTTTGGGATTGCTTGTTGTCGTGGTTCGGTTCGCCGGGCCGTTGCCCGCGCCGGGCGGCCTATCCCTTATCTCCGCCCGGTGTCGGCGACAAGTCGATTTCAAGGCGCACCACGTCGCCCCGATAGGTGACGTCGCCGACGTAGATGCAGGTGCCGTCGCGGTCGGCGATGGTGCGGCGCACGTTGGCGACGGGGGCGCCCAGCGGCAGGTCAAGGCGCTCGGCCGTTTCCTGGCCCGCGCCGTCGACGCTGAGCGTCTGATGCACCTTGCCGATGGTCACGTCGGGCATGGACGCCAGCAGCGGCACGACGATCTGGGTGCGGAACTGTTCCGGGGCGCGCAGGTAGATGTCGGCCGCCAGGTAGATGTCGATCAGGCAGAACGGCTCGTCGTCGCGGAAATGCACCCGCTTGATGTGCTGATAGGCGCTTGCCGGCCTGCCCTCGCCCTCCAGGATGCGCGGCTGGCGTTCCGCCGTTTCGACCAGGATCAGCTTAGGCTGCAGCGGCTCCACCATGCGAACGAAGGAAGTCCAGTCGGAGGCCAGCGGCAGCCAGCGCTGTTCGCGCGGCTCGCTCTCGACGAAGGTGCCCAGCCCATGGCGGCGGCGTACCAGGTCCTCGGCTTCCAGTATCTCGATGGCTTGGCGCATGGTGGCGCGCGCCACGTTGAAGCGGGCGGCGAGGTCGTCGATGGCGGGAAGCTGCTGGCCGCGTGACCAGGTGCCGGCTTCGATTTCGCCGCGCAGCGTGTTCGCCACCTGGGCGTAGAGCGGCATGGTATGACGGCGGCGGGCGCGGGGCGGCAGCATGGAGCGTCGTTCCGGCGTTGCGGTTACACAGTGCCGATATTATAGTCGTATGGACTTATGGATGTCTATCACTGAAGGGGGCTTCATGGCATTGAACAGTCAGCCCGCGTCCGGCGCGGCGCGGTCCTTTCCCGCGGGCGAAATCCGCCTGCGCCGGCTGGAAGCCTGGGCCCTGCGGGTCGCCATCGCGCGCCCGGTGGAAACCTCCTTCGGCATCATGCGGGACCGTCCGGCCGTGTTCGTGCGGGTCGAGGACGACCGCGGCGCCTTCGGATTCGGCGAGATCTGGTGCAACTTTCCGGCCTGCGGGGCGGAGCACCGGGTGCGCCTGGCGATCGAGGAACTGGCCCCGCTGCTGGCGGACCGTCCCTTCGTCGCCCCCGCCGACGCCATTGCCCTGATGTGGGACAGGACCCGCGTGCGGGTGCTGCAGACGGGCGAACCCGGTCCCTACAGCCAGGCCATCGCCGGCCTCGACATCGCCCTGTGGGACCTGGCCGCCCGCCAGGCCGGTCTGCCGCTTCGCCGCTTCATCGCCGAGGACGCGGCCGATGCCGTACCCGCATACGCCAGCGGTATCCACATCGCCATCGCCCGGGACGCGGTGCCCGAGGCGCGGGCCGCCGGCTTCCGCAACTTCAAGGTCAAGGTCGGCTTCGACACGGCCGCCGATCTTGCAGGTCTGGCGGTCCTGCGCGATACGCTGCAGCCCGGCGAGCGCCTGTTCTCCGACGCCAACCAGGCCTGGGACCTTGCGGGCGCCCTGGCGTTCACCGAGGGCGCGCGCGGCCTGGGGCTCGGCTGGCTGGAGGAACCTCTGCGCGCCGACGCGCCTGCCGCCGACTGGGTCCGCCTGGCGGCCGATGGCGGCATTCCGCTTGCGGCTGGGGAGAACTTCACGGGCGCCGCCGATTTCGACGCCGCCGTGGCCGCCGGCGCCCTCACCTATATCCAGCCCGACATGGCCAAATGGGGGGGTGTCACCGGCTGCCTGCCCGTGGCTCGCGCGATCCTGGCGGGTGGGCGCACCTACTGCCCGCATTACCTGGGCGGCGGCATCGGCCTGCTGGCCTCGGCCCATCTGCTGGCCGCCGTCGGCGGCCCCGGCCTGCTGGAGGTCGATGCCAACCCGAACCCCTTGCGCGCCGAGATTCCCGGCCTCGCCATGCCCGAGGGGCGGTGTCGGCTGACGTCCGGGTCGGGCCTCGGGGTCGAGGCCATTCCCGCCTATCTGATGGACAAGGCCACCCTCCACCGGACCTGGACAGCCTAGGGGCCCGCGCCGGACCTCCCGGGGTTTCCCCCCGGGCGGAAATGCTGGTAAATACACCGGAAGTGTGGGGAATTAACCGGGCAGGAAATCCAGCGTCCATGGCTCTCAATCCCAAGGTCATCTCGTTCTTCGACGACCGCACCTTTACCATCACGCATATCGTCGCCTGCCCGGAAACCGGGGCGTCGGCGGTCATCGACCCCGTGCTCGACTATGACGCGGCGGCCGGGCGCACCTATGGGGAAAGCGTCGAGGCCGTCATCAATCAGGTCGGCCAGGACGGCCTGAGCGTCGAATGGGTGCTGGAAACCCACGTCCATGCGGACCACTTGACCGCGGCGCCTTACGTGAAGGATAGCCTGGGCGGAAAGACCGGGATAGGCGTCAACGTCGGCACGGTCCAGGCGACCTTCAAGAAGATATTCAACGCAGAGGACGCCTTCGCCACCGACGGCTCGCAGTTCGACCGCCTGTTCGCGGACGGCGAGGAATTCCGTATCGGCAACCTGACCGCGCGCGTCCTGCACACGCCCGGTCACACGCCCGCCTGCGTCACCTACGTGATCGGCGACGCGGCCTTCGTCGGCGACACTCTGTTCGCGCCCGACTACGGCACGGCGCGTTGCGATTTTCCCGGCGGCGACGCGCGCCGGCTTTACGCCTCGATCCAGAAGATACTGGCCCTGCCGGACGAAGCCCGCATCTTCCTGTGCCACGACTACATGCCGAACGGGCGCGAGGTCGTCATGCACTGCACCGTGGCCGAGCAGAAGGCGGCCAACGTCCACCTGAAGGACTGCGCGGGCCCGGAAGCCTTCGCCGCCATGCGGGACAGCCGCGACGCCAAGCTCACCATGCCCGCACTCATCATTCCCTCGGTGCAGGTCAACATGCGGGGCGGCCAGCTGCCGCCGCCCGAGGAAAACGGGGTTTCCTACCTGAAGACGCCGGTGAACCTGCTTTAGAGCCCGAACCTCCTTCGGTCTCGGCGGATTTTTTTGCATTCCGCGGAATAAATATCGGACGTAGCCTGTTATCTGTAGAGCGTCGGTCTGTACCGGCGCCCATTGAAAACGGGAGAGTCACCATGAAGAAGCTTATCGCCGCCGTGTTCGCCGCGGCCCTGATCTTGGGAACCGGCTCGTCCGCCTTCGCCTCGTCCTGCCCCAAGGACATGAAGGCCATCGACGCCGCCCTCGCCAAGAGCCCGAAGCTGAGCGCTCAGCAGATGACCGAGATCAAGAAACTACGCGCCGAGGGCGAGGCCCTGCATAAGGCCGGCAAGCACAAGGAGTCCGTGCAGACCCTGCATAAGGCCAAGGGCATGCTCGGCATTTCCAAGTAACCGGATTTCCGATCCGGCCGTGGAACCGGCCCGGCGGGATGCCCGCCGGGCCGGTTTCCGATTGCATCGGCATGCGGACCGTCGAGGACTTGAGCGGGGTCCCGAGCGTGGACCTCAGCCGCCCTTGATGGCCGGGAACACGGTGACCTCGTCGCCGTCGGAAAGCGCCACGCCCGCGCGCCCGGAAATGGGCACGGCGTCCTCGTTCAGCAACGTCATGTAGGCCTCGCCCACGCCGTCCGGCAGCTTCAGGGCCGAGATCAGGTCCTCCAGGCTCGACCCGTCGGCCAGGGTGAAGACGCCAATGCCGTTGGCATCGAACCCCGGCGGCGAAAACGGGTCCATGGCGATCAGCTTGACCGTGATTTTCATGAGCATGGCGACCCGGTTGCCAATTCGTCATGCCCGCGCATGCGGGAATCCGGAAACCCGCATCGCATGGACTCCCGCTTTCGCGGACGTGACGATGAACGAGAGATCATGCCAGACCCAGGCGCTGCAGGGTCTGCGTCGTCGGCTCGCCGTCGGGGGTCCAGCCGCGCAGTTCGTAGTATTCCGGCAGCATCTTGTCCAGTTCCGCCACACGGCCCTTGCCGGCCCCGCCCTTGGCGGGTTCGGTCAGCACCCGCTTGGGCAGGGTATCGTCCTTGGCGGTGAAGCCAGCGGCGTTGTTGAACAGGCGCTCCAGGTTGTAGATGCGCTCGCCGATTTCCAGCAAGCGCTCGACGGTCCAGTCACCCTCGCAGGCAGCGTCGATCTGGTCGGCGTAGTCGGGGGCCTGCCAGGCCGCCTTGGTGAAGGTGCAGAGGCCCGAGGAATCGATGGCCGCCACGTAGTCCTGGCTGTCCTTGACGATCTTGGCCTTGCCGTCCGTGGTGACGCGCTGGAAGTCGTCGACGAAGGGTGCCGCCTTGAGATGGCAGGCCCCCCGGTTCGAGGTCGCGTAGCCCAGCGCCATGCCCTGCATGGCGCGCGGGTCGTAGCCCGGGAACTCCTGGCCCTTGACGACCATGGCGAGATCAGGGTGGCCGTACTTTTCGCACAGGCGCATGGCGCCCAGGCCCAGGTCCTTGCCGAAGCCCTGGGCCGTGCCCGTGACCTCGGCGGCCCAGCACAGCGCCTCCGCGTTGCCGAAGGAGAAATCGCGGCCTTCGGTCTGTTCGCTGGTGAGGGCGCCGATCTCGAACAGTTCCATGGCCGCCGCCACGGTGGCGCCGAACGAGATGGGGTCCAAGCCGTGCTCGTTGCACAGGGCCGAGGCGTAGGTCGCGGCCTCGACGTCATGCACGCCGCACATGGGGCCGACGGCATAGGCGCTTTCATATTCCAGGCCGCCGGTGACGCCCTGGTAGCGCGCCTTGCCCTTGATGGAGAAATGGTTGGGGTCGATCTTGGCCATGCGCCCGCAGCCGATGGAGCAGGCGAAGCATGCCTTGTTGCCCTGATAGGGGGCCTCGCCGTCGGTCCTGCGCACCGCGTGCTGCTTTTTCACGTTGACGTCCAGGACATGCTCGAACTGCACCTCGCGGCAGTTGAGCGTCGGCAGCGATCCGTGCGCCTGCGTCACGTCCATCATGGCCATGGTGCCGAGCCCGGAATAGCGTGCGCGCGCGGGCGAGGGGTCCAAAACCCTGCGCTTCTCGCGGGTCACGTCCAGGAACCGCTTGGGGTCGTCCACGGCGACGCCCGTGGTGCCGCGCACGGCGATGGCCTTCAGAAGCTTGGAGCCCATGACGGCGCCGACGCCGGAGCGCCCCGCCGCGCGGTCGCGGTCGTTCATGATGCAGGCATAGCGCGCCAGGGCCTCGCCCGCGGCGCCGATGGAGGCGACGCGGATCAGGGGATCCTGGTGGCGTTTCTTGATGGCGTCTTCCGTGTCCCACACGGTCTCGCCCCAGATGAATCCCTCGGCGTCGATGATCTCGGCCGCGCCGTCGACGATCATCAGGTACACGGGCTTCGCCGCCTTGCCTTCGATGATCAGCATGTCCCAGCCGGCCTGTTTCAGTTCGCCGCCGAACTGCCCGCCCGAGTTTGAGCAGGCGATGGTGCCCGTCAGCGGCCCCTTGGTGATGACCGAATAGCGCCCACCGGTCGACGCGCAGGTGCCGGTCAGTGGCCCGGTCGCGAAGATCAGCTTGTTGTCGGGCGCCAGGGGGTCGATCTTCGGGTCGATCTCCTCGTACAGATACTTGCTCCCCAATCCGCGCTGGCCCAGGTAGAGCTTGACCCAGTCCATGTTCAGCGGTTCCGGGGTGCAGGTGCCCCGGGTCAGGTTCACGCGCAGCAGTTTGCCATGCCAAGCCAAGGGGAAAGCCTCCGTTCGGGAATAGGTGGTCGGTTGTCGGATTAGATGTACGGAATCCGGATCAAGGTTTCCAGGCCGAACATCCCGATGGCGAGACGGCGGACCGCATGGCGACGGCGGACAGACCTGCCGCGACCGTTTTCTGGGATGCGTTCTGCAAAATATTGGCTACGTCGGTTGTATTGGGATATTCTTCAAATGTATATGGAATATAATGACTTCTGGGAAGTCGATCAATTATGGCGGATTGGTCGACGGGCGGGGGTTATCGTAAAAATTGATCGGATGAAATGGAGAACGTTCGCCGCCATTCCCGCCGCAGCCGTGATTACGTCCGGTCTCTGTCGGCGCCGGTCAACCTGGGAGAGGAGGTCGCATGTCCGAAGGGTTGGAACGGCAGGAATTCACCTTGCCGCAAACTTTTTATATCTACTTCAATGACATCGACCCCGAGCACGAAGGGCTTGTCGAGGTCATCAACGGATGCGTGCCCCGGCTGGTCGACGGCATTCTCGAGGAATTCGAGGAGCCGTTCGAGAAATTCGTGGCGCGTCTGGTCGGCCATTTCCGGAACGAGGAATCTCACATGCGCGCCCTCGGCTACGACGGCCTGGAATGGCACGCCGGCCACCATGCCGAATGCTTGGAGCGCGTGCACGAACTGATCCGGGGCATGCGCTCGAGGGGCTATGCGGGCATGCAGGACCTTCGCGTGTGTTTTCACGACATCATCTACGACATCGCCCATGCCGACCTGCAGTTCGGCGAGTTCGTAGAGAATCTGGGATTGACGCAGCGCCGGCGTTAGGGCCGGCCCCGCACCTGGGCGTCGACCACGGCCAGCGCCCCCATGTTGACGATCCCGCGCGCCGTCACCGCATTGGTCAGGATATGCGCCGGCATTTCCGTGCCGATCAGGATCGGCCCGATGGGCAGGCCGTTGTCAAGCGACTTCAATAGGTTGAAGGCGTTGTTGGCGGCCTCCCGGTTGGGGAACACCAACAGGTTGGCCATGCCCTTGAGACGCGAATTGGGGAACACGCGGTTGCGAACGTCCTCGTCGACGGCAGCGTCGGCCTGCATCTCGCCTTCGACCTCCAGCTCCGGCGCCCTTTCGCGCAGCATGTTCAGCGCCTCGCGCATCTTGCGTGCGTCCGGCGTGTCGTCGGCGCCGAAATTGGAATGGGACAGAAGGGCGACCTTGGGCGTTTCGCCGAAGCTCTGCACGAACTCCGCCGACATCAGCGCCATCTCGGCGATTTCCTCGGCCGACGGGTCGTGGGTCACCTGGGTGTCGACCAGGAAGAACGTGCCCTTGGGCAGCAACAGGACGCTCAGCGCCGACACGTCGCGCACCCCGGGGGCCTTGCCCACCACGTCCGTCATGTAGCGCAGGTGATAGTCGTAGCGGCCGATCACGCCGCACAGCATGGCGTCGGCCTCGCCCCGTTTCAGCATGATCGCCGCGATCACCGTGTTGTTGGTGCGTATGATCTGGCGCGCCGCGCCCGGTGACACACCCTTGCGTTCCATCAGGGCGTGGTAGCTCCGCCAATATTCCTCGTAGCGGGGATCGTTCTCCGGGTTGCAGATTTCGAAGTCCTGGCCTGGCCGGATGCGCAGGCCCAGCCGTTCGATACGCATCTCGATGACGTCGGGCCGGCCCACCAGGATCGGCTTGGCGATTCCTTCGTCGACGAGGACCTGGACCGCGCGCAGCACGCGGTGGCTCTCGCCCTCGGCCAGGACCAGGCGCTTTGGATCCTGCTTGGCGCGCTCGAAGATCGGCTTCATCAGCATGCCCGAACGGAACACGAAGCGCTCCAGCTGATCGCGATAGGCATGGAAATCGGCGATCGGATGCTTGGCGACGCCGCTCTCCATGGCTGCCTTCGCGACGGCGGTGGCGACCTCGACGATCAGGCGCATGTCGAAGGGCTTGGGCAGCAGGTATTCGGGGCCGAACCGAAGGTCCTCGCCCGAATAGGTGCGTGCCACGGTTTCCGAGCTTTCGGCCATGGTCAGGTCGGCGATGGCCCGCACGGCCGCCAGCTTCATCTCCTCGTTGATGGTCGTGGCGCCGCAGTCGAGCGCGCCGCGGAAGATGAAGGGAAAGCACAGCACGTTGTTGACCTGGTTCGGGTAGTCCGAACGGCCCGTGCAGATCACCGCCTGGGAGTTCGCCGCACGGGCGTCCTCGGGCAGGATTTCCGGGTCCGGGTTGGCGAGCGCCAAGATGAACGGGCGGTCGGCCATCGTCTCGACCATGTCCTTCTTCAGGATGCCGGCGGCGGACAGGCCCAGGAACACGTCCGCCCCGCGCACGGCCTCGGCCAGGGTGCGGGCATTGGTCTTGGCCGCATATTCCGCCTTTTGGTCGGTCATGTCTTCGGTGCGGCCCTCGAATACCACGCCCACGTGGTCGACCAGGACGATGTTGTCGCGTCTCACGCCCATGGAGACCATCAGGTTCAGGCAGGCGATGCCGGCCGCCCCGCCGCCCGTCGACACCACCTTGATCTTCGACATCTCCTTGCCGACCACGCGCAGGCCGTTGGTCAGCGCCGCACAGACGACGATCGCCGTGCCGTGCTGGTCGTCGTGGAACACGGGAATGCCCATGCGCGCCTTTAGCTTCTGCTCCAGGATGAAGCAGTCGGGCGACTTGATGTCCTCCAGGTTGATGGCGCCGAAGGTCGGCTCCATGGCGGCGATGATGTCGACCAACTTCTCGGGATCGGTCTCGTTCAGTTCGATGTCGAACACGTTGATGCCGGCGAACTTCTTGAACAGGACGGCCTTGCCCTCCATCACCGGCTTGGCCGCTAGGCCGCCGATGTTGCCCAAGCCCAGCACGGCGGTGCCGTTGGAGATGACGGCCACCAGGTTCTGGCGGCCGGTCAGCTTGGCGACCTGTTCGGGGTCGTCCTTGATCGCCAGGCAGGCAAACGCGACTCCGGGCGAATAGGCCAGCGCCAAATCGCTTTGTGTCGCGAGCGGTTTGGTGGGGGTGATCTCCAGCTTACCGGGCACCGGCTCCGAGTGAAACCTAAGCGCCCGATCCTTCAGGGTGTCATCCATCCCGATCCTCTTTTCTTATTCGTGGGTATTCTTGTGAGAAAGGTCTTGTAAGCCTGCTCGCTAATCGGCAGAAAGACAACGATTTTCATGTTGGGGATCCCTCCCTTGAATACCGACCGTCGCCTACAGCCCGCCGCCGAGCTGCCGAAGGTCATCGGCCACCGCGGGGCCGCCGGCCACGCGCCGGAAAACACCCTTGTCGGCCTGCGCAAGGCCCACGAACTGGGCGCCCGATGGGTCGAGTTCGACGTCATGCTGACGGCCGAAGGAACCCCCGTCCTGTTCCATGACGAGACGCTGGAGCGCACCACGAACGGTGTTGGGCGGCTGGCCGACCACCGCTGGGAGGACCTGCGCGGGCTCGACGCCGGTTCCTGGTTCTCTCCCGCCTTCCGGGGCGAGCGCATTCCGTCGCTGCACCAGGCGCTGGCCGTGCTGGGCCGCCTGAACCTCGGCGCCAACGTGGAACTGAAGCCGTCGCGGGACCAGGAGGCCACGACAGGCGTGATCGCCGCCAAGACCCTGCAGGAAAGCTGGCCCGCGACCCTGCCGGCTCCGCTGTTGTCCAGTTTTTCCGAAAAGGCGCTGGCCGCCGCCGCCGACCAGGCGCCGGAGTTTCCCCGCGCCCTGCTGGTCGGCAAGGTGCCCGGGGACTGGCAGGCGCGCTGCGACGCGCTGGGCGCGACGGCGCTGCACGCCGGCGCGCGGCACCTGACGCGGAAACGGGCGCAGGAGATCGTCGCCGCGGGATACGCGCTGCGCGTCTATACGGTGAACGAGCCGACGGCGGCCCGGAAATTCTATGACTGGGGCGCCGAAAGCCTGTTCAGCGACTTTCCGGACCGGATAACACCGCCATGACGACGGCAGGCGGGGCAGGGGCGGGGGGCGGCTGATGGCCATCATGGCGGCCATGCAGGGGTCCGCGGCGCCCGGCCGGGCCATCGCCCTGGCGGTCGCCGGCGGTGCGCTTTTGACGATTTCCGACGCCGGACTCAAGTATCTCGCCGAGGAACTGCCGCCGGGCCAGATCATGTTCATCCGCGGCGTGATCGCCGGGTTCGCCCTGATCATGGCGACCCTGGGCACGCGCGGCGCCAAGGCCCTGAAGCCGCAGAAATGGCGGCTGCACCTGGCGCGTGGCCTGACGGCGGCCGTCGCCACCTTCACCTACCTGATCGGGATCGGCGACCTGCCGCTGGCCACGGCGACCTCGATCCTGTTCGCCAGCCCGATCCTGCTGACCGCCCTGGCGCCGATGTTCATCGGCGAACTGGTCGGCTGGCGCCGCTGGTGCGCGGTCATCGCCGGCTTCGTCGGCGTGCTGATCATCGTGCGGCCGGCGGGCGACGCGTTCCAATGGGCGGCCGTGATGATCCTCTTGGCGGCGCTCGGCGAATCCGTCCGCGACCTGATCACGCGGGGTGCGTCGGGGCGCGAGACGACTCATTCCATGCTGTTCACCATGATGGTAATCGCAGCGGCGACTGGCCTGTTCGTGCCGCCCTACGACTGGCTGCCGCTTTCGGGGGTGCACTGGCTGATCATCATCATGGCCAGCCTGATCTGGACCTCGGCCCATTTCCTGCTGATCGAGGCGTTCCAATACGGCGAGGCGGCGTTGCTCGCGCCCTTCAAGTACTGCAACCTGTTCTTCGCGGCGATCCTGGGCTTCCTGGTGTGGGGCGACCTGCCCGACTGGCTGACCTGGGCCGGCAGCGCGGTCATCATTGCGTCGGGCCTTTACATCCTGCACCGTGAAGTCCTGCGCCGAGCGCCGGTCATGGCCGCCGACCCGATCCTCGACGCGCCCGCCGCCGATGTCCCGCCCCAAGGGGCAGACAGGGAGCCGCCCCGATGAACGTCATCTTCCTAGCCATCGTCGCCGTCGCCTTCGCCATGGGGGCCGTGCGGCAGGTCGCCTGGGACGGCGCGGGCGACGCGCCCATGGCGCTTCTCGGTAAGGCCATGATCG
>PFFW01000003.1 GCA_002781745.1 Rhodospirillales bacterium CG15_BIG_FIL_POST_REV_8_21_14_020_66_15
CTCGTAGGTGAACGTATCCGGTGCCGTCGCCCCCTGGGCCAGGAATTCGAAGGCGCCGTTGGGATCGTAGGTATAGGAGCCGTCGGTGTTGAGCGTCAGCAGCGCGCCCGAGGGCAGCAGGGTGGCGACGCCGACGGCGCCTGGATCGCCGTTAAGCGCCGTGACCGTTAGGACGTCGCCGGTATCCACGTCCGTGTCGTTGGCGAGAACGCCAGTGATGGCGTTGACCGACAGGATCGTGTCCTCGTTCGTCGCACCCGTGTCGGCCGCGGCGACCGGCGCGTCGTTGACCGGCTGCACGTCGATCGTGATGGTCTGGGTCGTCGGTTGCGGCGGCGTGCCGGCGTCGGTGACGGTGACCTGGAAGCTGTCGGGGCCGTTGTAGTTGGCCGCTGGCGTGTATTCGTAGGTGCCGTCGGCGTTGATCGTCACCGTGCCGCCTGCGGTGGTCGGCGCATCTACGGCGGCGGTAAAGGTGAGGGCGTCGCCTTCGAAGTCGGCGGCTTCGATCCGGCCGCGCAGGAGCGTGTCTTCCTGGGCGATGATCGGTGTCGCGACGCCGCCGAAGATGTCGGGCGCCGTGTTGACAAATGTTACCGCCGTGCCGTCGTTGCCGGTGATCGTCGCCGTCGTGCCGTCGACCACGTTGGTAACGCTCGTGACGACTTGACCGTCGGCGCCGTCCGAGAGCGGATAGTTGATTACAAGGCCGTTGGAATCCGACGGCACCGGCGCGTCGTAATTGTCGTCAATTTCAAAGCCCTCGCGGGCCACGTTCCACACGCGGACATCGCTGACCGTACCAATCAGCGGTGACCCTAGGCCGCCGTCCGAGCCCACGGACACGCTCGTGGCAAAGCTCGGGTTGAAATCGAAGTTCGTGAGTGCCGCGCTTGCTACTTCTTCGCCATCGGCGAAAACCCTCGCCAAAGTACCGTCGAAGGTAAGGGCAAAGTGGGTCCATAGGCCATCTTGCGCGATGACACCCGTACCGAAGGACTGCGTATTGCCGCCCGCATTGTTGCCGACAAACACCTTAATTTCGTGCGTCGTCGGGTCCTTGAACAGCACGAACCGGGAACCATCGTTCGTATCCCGGAAATCCAGGAAGTTTTGCTGCCCGGTCAGGTCGTCGAATTTGACGTTAATTTCAACGGTGACTTGATTGGTGATCGTGCCCGCCGCCAACGAACCGGTGATGTTCGCGCCGAAGCCTGCACCCAAATTGCTTGCATCGCCGATGAACTGGACGCCGCCGGCCAAGATGTTCGGGCCGATCAGCGTCGGCGTGTCGTCGGAGAAGGCGGCGCCGTTTTCGAGCGTGCCTTGTGCAAGGGGCGGCTGGTCGAAATTGAAGACGCCGTTGCCGAGGAAGCCGTCGAGCGGGAACTCGTTGACGAGGTTGGAGGGGGTCTGCCCGTCGAAGTGGGCGTCGTTCATGGACTGGGTGACGGCCGTGGCGTCCAGGAGCGTGTCGTAGATGCGGACCTGGGCGATATCACCGCCGAAGATGTCGGTGGGGGTAGTGGTCAGTGTCCCATCGCCGTTGTTGGCGCCGATGGCGAGGGAGGTGGCGCCGGTGATCGTGCTTGTGCCGGCTCCATCGCCACCCAAAGAAACACCGTTGACGAAGTATTCCACCGTGCCGGTCGCACTGTTGTAACTGACGGCGACATGGTTCCACTCGCCCGCGGTCAGCGACAGGCCGGCACCACCGGCCGCCGCCGTGTCGGAGGCGAGGCGCAGGCCGTTGCCGTTCAACTGGAACTGGACGCCCGTGGTCGGATCACCGATCGCGGCGATGGTCTGGGTCCCGGTCAGGTCGTCGGGCCGGATCCAGGCCGCGATGGTGATGTTGCCGGTGCCGTTGATCGGGTTGATCTGGCTGTAATTGACGTAGTCGTTGACGCCGTCGAGCACCAGATAATCGTTGAACCGGTCACTGGGCGGCCCGCCGGCATCCAGTTCGTGGCCGTTCCCCGTGACGTCGATGAGCGACGGATCGTTGTCGACGGCGTCGAAATCGGGATTGTCGAGGGTGTAGCGGGCTTCCAGGTTGGGATCGGGTGGCAGGTCGGCGCGCTGATAGTTGTCGGCGATTTCGTCGGCCGTGCGGGCGTCTGACCAGAAGCGGATGTCGTCCACCGCGCCCTTGAAGTGGCTGAGACCGTCGAGGGACTGGCCGAAGACGATGTCGCCGGCGGTGAGATCGAGCGCCACCGGAACCGCCGTTCCGCTGAGCTGACCGTCGACATAGGTGTGCAGGCTTGTGCCGTCATAGCTGATGGCCACATGGTGCCAGCCGCCATCGTTGACGGCGGCGGCGCTCGTTGCCGTGACAGTGCCGTCGGCCGTGGTGGCGGTGAAGTTGTCTCCGGCGCCGATGCCAAGTTCAAGACCAGTCAGGCCGGCGTTCGCGCCGATGGACATCAGGGGCGAACTGACCGTGTTGGCGGGAACCTGGATCCAGGCTTCGACGGTGAACGGCTCGTTAGCCACGGTCGGCAAAAGCGTCGTCGGATCGAGCACCCGGACGAAGTCGTCGATACCGTCGAACTGCACGGCGCGCAGGTTGTCCGTGGCGCCGAGGACGACCGGGGCGTCGTTGACCGGCGTGACGTTGACGGTGACCGTCGCGACGTTGGACAGGTTGCTTGCCGCGGCGCCGTCGTCCACCTGGAAGCTGATCGTGCGCGCCGTGATGTCGGGGTTGCCGGTATTGGTATTCTGGTAGGTGACCGAGCGCAGCGCCGCTTCGTAGTTGGCGACGCTGTCCGTGCCGCTCAGCGTCAGGATGCCTGTCGCCGCATCATAGGATCCCGTGATGTTCGGCGTGTCGGTGAAATTAAGCACGTCCTCGCTGGTCTGGAACCCGCCGGTGATCGACACCGTGGCGCCGGCCAAGTTCGGACTGTCGATGTCGGCAACCGTCAACGCGCCGTCGACGACGACCCCCGGTCCGTCCTCGGTGAAGGTCGCGGGCCCGGCATTGACGGTCACCACGGGCGCGTCGTTGACGCCGGTGATGGTCAGCGTCACGGTCTCGGTCGCCGTGCCGCCGAGGCCGTCCGAAACCTCGTACGTGAAGCTGTCGGTCGTCGGGGCGCCCTCGCCCAGGTTTTCGAAGGCGCCGTTGGGATCGTAGCTGTAGGAGCCGTCGGCGTTCAGGGTCAGCAGCGCGCCGGAGTCCAGCGCGGTGGCAACCCCGACGTTGCCGGGAACGCCGTTGACGGCGCTGACGACCAGATTGGCCGCCGGCGTGTCGATATCCGTGTCGTTGGCCAGGACGCCGTTTGCCGCCGTGACCGTCAGGACCGAATCCTCGTCCGTCGTGCCCGTGTCGGCGACCGCCACCGGCGCGTCATTGACGCCGTTGATGGTGATGGTGACCGTCTCCGTCGCCGTGCCGCCGGCGCCGTCGGACACCTCGTAGGTGAAGCTGTCGGTCGCCGTGGCGCCCTGGGCCAGGGTCTCGAATGCGCCGTTCGGATCATAGGTGTACGACCCATTGGCGTTCAGCGTCAGCAGTGCTCCGGAAGGCAGCAGGGTGGCCGCGCCGACTGCGCCCGGATTGTTGTTCAGGGCCGTCACGGTCAGGCTGGCCGCCGGGGTGTCGACATCCGTGTCGTTGCCCAGGACGCCCGGCACGGTGGCGGTGAATACCGTGTCCTCGTCGGTGATCGCGGTATCGGCCACGGCCACCGGTGCGTCGTTGACGGCGGTGACGGTGACGGTCGCGGTCGCCACGTTGGACAGGTTGCCGGCCGCGGCGCCGTCGTCCACCTGGAAGCTGACCGTGCGCGGCGTGACGTCCGGGTTGCCGGTATTGGTGTTCTGGTAGGTGACGGCGCGGAGCGCCGCCTCGTAATTGGCGACGGTGTCCGCGCCCGTCAGCGTCAGAACCCCGGTCGCCGGGTTGTAAGTGCCCGTGATGTTGCCGACGGCCGTGAAGTCGAGCACGTCCTCGGTGGCGACGAAACCACCGGAGATGGTGATGGTGGCGCCGGCCAGGGTCGGGCTGTCGATATCGCTCACTGTCAGGGAGCCGTCGATGACGACGGCCGGCGCGTCCTCGGTGAACGCCACCGGGCCGGCGATGGCGGTCACCACCGGCGCGTCGTTGACGCCCGTGATCGTCAGGGTAACCGTCCCGGTTGCCGTGCCGCCGACGCCGTCCGAGACTTCGTAGGAGAAGCTGTCCGTGGTCGAGGCGCCCTCTCCCAGGGCGTCAAAGGACGGTGCGCCGCGTGGATCGTATATATAAGACCCGTCGGCGCTCAGCGTCAGCAGCGCCCCGGAAGGCAGCGGCGTGGCGACGCCGACGGCGCCCGGCGCGCCGTTGACGGCGGTGACGCTCAAGCCGGTCGCTATGTCCGCGTCCGTGTCGTTGGCGAGAACGCCATTGACGGCATCGACGGTCAGGACCGTGTCCTCGTCCGTCGCGCCTGTGTCGGCCCCTGCCACCGGGTTTCGGTTGACGGTGACGGAAATGGCGTCGGCGGTGCCCGATCCGTAATCGACGGTGACCGAGAATTCCGGGCCCAGGTTGTGGATGACGGTGTCGAAGACGTTGGCCGCGCCGGCGTGGGACGCGTAGTTGATGATGGTGAAGGTCTGGCCGTCGACGGACGGGTCGAAGGTCGGCCCGAAGTTCAGCTCCAGCGTGTCGCCCGCGTCCGTCAGGTCGATGGTGTTGACGGTCAGCAGGTCCTTGTCGACCGAACTGTTGATGTCAATCACGACGGTCGTGTCGTCGAATGCGCTGATCGCCGCGTCGCCCACGTCGCCATTGATGGTGAGCGTACCCGTGCCCGAGCCGGCGACATCGATCGCCCCGTCGCCGGAGATGGTCGCGCCGTTCACCAGCTGGATCGTGCCGGTGCCGTCGATGATGCCGGAGTTCGTGATGCTTGCGCCGTCAACGATCAGGGTCGCGCCGGCGCCGACCGTGATGTGGCCGCCGACATTCTGGATCGCGCCGGTGATCGTCGCCGTCGCCCCGGCGGCGGCGGCGAAGGCGCCGTTCGGCCCGTTGACCGTGATGTCGCCGGCGACGGCCGTGCCCGCGCCGTCCACGTTGAGGACGCCGTTCACGACCAGAGTGACGAGCGCATCGACGCTGTCGCCGCTCAACGTCAAGGTCTTGCCGTCGGCGATCGTCAGGCTCGCCGGGGTGGCCGTGTCGCTGCCGATGGCGACGGTGCCGGACAGCGTCAGGTCCGGCGCGGTGGCGGCGAGAGTGAAGGCCGTGTCGATCTTCAATCCGACTGAGCCGGTAAGGTCGATCTGGCCGCTGCCCAACAGGACCGAGCCGGCGCCGAGGATGAACCCGCCGCCGTTCACGGTCAGGGTCGATGTGCCGACATTGATGGTGCCGCCGTTGTTCTCGAACTCGCTGCCGCTGTTGGCGACGGTGGCGTCGGTCTGCAGGACGATCGCCCCGTTCTCGTTGTCTATGGCGCCGAAGATGAACCGGTTGCCGCCGCCGCCGCCGGTGTCGCTGACGGTCAGGGTGCCCAGGTTCACCAAGCCCGTGCCGGCCACGCTCAGGGTCACGCCGTGCGCCGCGGCGCCGGCGTTGTCGAGCGTGATGGTCCTTTGGTTGATGAAGCCCTGGGCGATCGCCAGATCCGTGTCGCCGGCCGTGTCGTCCGCGACCAGGGACAACGCGCCGCTGGTGGGGTCGATGGCAAGGCCGCCGAGAATCTGGTTGCCGAGGCCTTTGACCGCCAAGGTGCCGGCAACGCCCAGGTTGACCGTGCCGGTGAACTGATCGTTGCCGGTCAGGGTCAGGGTCGCGCCGGCATCGATGCCGAAATTGTGTGACGTCAGGTCGGTACTGGTCACCGTGACGGCGTCCGACGGGCCGCCGAAATCGATGGTCGGGTCCGTGGAAACGATGCCCGCGTCGCTTTCCAGCGCCAGGGTCGCCGCGCCGGTGAAGGCGATGGTGCCGCTGGTGTTGTCGGTCAGCACCGTATTGGTGCCGATCACCGTGGTGCCGCCGGCGATGGTCAGGGCGTTGGTGCCGACGATGTCGATGGTGCCGTTCGCGGTATCGAAGACGTGCCCGGCATTGGCGATGGTCGCGTTCGTGCTCGTCAGGGTGATGGTGCCGAGGTTTTCGATATCGCCGTCGATGATGCGCAAGCCGCCGCCCGCGGTCGTATCGGCGAAAGTGATCGTGCCGGCGTTGGTCAGCACGCCCGCGGCAACCAGAACGGCCGAATCGGCCGCCGCCGCATCGGCGTTGTCGATGACCAGGTTGCCGTTGTTGGTGAAGCCCTGCGCGATGGTCAGGTCGACCGGGCCCGTATTTGTCGGGCCGCCGACGGTGATCGTCGAGGTGGCATCGGTGGTCAGTGGCGAATTCAGCTGGCTTCCCGTGCCGACGGCGTTGAGGAAGCTTCCCGCGGCAAGGCTGACGCCGGCCAGTCCCAGTGCGCCGCCGGCCAGTTCGACCGTGCCCTTGACGTTGAGCGACCCCGTGCCCTGAACGACCCCGCCCGAGATCAGAAGGGTGCCGCTGACATCGACTTCGGACGAACCCAGGATGTTCAGACCGCCCTGCGCCGCGGTCATTGTCACCGCCGGGTTGATCAGCAGTTTGGCGATGGTCTCGGGCAGACCCGTATTGTTGAAGGTGACGGGCGCGTTGATGATGGCCACGTCGTCCAGGTCCGGCGGCGTACCGACCGACCAGTTGGCGCCGTTGAACCAGTCGGTATCGACCGTGCCGTTGAAGTCGTTGCGCGTCAACCCGCCTTCGAGCAGCACCGTCATCGTGATCGTGTCGCCGGCCGAGCCGCCGTCGCCGTCCAGGACGTCGATGGTGATGACGCGCGGGGTCGTGTCCGGAATGACCTTCAGGTTGTTGAAGGCGATGGCCTGCCCCAGGGCGGTCACCGCCGCGGGCGTGGCATCCGCGTCCAGGGTCACGGTCAGCGGCGCCGAACCGCTGGTACCACCCGTGAAAGTGCCGATCTCCGTGCCGTTGAACAGGACGCTCGCGCCCGAAGTGCTGATGCCTCCCACGTTCTGAATGATCAGGCGGTCGTCCGGGGTCCCGTTGGTGATCGCGACGACGACCTGGCCGGTATCGAAATCGGGCGAGTCCACGTCCGTCACGGACAACGCCGTGTCAAGCAGGACGGCCGGACCCGCTTCCTCGAACGTCGCCGTGCCGGTGGACAGGGTGATGACCGGGTTGTCATTGACGGCGGTGACGTTGACGGTGGCGGTCGCGACGTTGGACAGGTTGTTGAACGCGGCGCCGTCGTCCACCTGGAAGGTGATGGTTCGCGTCGTGGTGTCCGGGTTGCCGATATTGGTGTTCTGATAGGTGACGGACTGCAGGACGCTCTGATATTCGGCCGGTGTACCCACCCCGGTCAGCGTGAGGACACCGGTTGCCGCGTTGTAGGCGCCGGTGATGGAACCGACCGGCGTGAACGACAGCACGTCTTCGCTGGCGGTGAACCCGCCCGAGATGGAGACGGTGGCGCTGACCAGGGCCGGGCTGTCGATATCGGCGACCGTGAGCGCCGGATCGACCGCGACTGCGGGGCCGTCCTCGGTGAACGCCGCCGGTGCGGAGACCACCGTCACCACCGGCACGTCGTTGGTGCCGGTGACGGTAACTGTCAGCGTGGCGTCGCTTGTGCCGCCCTGTCCGTCGGAGACGGTGTAGGTGACGGTTTCGGTCCGGGTCTCGCCGTCGGTAAGGTCCTCGAACTGGCCCGAGGGGTCGAAGGAGTAGCTGCCGTCCAAGTTGATGGTGATAACGCCGCCGTTGGAGAGCGTCACCGGATTGCCCACGTCGAGGGCGATGCCGTCCACCGCCGAGACGGTCAGGATGTCGGAGGTGTCCACGTCAGCGTCGTTGGCGAGAAGACCGTTCGCCGCGTCGACGGTGAGGACCGAGGCTTCGTCCGTCGTTCCCGTGTCGGCAACCGCCACCGGTGCGTCGTTGGTGCCCGTGATGGTGACGGCGATCTGGCTGGTCGTTGTGCCGCCGTGTGTGTCGGTGACGGTGACCGTAACGAAGTCGGTGCGGGTCTGGCCGACGGCCAGATCGTCGAACTGGGTCTGGCTGGTGATGTCATAGATGAGTGACGGCGTGCCCGGGATGTTGGCGACAACCAGGGGCGCCGGGCTGAGCACGTCCGGTCCGCCCTCCTCGAAGGTGCCGCCGACGGTGAAGGGCACGTCCGGCAGGGTCGTGATTTCCAGGGTGCCGTTCGTGTTGGAGGCCGAGAAGCCGGTCAGGCTGGTGTTGATGGCGGTGACCAGGAGCGACGCGATGGTCGCCGTCGCATCGCCGGCGAAGACCGCCACGGAAACCGGCTGGCCGTCGATGTCGATGGTGATGGTGCCGCCGCCGGCGAAGGCCGTGCCGCCGGCGACGGCGTCCAGGTTGACCTGGGTGACCTCGGGCAGGCCGCCGCCGGCCGCCTGGGTCTCCGCGATCGCCTGCACCTCGCCGGGCAGCGGATTGCCGTCGACCAGGGTCGTGGTCGTCGTGGTGATGGCATCGTGGTCCACGTCCGCGAATACGCTGAACGGATTGCCGCCGGAGCCGGTCAGCGTGATGACGCCGCCGGTTTGTGTGGCGCTGACCCCGGTGGTGCCCGTCTGGCTGTTGATCTGGCTGACCAGGGCGGCGGCGACATCGGCCGGGGTGTCCGTGGGCGAGGGGGCGACGGAGGCCGATCCCGTGCCGCTGCCGGAAAGGCTGACGAAGACGCTGCCGCCGCTCGCGAAGGTGAAGGGCGTCAGGTCAAGCTCCGTCACCTGGTCCGTCAGGACACCGCCGCCGACGACGGTGACGGGCACGCCCAGCGCCGAGGTCGGTGCGAAATCGGCGAGTTGCAGGCCCGAGCCGTCCTCGTCCGAGTCGATGTCCGAGAAGTGGATGAGCGGGTTGAAGCTGAGCGAGGCGTTCTCGTTGACCGCTTCCGCCACCGCATCGACGACCGGCGCGTCGTTGGTGCCGGTGATGATGACCGTCAGGGTGCCGGTGGTTTCAGCGCCATCGGAGTCGCGGGCCGTGTAGGTGACGTTCAGGGTGAAGGTCTCGCCTTCGGCGAGGTTGTCGAAGGCGCCCGTTGTCGGATTGAAGGTAATGGGACCGCCCGGCAGGCCGGAAAGGGCGATCACGCCGTCTGCGATGAGGTCGATGGGATTGCCGGACGGATCCAGGTCCGTGGTCACGGCGTTGACGACTGTCAGCACGTCGCCGTTGTCGACATCCGTGTCGTTTCCCAGCACGTCGAACTGCACGACTGGGCCGTCCTCGACGGCCGCGCCAGTGTCCGCCGCCGTTACCGGGGCGTCGTTGACGCCGGTTATGGTGACCTGCACCGTCGCCGTGTCGGTGGCGCCGTGGGAATCCTGGATCGTGTAGGTGACGGTGTCGACGATCGTTTCGCCGCGCGCCAGCGCCAGCAGATTGCCCGCGCCGGACGGATCGTACGTCAGGCTCTCGCGCCCGCCGACCGCCGGGTTGCGCAGGCTGACCGTCGCCGTATTGTCGGCTGTCGTGCTGCCGTTTGCGGCGGCCGCGGTGATGAGGAAAGGCGCTCCCGGCGCGTCGCCGGTGATGACGATGGCGCCATCGGCGGTTCCCGCCTCCGCGGTCACCACGAGGCCGATCGTTGCGTTACCATTGATCGCGGAGACCAGGGCGTCGCGAACCTGGGCGATGGTCGTCTGGCTGCTGACGGTCACCGAAACCGTGGTTCCGTCGATGGTGACCGAATAGACGTCGCTGTTCTGAACCGTGCCGCCCAAGGTCAACAGGTTCGACTGCGCCTGCGGTCCGGTGTTGACGGTGACCGTGCCGCCCAGGGCCGAGGACGCCGAGGTGATAGTGAAGGTCGACGCACTGTCGTCGCTGTCGACGTCCGTGTCGTTGGCCAGCACGTCGATCACCACGTTGGTGCGGTCGGCCCGCGTTGCGCGCGTGTCGTTCACCGCGTCGGGCGCGTCGTTGACGCCGTTGATGGTGACCGTGACCGTTTCCTGCACCAGCGACCCGTTTCCGTCGGAGACCGTGTAGGTGAAGCTGTCCGTCAGCGTCTGGCCCACGGCCAGGGCGTTGACGGCGGTCGAGTTGTTGGTCGTGTAGGTGATCGTGTTGTCGGCGTTGAAGGCGACCGTGCCATGGGTCGGCGTCGGTGGATTGCCGTTGAGCGACAGGGTATCGCCGTCGGGATCCACGTCGTTGGCCAGCGGGTCGAAGGTCACCGCCGCGTTCTCGTCGACGTTGACGCTGTCCGCCTGTGTCACCGGGGCATCGTTTGCGCCGCTGATCGTCACCGTCACCGTCTCGATGGTGAACCCGCCATTGGTGTCGGTCAGGCGGTAGGTGAAGGTGTCGGTCAGGGTTTGGCCGTCGGGAATGTCGATCACCGCCTGGTTGGCCGCGTCGGGCGTGTAGGTGATGATGCCCGTGGAGCTGTTGACCGACACGGTGCCGAAGGCGGGTGTCGTCTCGATCGCCACCGTCAGGGCCTCGCGGGCGTCTTCGACGTCGGAATCGTTGGTCCGTACGCTGATCGTGACCGGGGTGGAGGTGTCCGTCGTCGCGCTGTCCGGCAGCGTGACCGGATTGTCGTTCACGGAATTGACCGTCAACGTCACCTTTGCCGTGCTCGACAGGCCGGCCGCATCGACGACACGGAAAGTGAAGCTGTCGGTGCCGTTGAAATTCGCCTTCGGCACGTAGCTGAAGGTTCCGTCCGGATTGACCGTCACCGTCCCGTTGGCCGCCTGGCCGCCCGGCGCCAGAGAGAATGTCTTGCTGTCGCCCGCGTCCGGGTCGATCGCCGTGACCGTGCCGGTGATGGTCGTGTCCTCGTCGCCGCTGGCCGTCCCGGCGTCGGCGACCGGCGCATCGTTGGAACCGGTGATGGTCACGGCCAGGGTCGCCACGTCCGTGCCCGCGTTGATCGCCTGGGCCGAGGTCGTGAATGCCTGGCCTGCGATCTTGGACGTGACCACCACCTCGCCGCCCGTGCCGGCCGACGCCGTGACCTTGCCGGCGACGACGCTGTTGCCGTTCAGCTTGGCGATCAGGGCGTCGCGGACCTGCGCCGCCGTCGTTTCCGTGGCCACCGTGTGGGAAATTTTCGTGCCGTTGACGGTGATCTCGAACACGTCGCCACGCTCGACCGTGCCGCCGACCGTGTAGGTTGAAACCTGGGCGACCGGTGCCACGGCCGCCGTGGTCACGGCGTGACTGATGCCGAGGCCCGATGCGGCGCCGTTGTCGGTGAAATTCACGCTGTCGATGGTGAACGCGCCGCCCGCCGCCTTGGCCGTCAGCTTGATGTCGCCGTCCGGGGCGCCTGCCGACGCGGAGACGATGCCGTTCAGCGTCGAATTGGCGTTGATGGCGTTGATGAAGGCGTTGCGCACCCCGGCCAGGGTCGACTGCGCACCAACCGTGAACGTGAAGGGGTTGCCGTTGATGGAAATCGAGAAGACGTCGCCCGTGTCCGGCGTGCCGGCGATGGTCACGGCGGAGACCTGATTGACGGCGGCGACATTAGCCTGAGTCGGGATGAGCGCGATGGTCTGGTCGTCGGTGCCGGCGTGGCCGTCGGAAACCGTGTAGGTCAGGGTGCCGGTGGCCGACTGGCCGGCGGCCAACGCTTCGAACTGGCCGTTCGGGTTGACCGTGAAGCTGCCGTCGGCGGTGATGGTGACCAGGGCCTGGGCCGTCGTGTTGTCGGGCAGGGTCAGCGTCACCGGAATGGCGTTGCCGACATTGCCAGCGCTTCCGCCCACCTTGATGATGGTCAAGCTGTCGCCCGTGTCGATGTCCGTGTCGTTGCTGAGCAGGCCCGCGGCTGCGGTCTTCGATACGGTGGCACTGTCGCCGGACGTGGTCGCGAAATCGTCCTTTGCGTCCGGATTGTCGTTCACGGCCGTGACCTGGACGGTCACCGTCGCCGTGTCGAAGGCCGGCGGCGTGGCGCCGTTGGACACGGTATAGGTGAAGGTTTCCGTGCCGTTGAAGTTGGCGTTGGGCGTATAGCGGACCAGGCCGTTCCCGGTGACGGTCGTGTCGGTGACCGTCAGGCTGCCGTTGGCGTCCGTTGGCGTGCTGCTCGAGGTGCTGAGCGGCTGCCCGGCGACGGCGGCGGTGAGCAGGATTTCGCCCGTGCCGGACCCGGCCGAGGCGCGGAGCACCGTCGAGGCCCCCAGGGTGTTGTTGATCTGGGTGATGAAGGCGTCACGCACCTCATCGGCCGTCGATTGGCTGCTTACCGTAAAGGTAAAGGTCTGACCGTTGACGGCGATGCGTACCTGATCGCCGCTGTCGGGCGTGCCCGAGATGGTCACCTTGTCGACCTGCGGCACGATGGTCACCTTGCCGTTCGTCGGCTGGCCGACCGAGGCGATGGTGGCGCTGGTCAGGGCATCGCCGTCGGTCCGCGTGTCGTTGCCCAGAAGGTCGAAGGTGATCGCGGTGTCTTCGTCCGTGGTCGCCGTGTCGTCGCCGGCGATCGGCACGGCGTCGCGGGCTTCCTGCTGGGCCCGCAGTTCGGCCTCGTTGCGGGCCTTTTCGATCGCCTGTTCGAATTGGCTGAGGCCCGATGCCGCCTGGAACGCCGCCTGCTGGGCGATGGTCGCCTGGGCGTTCGCCGTGGCCGCGCCCTTCAGGGCATCGGGCACGAAGCTTTCCGCGATGTCCGCCAGGAACTGGGCGGCGGAGACGAAGTCGAAGGTCGTCGTGTTGGCGCCCGTCAGCGCCAGTTCGATCGTATTGGCGGCGGTGATCGTATCGGCCGCGTTCGTCGGATCCAGGCCCGTCAGGAAGTCGACGCTGTTGTCCGTGGCGGGATTGTTGTCCGGGTCGAAGGTGCCGCCGGAGGCCGCGAAGCGCGCGAAGGTCGCCGCCTCGCTGGCC
The DNA here is from genome assembly GCA_002781745.1 of Rhodospirillales bacterium CG15_BIG_FIL_POST_REV_8_21_14_020_66_15. Taxonomy (GTDB): domain Bacteria; phylum Pseudomonadota; class Alphaproteobacteria; order Rhodospirillales; family Casp-alpha2; genus UBA1479. Next base: position 12,920 of record PFFW01000003.1, read on the forward strand.
TGGGTTACTGCTTCCTGGATCGTCTCGGCGATGGTCGATGCCTGGTCCAGGCCGTTGCGCAACGCCCGCAGCGCCGATTCCGTACCCGTGCGCGCGGTGGAAAGGGTGGGCGCCAGCGCATCGCTGTCGAAATTGGTCGCCGCCGATGAAACGGGAATGAAGGCGCTTGTCGGGTCGTCGGACAGCAGGATCAGCTCGCCGTCCTGGAACGCCGCCGCGGCGGTCACCTTGCCGGCGATGGTGACATTGTCGTTGAGTGCGGTGACGAGCGCGTTGCGCGCCGCCGCCAGGGTCGTCAGGCCGCCGGTTCCGGCTCCCACGGTGACGTTGACAGTGGTGCCGTCGACGGTGACCGACAGGGTATCGCCAATCTCCAGGCTGCCACCGAGCGTGACCGAGACGGTCTGGCGGGTCACGGCGATGGCCGCGTCCAGTGCCGCCACTACGTTGTCCAGGGCGGTCGCCGTCTGCGTTCCCGCGTCGTTGGGAAGTTCTTCGCCCGCGAACAGTCCGTCGATCACCGCCTTTGCCGCGCTGGCGGCGGTTAGGGCCGCCAGGATCTGCGACGAGGCGCTTTCGACACCCGTTGCGGCGCCGTCTTCCGTCACCGACACGCCGATGCTGGTGCCGGATGTCGCGGCGGCGACGATCAGGCCGCCGTCGCCGTTGCTCGCCGATGCCACGGCGATATCCTGCAGGCCGGCGCTGTTGTTGACCGCGTCGACCAGGGCATCCCGCACGTCATTCACCGTGTCGCCGTCCGCCGCCGTGACGGTCACGGTGACCGCGTCGCCGTTGCCCGCGTCTCCGGGCGTCGGATCGATGGTCAGGGTGAACTGGTCGCCGGCCGCCGGGGTGCCTGTCAGGGTGACCTGGTCGAAGGACGTTGCCAGTTGCAGCAGGTCGGCGCCGTCGGCGATGGCGCTCTGCGCCTGGGTCAGGGCCGCCGTGCCGCTCGTTTCGGCTTGGCTCAGGGCCGATTCGGCCGCGTTGGCGGCGGTCTCCGCGTCTCTGTCGGCGGCCTCGACCGCGGCGGAATTGGCGGCCTCGATGGCGGCGGCGATGGCGCCCACGTTGGCGCCCGCCAGGTCGGCCTGGGCCTGGGCGCTTGCCAAGGACTGGGCCGCCGCCGCGGCGTCGCGCACGGCGGATGCGATCGACGTGCTGGTCGCCGAAACCTGCGACTGGGTGTCGGTCAGGAAGGCCTGGGCGACGCTGCCGGCCCCGGGCAGGTTGGCCGCCGCCTGCGCCGCGGTCAGGGCCGCCGCGGCGTCCGCGCCCGCCTGGTTGGCGGCGGTCAGCGCGGTCTGCGCCGCCGTGTTGGCGTCGTCGGCGTTCTGCGCGGCGTTGTCGGCGACGGAGCCGTTGGAAATGGCGTCGACGCTCAGGTCGGCGGCGTTGGCCCCCGGCACCACGGTCAGGAAACCGCCGGCGGCGCCCGCCGCCGTCGCCGTCAGGACCAGTTGTCCGGCACCGCCCGCCGCAACGGCGAGGCCCGTGATGGTGCCGCCCGTGATGGCCGTCTGGATCGCCGTGACCAGGGCGTCGCGCACGGCCGTCGCGCCGTCGCCGACGTTGATCTCGCCGCCCGCCGTCGAAACCGTAACGGTCGTTCCCGCGATCTCGATCGAGAAGCTGTCGCCGTCGGCGACGGTCGTGGCGCCGTCGACGGTGACCGTGTCCTGCTGCGTCACCTGGTCGGCGTTGACCTGCCGCTGCACGCGGGCGGCCTGGTCGTTGGTCCCGTTCACGGCGTTGGTCGCCGACGCCGTGGTGGTGAAAGAGACGCCCGGCGTGGCGCCGGTCAGGCGGATGGAGTCGGCCGTCGACCCTTGCTCGACGGTGACGACGCCGTTGAACGTGCCGGCCGTTGTGAGCTGCTGGATGAAGGCGTCGCGCACTTCGGTCAGGGACGTTTGCGTGGTCACCGTGAAGGTCGCCTGGGTCGCGCCCACGGCGATGGTGAAGGTATCGCCGGCTTCCACCGTGCCGGCCAGGGTCACCCGGGTGACCTGCGTGGTCTCGAGCTGCGCCTGGATCGCGTCCAAAAGGTCGCTGTCCGTCGGGTTGGCGACATTCAGGGCCGTGCCGACGGCATCGCCGACCGCCTTGGCCGTGCGCGCGTAGAGCGCGGCATCGGACGCCGCCTGCTTGGCGATGGCGGCCTGATCGGCGGCATCGTTGGCGGCGTCGACCGCGTCGTCGTTGGCCTCCTTGGCGGCGATGGAGGCGACGGCGGTCTGCGCCGCGCTTTCCGCGGCGGCGGCCTGCGCGGTCGCGGTGGAAGCCGCCGCCTGGGCATCCGTCGCCGCCTGATCCGCCAGGTCGTCGGCGCCCCGCAGGTTGGCCGTGGTCGTCACCGATTGGGCCGCGTTGTCCGCGTTGCCGCCGCCGTCGGTCGCCGTCGCCGTCGCGGTGAAGGCGACGCCGGCGACGTCGGCCGTGATGGTCAGTTGTTCGGCCGTATCGCCCGCGTCGGCGGTCACGGCGGCGCCGGCGGCGCTGCCGTTGATCGCCGTGACCAGGGCGTCGCGCACCTGCGTCAGCGTGGTGATCGAATTGTCGGACGGGATGACCAGACTGATCACGGTGCCGTTCACCGTAACCGAATAGGTGTCGCCGCCCTGGACCGTGCCCTGCAGGGTGATTGTGTCGAGCTGCGCCACCTGGGTGGCGCCGCCCAGGTTGCCCGTCACGGTCGTCGCGGTGGCGCTTTGGTCGTCGAGGGCGCCGTTGTTGGTCGCCGATGCGGTAGCCGTGAAGCCGACGCCGGCGGCGACCGCGGTCAGGGTGATCAGGCCGTCGCCGCTGCCGACGGAGGCGACGACGGAATCCGTCGCCCCGTTGGCCGGGGTGTTGATGGCCTGGATCAGCGCGTCGCGCACGTCGGCGATGGTGATGCCGGTCGACGCATCCGCCGTGTCTGTGCCGACGGTGACCGACACCACGTCGCCGTCGACGGTCACGCGGTAGACGTCGCCGTTCTCGATCGTACCGTCCAGGGTCACCGTGTCTGTCTGGGCGACGCCGCCGGCCGTCGCGGCGGCGGATTGGGCCTCGTCGGCGGCGGCCTGGGCGGTCGTGCGGGCCGAGGCCGCGCGCGGAATGACGGCGAGCGCCGCCGTGGCGATGTCGGCCTGGGTTTCCGCCGTGGCGGCGGCCGCTTCGGCGGCGGCGGCATCGGCGGCGGCAAGGTCGGCAACGGCCTGAATGTCGGCTGCGGCTCCCCCGGGTGACGTGCGCGCGGCGGCTTCCGCGGCTTCGGCGGCGGCCGTGTTGGCGGCCGTTAACGCGGCCGTTGCCGCCGCCGTCGCGGTGGTGAGGGCTGCCTGCGCGGCGGCCAGATTGACCGTGGCGGCGGCCGCTTCGGCGGTATCCGCGGCCGTATCGGCGGCGGTCGCCGCGGCGCTGGCCGAGGATTGGGCGGCCTGCGCGGCGGCGACGGCGTCGAGCGCGTCCTGGAGCGCCGCCTGGGCGCGGTCGTTGGCCTGCTTCACGGCCTGGAAGGCGGCGGGATCGATGGTTTGCGCCGCCGCCGAGTTGTTGAACGCCGTCTGGGCGTCGGCGGCTTCCGCCTGCGCGGTGGCGAGCGCCGTCTGTGCCTGGGTCAGGCTGGTGAGCGCGTCCGTCGCGGCCTGCTGCGCCGTGGTCGCGGCGGCGCGCGCGGCCGTGGCGGCCTCGACCACGGCCTGGACGTCGGACACGCGGGTCTGCGCGGCGGCCTGGGCCGATGCGGCCTCCTTGGCCTCGGCATTGGCCTGGTCGGCCGCCGCCTGGGCGTCGGCCTTGGCCTGGGCGAGGGCGGCTTCGGCGGCGTCGGCGCGGGCGGCGTCCCGTTCGGCCTCGCCGGCGGACGCCACGGCGGCCTGCGACTGCGCCACCTGGAGGGCCGCGTTGGCGGCGGTGACGGCCTGCTGGGCCGACGCGGCGGCGGCCTTGATGGACGCAACAGCGGCCAGTTGTGCCGTGTCGGCGGCGTTCTGGACCGTGCGCAAGGTGTCCGTGGTGACGATGGACGAGGCCAGGTCGTCGAGCGCGGCGGCGGCGTCGGCCGCATTGTTGATGGCGTCGATGACCGCCTGGGCGGTCTGCGCGCCGAGCGGCAGGTTGAGGTCCGCCGCCACCTGCAGGAGAGCGTTCAACGCGGCCTGGGCGGCGGCCGCGGCGGCGTCAGCGGCGTCGGTCGCGGCGGCGGCGTCGAGCGTCGCCTCGGCCGCGGCGGCGGTGGCAAGGGCGGCCTGCTGGCTGGCTGCCGCGGCCTGGGCCTTGGCGGTGGTCAGGGCTGCCCCGACCTCGGCGACGAGATCGTCAAGGAAGTTGTCGACGCGGGTCTGCGCGGCGCCCTGGGCGTTGATTTCGAAGGCGGCGGCGAAGCTCGCATCGGACGCCGCCTGGGCGGCCTGGGTCGAGGCGGCTGCGGCGGCCTGCGAGGCCGTGGTGGCGTTGGCCTGGGCGATGGAGACGGCTTCGTTGGCGGCGTCGGCGGCGGCCTGGGCCTGGGCCAGGGCGTCCTGGGCGTCGGACAGCGCCTGTTCGGCCTGGGCGACGGCATTGTCCCACACCTGTTCGATGGCTGTCG
>PFFW01000126.1 GCA_002781745.1 Rhodospirillales bacterium CG15_BIG_FIL_POST_REV_8_21_14_020_66_15
CGCATGGCGGCGGCGCGGGAGACGGAGCAGCGGCGCAACCAGCGCAAGCTGCAAAGCGAGGTTCTGGCGCTGAACACCGCGCTGGAGGAGGAGGTCGCCAAGGCGGTGAGCCTGGTGAAGGAGCGGGCGGACACGGTGGAGCAGTCGGCGCGGGCGGCGGCGGACCTGTCGCAGTCGGCGCACGTGCAGGCGTCGACGGTGGCGTCGGCGGCGGAGCAGGCGACGATCAACGTGCAGACGGTGGCGTCGGCGGCGGAAGAGCTGTCGAGTTCGATCAGCGAGATCTCGTCGCAGGTCGGCCGTTCGTCGCAGATCGCGCGGCAGGCGACGGAGGAGGCGGGGCGCACCAACGCGCAGATCCAGGGCCTGGCGGAGGCGGCGCAGAAGATCGGCGAGGTGGTCGACCTGATCACGGACATCGCCGAGCAGACCAACCTGCTGGCGCTCAACGCGACGATCGAGGCGGCGCGCGCGGGCGACGCCGGCAAGGGGTTCGCGGTGGTGGCGTCGGAGGTCAAGAACCTGGCCAACCAGACGGCGCGGGCGACGGAGGAGATCGGCAAGCAGATCGGCGGCATCCAGGCGGCGACGCGGGACAGCGTGCACGCCATCGAGGGCATCACGCGGACGATCAACGACATCAACGAGATCGCGTCGTCGGTTGCGGCGGCGGTCGAGCAGCAGGGGGTGGCGACGCAGGAGATCGCGCGCAACGTGGAGCAGGCGGCGGCGGGCACGCAGGAGGTGTCGTCGAACATCGTCCAGGTGACGGACGTGGCGGGCCGCTCGGGCGACGCGGCGTCGCAGCAGCTTGAGGCGGCGGCGCAGGTCAAGTCGGGCATCGAGCACATGAACGACCGGTTGCTGGAGATCATCCGCGACAGCCAGGACCCGGAGCAGTCGCGGCGCCACACGGTGGACCTGGCGGTCACGGCGACCGTCGCCGGCGTGGTCAAGGACACCCGGCTGCACGCCCTGTCCAAGGGGGGCGGCGCGGTGCTCGACCGCGGGCTCGACGTCACCGAGGGCGACACCTTCACCGTCGACCTGCCGGGTGTCGGTATGTTCGAGGCGGCCATCGTCGCCAAGACCGACGACCACACCCACGTGCGCCTGGACCTGGACGACGACGGCGCGCAGCGCCTCGCCGCCTTCATCGAGGGCCGGACCTAGACGTCCGGCGCTCCGGGGCCGCCGGTGAACCGGTAGTAGTACCACAGCATCAGCGCCGCCGTGGATCGCCACGGCCGCCAGCGTTCGGCGATGGCGGCCAGTTCCTTCGGCTTGGGCCGGGCGTCCAGGCGCATGAGGCGGGCCGCAGCCTCGGCGAGCGCGAGATCGCCCGACGGCATGACGTCCGGCCGGCCCAGGGCGAACATCAGGTAGATTTCCGCCGTCCATTGCCCGATGCCCTTTAGCCGAGTCAGGGTCTCAAGGACTTCTTCGTCAGGCGCCCGGCGCAACGTGTCAAAGTCCAGATCGCCGGTCTGGACGGCCTCCGCGACGCCCCGGATATAGGAGATCTTGGGCCGTGACAGGCCGTAGGAGCGCAATTCCTCGTCGGATTTGGCAAGCACCGCCTCGGCGGTCACGGCGCCCAATCCGGCCTCGACCCGGCGTTGGATCGCCGCGCCGGCATGGGCGGAAACCTGCTGACCGATGATGCTGGATACCAGGGCGGGAAAACCGTCCGGGCGGCGGCGGGGCAGGGGGGCGCCGGCCTCGGCATAGGCGCGGGCCATGTGTTCGCACTGGTCGATCAGTTCCAGCAAGCCCGGCGTTGCGGCCACGGCGCGGGCCCTATCCCAGCGCGCCGGAAAGGGCGCGGGCCATGATGCCCTTAAGCGCAGCCGTGTTCACCGGCACCGGGTTCTCCCGCGCCGTCACGTCGGCGGCGGCGGTTTCGGCGAGGGCATCAAGGTCGCCCTCGCCGACACCCAGGCCGTCCAGGGCGTGAGGGATGGAGAAGATCTCGCGGATCGCCAGCGTCCAGTCCATCAGGCCGTCGAAGTCGGCTGCCGGCAGCCCCATGCAGCGGGCCAGCACGGCGCAGCGGTCGGCGACGGCGGCCCGGTTGTGGTGCAGCACATAGGGCAGGACCACGGCGTTGGTGAGGCCGTGGTGGGTATCGAACCGCGCGCCGATGGCGTGCGAGATCGCGTGCACGGCGCCCAGCCCCTTGTTGAACGCGACGGCGCCCATGGCGGCGGCGGCCATCATTTGCGTGCGCGCCTCCAGGTCGCCGCCGTTGGCGACGGCACGCGGCAGCCAGGTCGCGATCAGCCGCAGGCCTTCGGCGGCGATGCCGTCGCACAGGGGATTGTAGGTGTGTGCGCAATAGGCCTCGATGCAATGTACGGCGGCGTCCATGCCGGTCCAGGCCGTGAGGTTCGCGGGCAGGCCTACCGTCAGGTCCGGGTCGCAGATCACCGTTCGCGCCAGAAGGTTGGAGTGGTAGAGGATGCGCTTGGCCGCCGCGTCCTCGTCCGAGATGACGGCGGCATACCCCATCTCCGATCCCGTACCCGACGTGGTCGGCACGGCGACTAGGGGGGCGATGGCCGTACCGTCGATGTCGCGGTAACGGATCGCGCCAACGGCGTAGTCGAGGACGGGTGCCGGATGGCCCGCCTGAAGGGCGATGCCCTTGGCCGCGTCCATGGCCGAACCGCCGCCGATGGCGACGATCGCGTCCCGCCCGCCGTCGCTGTACGCCGCGGCCCCGGCGGCCACGTTGGCCGCGGAGGGGTTGGACTTGACTTCAGAAAACACCTCGGCGTCCAGGCCCGCTTGGGCCAATGACGCCCGCGCCGCCGCGACGATGGTCGATACCGCCAGACCCGCATCGGTGACGATCAGCGGACGCTTGAAGCCCAGACGGGCGCAGGCCCTGCCAAGTTCCGCCAAGCGTCCCGATCCGAAGCGGACGGCGGTCGGGAACGGCCAGTTGGCGGTCAGGCGGGCGGGGTCGACGGTCATGGGTGGTCTCGGCGGCGGGTTGGGATCAAGAAGCCGCCAGTGTCCCGCCTGTGCGTCTAAAAGTCCACCGTCGCCAGGGCGCGTGTCACCTTGGGCTGGGCCCAGATCACAGGGGCCGACGGTGCGGCGTCTTCCGAGGGAACCAGGGTGCCCTGTCCCGGCGCGGTCAGTTCGACCCGGCCGCCGCGCGTCGTCACGGTGACGCTTTTTCCGTCCAACAGGGCCACCTCGAATTCCGTGTCCAGGGTGCCGCCCCACACGGTGGTGCCGCGGATGCCGATGGTGCCCGTGTTGGTGGCCACGGTCATGGCGTCCGGGTTGGCGGCGGCGACCTTGCCCGACGACGCCTTGAAGGCGCCCGAAAGCAGACGCAACGCGATGTTCTCCTTGGCCGGATCCTGCACGAATTCGGAGACCACGAAGACCGTGCGTTCGCCCAGCGTCATGACCGATCCGTCCTTGAGCGTGAATTCCAGGCGTGTGCCCTTTCCCGTGGAGATCACGTCACCCACCAGGATCTCGCTGCCGACCTTGAGCGGCCGGGGCACGGCGTCCTGCATCGCCATCGCCGTGTTCTTGAGGCGCAGGACTCTGCCCGCCACGTCGCCGTCGGCGGCGCGGGCCGCCGGTATCGCCATCATCAAGATCAGGAACAGGGCGCCGAAGCGTCCCGCCGTTGCCAGGTGTCGCATGCTCGATTCTCCTCCGCTCCCGGGCCGATGCTCCCCGTCCAGCGCCGGGCGGGGCGCTGGAATCCGTCCATGCTCCCGGTGCAATCCGGCAACAATGTGGCCCGTGCCGGAACTTTCGTCCATCGCCGGCGCCGGTTCAGTGACGTCGCGCACAGGCCCGGTGGTGGCGGGCGGGTGAATGCGGGTACACTGCCCCCGCATATCGGGGGCATGATGATACAGGCAGACGGCAAGACGGGTTTCGATATCCACGGCGGCGATCTCGACCGCGCGGCGGCCCGCTACGGCCACCCGGCGGACGGCTGGATCGACCTGTCGACGGGTATCAATCCCGAATCCTATCCGCTGCCGGAAGTCTCGTCCGATTCCTGGACGCGCCTGCCGCAGGCATCGGCCCTGACCGCCTTGCAGGACGCGGCGGCGGACGCCTATGGCGCGCGGGGTGCCGATTTGATCGCCTGCGCGCCGGGAACGCAGGCGCTGATCCAACTGCTGCCGCGCGTGCTGGGCGCCGAACGGGTCGCGGTCCTCGGCCCGACCTATACCGAGCATGCCGCCGCCTGGCGCGCGGCGGGCATCCCGACGGACGAGGCCGCCGACCTGCCACCGCCCGACCGGTCCCTGGTTCTGGTCAATCCCAACAATCCGGACGGCCGCGCCGTCGATCCGGAACGCCTTGCCGCCTGGGCCGAGACGGCGGCGTCCGCCGGTCATTGGCTGATCGTCGATGAGGCCTTCGCCGACGTGCGGCCGGACCTCAGCCTGGTGCCCGCCATGCCGCTGGCCAACGTCGTGATCCTGCGCTCGTTCGGGAAGTTCCACGGGCTGGCCGGCCTGCGCCTGGGGTTCGCCGTCGCCGCGCCCGGCACGGCCCGCCGGTTCGAGGCCGGACTTGGGCCCTGGGCCGTATCCGGTCCAGCTCTGGAGATCGGTGCGCGCGCCTTGGCCGACCATGCCTGGGCGGAGCGCGAGCGCACGCGCCTGGCCGAACGCATGGCGCGCCTGCGCGAACTCCTGTCCGGGGCGGGGGCGGAGGTCGTCGGCGGCACGGACCTGTTCGTGCTGGTCGACTATGGCGCGGCGGCAGCCCTTTACGATCAGCTCGCCGGCGCGGGCATCCTGATCCGCCGCTTCGCCGGGAACCCGCGCTGGCTGCGGTTCGGCCTGCCGGGGCCCGAGGACGCCTGGAATCGGCTGGCTACCTCGCTTGCCGTCTTCGCCGCCGGGGCATCCGGCCTCGCCCGCCGCCATGGCTGAGGCGCTGGACGCGCTGTCGCGCGCCATCGCCCGTCACCAGGCGGGTGACCTGGACGCGGCCGAACGCGCCTATCGAACCATCCTCGACGACCATCCGGACCATGCGGACGCCCTGCACCTTCTCGGCCTCGTACGACACCAGAAGGGCGACGATGCAGCGGCGACGGACCACATCCGTCGCGCCATCGCCGTCGACGAACGCACCGCCATGTACCATGCCAACCTGGGCCGCGTGCTGATGGCCCAAGGACGAGCGGCCGATGCCGCCGACGCCTACCGCGAAGCGGTGGCGCTCACGCCCGACGATGCGGCGGTCCACTCGGACATGGCGGCGGCGCTGGTGACGGCCGGGGATTGCGATGCGGCGCGGTCGCGCGCGCGCCTGGCCCTGGAACTGGCGCCCGACCTGGCGCCCGCGCATCTCAATCTGGGACTCGCGCTTCAGGCCGGCGGCGCGACCGCGGCGGCGGAGGCCGAGGCCTGTTTCCGCCGCGCCGCCGAACTGGATCCGGGCCTGGCCGACGCCCACCAGGCGCTGGGCCAGATCCACCAGGCGCGGGGCGAGGACGATGCCGCCATGGAATGCTACCGTCAGGCGATCCAGGCCCGACCGGGCATGGTCGAGGCCCATTGCAACCTGGGCAACATCCTGCGCGAACGCCTCGACCTGACGGCCGCCGTGGTGCAATACGATGCGGCCCTGGCGGGCGCGCCCGACGTCGCGGCCGTGCATGCCAACAAGGGCGTGACGTTGCATGAGATGGGCCGCTTCGACGACGCGCTGAACTGCTATGAACGCGCCCAGGCGCTCGATCCCGATGATGCCGAATGCCGGCGCAATCAGGCCATGACCCTGCTGCTGCTGGGGCGCTTCAACGAGGCCTGGCCCGCCTACGAAGCGCGCTGGCGCACGGCCAGGTTCAGGAACGAAGCCCGTTCGCCCAAGCCGCGTTGGTCGCCGACCGCAAGCGAACCGGGCGCCACGGTCCTGGTCCAGGCGGAACAGGGCCTGGGCGACACCATCCAGTTCGCGCGCTATGTGGGCCTGTTGGCGGCGAAGGACCTGCATGTCACCCTGGAATGCCCGGCACCTCTGGTGCGCCTGATGCGCTCGCTCGACGGGGTGACCCAGGTGATCGAGCAAGGGACGCGGTCGTCGGGCCACGACTTTCAAATCCCCCTGATGTCGCTGCCGGGGGCGTTCGAGACGGATTTGGCGACGATCCCCGCCGACGTTCCCTATCTGGGCGTGTCCGAGGCCGAGGCCGCCGGCTGGCGCCGGCGCCTGAAGACTCTGCCGGGACCGCGCATCGGCATTGTGTGGAAGGGGAGCCCCGGCCATCCCCGTGACAGCGTCCGCAGCCCGGGACTGACGCCGTTCCTGCCGCTGTTGGACTTCCCGCGCGCCACCTTCGTCTCCCTGCAGAAAGACGGCGGCGACAAGGACCTGACGGCCCTTGGTACGGATGCCGTCGTCGATCCGTCGGCGGAGCTCGACGACTTCGCCGCGACGGCGGCGCTCGTTCAGGGGCTTGACCTCGTCGTCGCCTGCGATACGGCCGTCGGTCATCTGGCCGGTGCGCTGGGACGGCCCGTCGCCATGCTGCTGCCGCATGTGCCCGAGTGGCGTTGGCTTCTGGAGCGCGACGACACGCCCTGGTATCCGACCATGCGTCTGTTCCGTCAGACGGCACCCGGCGACTGGGCGGGCGCGGTCCAAAAAATGACGCAATACATCCGCCGGCACTGGCTGTGAAATAGTTACAAAAACTTCGTGAAAACAAATGCCTAACATGTAAAACTTCGACGTGACGACTTGGCCCGCGAAGCTGAACGTGGCACCATTTTTTCAGGTTCTTTGCAGGCCGCCGAAAGAGTGGCTGTTTCGCATGGGGAGGTGCAAATGTCCGACGTCCAAAGCGGCGCGGGGAGCGTTGCCGGAACGTCCGTAGCCCAGCAGATCGACTACAATAAATTCGCCGACGAGATCCTGAAAAGGGTCGAAGATTTGAGCCTCGAGCTTGCCGACGTGGCCGGCGACGTGGAGGCCATCGCGCGCCATTTCCAGGCACAGACCGACATGGTCGACCAGATGCGCGAGAAGGCGCAGGAACTTATCGACGCCTTCAACCGCATTGACACGGCCGGCGGCGATACCTCGCGGGCGGCCCATGAGGCCGGCGCTGTCATGAGCGATTCTCGCGAACAGGTGACCAATGCGGTGTCCCGCATCGCCGCCCTGGTCGACTCCGTGACCAACATCGAAAAGTCGCTGGGCGTGCTCGAAGCGTCCTTGAACGGCGTCACCAAGATCACCCAGGACATCGAAGCGGTCTCCAAGCAGACCAACCTATTGGCGCTGAACGCGACCATCGAGGCGGCCCGGGCGGGCGAGGCGGGCAAGGGGTTTGCCGTCGTCGCCGGAGAGGTCAAGGCGCTTGCCAATCAGACCGGCCGAGCCACGGGGGCCATCGACGAGGCGGTTGCCGACCTGACGTCGAACGTGTCCGGGCTGATGAGCGCCAGCCAGCAGACCATCGGCATGGCGGAAGAGGTCAACAACGGTGTGGGGCAGATCAACAGTGCGGTCGACGGCATCGGCCATTCCATCGGCACGATGGAAAGCCAGATCGCCGAGATCGTCGGCGCTTCGTCCTCGTCACGGGAGCAATGCAACGCCTTCCTCCAGGAGATGGAACGCCTCGTCACCAGCTTCAGGGAAACGGGCGAAAACCTGAAGACCGCCGAACAGCGGGTCAGTTCCCTTCTGGAGCGCGGAGAGGGCATGATCGGCCAGATCAACCAGACCGGCCTGCAAACCTCGGACAGCAGGTTCATCCGCGAGATCCAGTCACGCGCCAATGAGATAGCCCGCAGCTTCGCGGCCGCGCTCGACGCCGGGGAGATCACCGAGGACCAGTTGTTCTCGGAAAGCTACGAACCGATCCCCGGCACCAATCCGGAACAGTGCATGACGCCCTTTGTCGAACTGACCGACCGCCTGCTGCCGGACATCCAGGAACCGATGCTGACATTCGACGACAAGGTCGTGTTCTGTGCCGCCGTCGACCGCAACGGATTCCTGCCTACGCATAACCTGAAGTTCTCGAAGCCCCAGGGTGACGATCCCGTGTGGAACAACGGCAACTGCCGCAATCGGCGCATGTTCAACGATCGCACGGGCCTGCGCGCGGGGCAGAACACGCGGCCGTTCTTTCTGCAGACCTATCGCCGCGACATGGGGGGCGGCAACTTCGTTCTGATGAAGGACCTGTCGGCGCCGATCATGGTGCGCGGGCGCCACTGGGGCGGGCTGCGCCTCGGCTACAAGATCTGATCGCCGCGAATCCCGGAGGCTCCGGCGTCGCGCATTGCGCCGGGGGCTCAACATCTGTTAAGTCCAGCCCCTGGTTTCCAGATATTCCGGGCTGCCCGCCGGTTGCCGGAAAGCCTCGCGGAGCGGAGAGTGTCGAGTCATGATCGGTCTTTTGGTGCGCGTTGTCGTCGTCCTTGTCCTGGCGGCGGTGGTGGTTCGGCCTGCGGCTGCCGCGCCGGTCGAGGCGGCAAAGGAGTTCGAGGCGGGAGTCGCCGCGGCCAGGGCTGGCAATCTGCCGCAGGCGGTCGACCTGTTCACCAAGGCGATCAATGCCGGAACCCTGAACGACACTGACCTGTCCCGCGTCCACAACAACCGGGGTGCGACCTATCGGCGGATGGGCGATCCCAAGGCCGCGATCAAGGACTTCACCCGCGCCATCAAGCTGCGGCCCAAATATTTTCGCGCGCATGTCAACCGCGGGGCGGCATACGGTGACCTGGGCGAGGTCAAGAACGCGGAGGAGGATTACGCGGAGGCCATCAAGCTTAAGCCGCAGGACATGACGACGTTCATGGAGCGCGCCAAGACCCGGGCTCAGAACGGCCGACTGGACACGGCGATCCTGGACCTGAACGAGGTCCTGCGCGTGCAGCCCCGAAATCGCGAGGCCCTGGTTCTGCGCGGCAAGTACTACCGGTCCCAGGGAGTCTACAAGAGGGCGCTGGCGGATCTCTCCGCAGCCGTCGAGTTGAAGGGCACCGAGGCGGAGTATTACGTCGAGCGGGGTTTGACCCTGGCCTATGTGGAGGACTACCCGGCCGCCCTGTCCGACATGAACATGGCGGCCAGCCTGGGGGCCAACAATCCGGAACACTATTACCACCGGGGCCTGGTTCACGGTGCGCTCGGCAACCATGTCAGCGCCATCGAGGATTACAGCCGCGCGGTCGCCCTGAAGCCGGGGTATGTCGAGGCGCTGTATGCCCGTTCCCTGGCCGCCCTTGGCGCCGGCGATGCCAAGATGGCGCGCGCGGATGCGGTGAAGGTGCTGGAACTGAACCCTGCCCACGCCGGCGCCACGCGCGTCATCAAGACCTTGGACGAGCCGCCGCCGCGTTGAGCAGGGCCGCCTCCACGTTTCACGGCGTCAGGGCGTCCAACTCGGCCAGAAGCCTGTCGATCTGATTGCTCCAGGACCAGTCCTGCATGAAGGCGCGCGCCGCCGCGCCCCTGCGGCGGGCCGCGTCGCGGTCGGCGTAGGCCCGTTCCAGCTGTTCGACGATCTCGTCCACGTCCGACTCCCGCCAATGGTCGGATCCCGCGGGCCCGAAGGCGACCGGCGTCTGCCGGGAAAGCGGGTAACAATGTTCGCTGGCCACCCCTTCCGGGCCGAGCAGGTCCATGTGGCCGCTGTTGGCCGACAGCACGCAGGGCAGGCCCGAGGCAAGGGCCTCCATGGCGACCAGATTGGTGCCGCCCTCGCAGCGGTTGGGGAACACTGCCGTGTCGCATTCGCGCAGCAAGGCCGGCATGTCGGCGTTGAAGGTGGGGCTCAGGTCCATATGCGCGCCTTCGGGCACGCCCTGGGCGCGGACCCAGTCGTTGATGCAGTTGGGAAACGGTTGGTCGACGGCGGGCGGGCCGCTGACATGGGGACTCGCGGCCATGTCCGTCATGATCGTCGGCCAGGGATTGAGCCAGACCGTGACCAGGAGCGCTTCCGGATGTCTGGCCTGGAAGCGCTTGAAGGCGGCGACGACCAGATCCTGGCCCTTGCGCAACTCCAGCTTGCCGCCGGAAAAGACCACGAAACGGTCGCCGAACCGGTCCGTACGCGAACCCGGCGCGAAGGCGTCTGGGTCGATGCCCTGGAACACGCAGCCGACGCGGGGAAACCCCATGTCGCGGAGAATTCTTGCGTTCCAGGTGGAGCCCGCCATCATGATCTGGAAGTGGCCGTTACGGGCGACCGTGTCGTCGGCGAACACCATGTTCTCGAAGAAGGTGAAGCCGACGTTCGGCTCGCCGCGGAAGCGCGCTGCGACGGCCGGTTCCTCCAGGTTGTTGCCGAGCGAATGCAGGACGTGCACGCCGCCGAGCGTGATGTCGCCCAGGGCGGCGCCGATCTGTCGTTCGATCTCGCGCTGTTCCTCGATCAGAGAGCGGAACCGTTCGCGGTCCGCGGCGTCGATCAGGTCCGGTTGCGGGGCGAACAGGGTGATCGGTTTCGGGGCGCCCCGGCGCAGGAGTTCGCGCAGCAGGTTCGTCCCGAACACGCCCCAGCCGTGTACGGCGGAAGGTGGCCAGGTCAGGGCGATGGCGTTGACGGCCATGTCAGGTTTCCGCGGGGGCTTCCCTGGCGGTGACGGTTTCGCCGTGGAGCCGACAGGCCGGTTCGCACAGGCGCACGAAATCCTCGGTGATCGATCCCGGCGCCTTCACCGTTTCCGGATCCTCTCCGGGAAAGGCGCGGGCCCGCATGTTGGTCCGCGTGGCGCCCGGGTTCAGCAGGTTGACCCGCACCTTGGTGGTCACCGTCTCCTCGGCGTAGATCTTGGCCATCATCTCCAGCGCCGCCTTGGACACGGCGTAGGCTGACCAGTAGGCGCGGGGCTCGTGGCCGACGGTCGACGTGACCATCACCACCCGTCCGGCGTCCGACGTGCGCAGCAGCGGGTCGAGGGACCGGATCAGGCGCCAGTTGGCGGTCGTGTTGACGGCCATGACCTTTTCCCAGACCTTGGGGTCCGTATGGGCGAGCGGGCTGAGATTGCCCAGCATGCCAGCGTTGCCGACCAGGACGTCGAGCCTGCCGTGGCGCTCGTAGATCGCGGCGCCCAGGCGGTCGATGGCGTCGAAATCCATCAGGTCCATGGGCACCAGGGTGGCGTTGCGGCCCGACGCGGCCCTGACCTCGTCGTCGACTTCCTCCAGCGCTCCGGTGGTCCGTCCGATGAGGATCAGGTTGGCTCCCTCGGCGGCGAAGCGCCGGGCGACGGCGCGGCCGATGCCCCGGGTCGCCCCGGTGATCACAGCGATCCGGTTTTTGAGACGGCCGCCTGCCAAACCTCAGCCCTCTTCCAGGAGGGAGAGCTGGCGCGGCCCGGCCGCGTTGTTGCGGTCGGTCAGCGGAATGGGATAGTCGCCGGTGAAACAGGCGTCGCAATAGCGCGGAATTTCCATGTCGCGGCCTGTCTCGCCGACGGCGCGGTAGAGCCCGTCCCACGAAATGAAGGCCAGGCTGTCGACGCCGATTATGTCCGCCATCCCCTGGATGTCGTGCTGCGCGGCGAGAAGCTGCGAGCGTTCGGGCGTGTCGATCCCGTAGAAGCAGGAATGGGTCGTCGGCGGGCTGGAAATCCGCATGTGGACCTCGGTGGCGCCCGCGTCGCGCACCATCTCGACGATCTTCACCGATGTCGTGCCGCGCACGATGGAATCGTCGACCAGAACCACCCGCTTGCCCTTGAGTTCGGCCACGTTGCCGTTGTGCTTCAAGCGCACCCCAAGGTGGCGGATGTTGTCCGTCGGCTCGATGAAGGTGCGGCCCACGTAGTGGTTGCGGATGATCCCCAGTTCGAAGGGGATGCCCGTCTCGCGCGCGAAGCCGATGGCCGACGGCACGCCGGAATCGGGCACCGGCACGACCACATCGGCGCCGACCGGGGCTTCGTGGGCCAGTTCGGCGCCGATGCGTTTGCGCACCTCATAGACGTTCTGCCCCTCGATCACCGAATCGGGGCGGGCGAAATAGATGTGCTCGAAGATGCAGAAGCGCCGCGCCCGGCTGGTGCCGAAGGGGTGGTAGCTGATCACGCCGTCGGCGTCGATGACGATGATCTCGCCCGGTTCCACGTCGCGGATGAAGTCGGCGCCGATGATGTCCAGGGCGCAGGTCTCCGACGCCAGGATATGAGCGTCGCCCAGGCGGCCCAGGACCAGCGGCCGCACGCCCAGGGGATCGCGCACGCCGATCAGCTTCTTCTGGGTCATGGCGACCAGGGAATAGGCGCCCTCGACCTGGCGCAAGGCGTCGACCATGCGGTCGATGACGTGTCCGGCGCCGCTCACGGCCATAAGGTGGATGATCACTTCCGTGTCGCTGGTCGACTGGAAGATGTTGCCCCGCTCGACCAGGGCCTGACGCAGTTTGTAGGCGTTGGTCAGGTTGCCGTTGTGGGCCACGGCCAGGCCGCCGAAGATGAATTCGGCGAACAGCGGCTGGATGTTGCGAATGACCGTGTCGCCCGAGGTCGAATAGCGCACGTGGCCCATGGCGACGCTGCCTTTAAGGCGGGCCATGGTGTCGGGGGCGTTGAAGTTGTCGCCGACCAGGCCGAGCGCCCGGTGGCTGTGGAACTGTTCGCCGTCGTAGGCGACGATCCCCGCCGATTCCTGGCCCCGGTGCTGCAGGGCGTGCAGGCCCAGCGCCGTATGGGCCGAGGCGTCCTCGTGCCCGTAGATGCCGAACAGGCCGCATTCCTCGCGCAGTTTGTCGTCGTCCCAGGGGGCGGCCCGGCCGCGGGCCGAAGCCGTGAAGGGCGACGCGCGATGGGGGAGGGGAGAATTCATGACGGGTATGTACTCCCGATCGGATCGTTTTTCACCGTTATTTTTCTCCGAAGGCGCCGATTATCTGCCTTGACCGGTGGCGTTCTCGATGGCGCGGTCCATGGTCGCCCGTTCCTTCGTGCCGTAGGCGCTTTCGGGTGCCGCCTTGCGGCCGTCCGCAGGCGGCGTGAGCATGCGCTTCAGGGCCTCGCCCTCGCTTTTCGGCAAACTGGGCAGGCCGCCGGAAAATCCCGAGGGGGCGGCGTCCTTCAGTTTGCTTTCCAGATTGTCGGGAATCAGGCCGCGCAGGGTGTCCGACCCGCGCAGGATCAGGGGCATGGACTTGGCCTCGCGGATCCATTTCGGCTGTTCCTCGGGCGTCATCAGGAACTCGATGCCCAGGTAGACCAGGCACACGATGACGGCGCCGCGCACAAGGCCGAAGAGGAACCCCAGCGAGCGGTCGAGCACGTTGAGGGAGCTTTGCTGGATATGCTTGGCGATGGCGCGGATCACGAGGGACAGGGAAAACAGGGTGACCACGAAGATCGCCACGCCCGCGGCCAGGTCCGCCGCAAGCTGAATGGGGATCAGGTCCCGTGCATGGGATTGCGCGTAGGGAAAGCCGTAGATGGTGGCGAAGATGGCGCCGATCCAGCCGCCGATGGCCAGGACCTCGTGGATGAACCCGCGGGCGTAGGCGAACACGGCGGACACCAGCAGCACCGCAAGCACGGCCAGGTCGACCACGTTCACCGGCAGGTCCTTGAGCGTGTCCATGCTGCGGCTTGCCTCCGGTGCGACGTCACGACGCCGAGCGCGCCGGCCGCGCGGCCGCCGCATCATTTTCGAAGATGGTCACCAGGTCGTCCAACCGTTCAAGCGCCTTCACCGACAGGTCCGCGTCGCGGGCCGCGGTCCCTTCCTTGCCCTTGCCTCGCACCCTCGGCACGAAGGCGCCGGTGAAGCCCAGCTTGCCGGCCTCCTTCAGGCGCACGTCCGTCCGGCTGACGGGCCGGACCTCGCCGGACAGGCCGATCTCGCCGAACACCACCGTTTCCGGCGGCAGGGGCACGCCCGTGAGCGACGAAACCAGGGCCGCGGCGACCGCCAGGTCGGCCGCCGGCTCGCCGATGCGGAGGCCCCCGGCCACGTTTAGGTACACGTCGCATGCCCCCAAGGCAAGGCCGCAGCGGGCTTCGAGCACGGCCAGGATCATGGCCAGCCGTCCGGAATCCCAGCCCACCACCGCGCGCCGGGGCGTGCCCAGGCTGGAGGGCGCCACCAGGGCCTGGATCTCCACCAGGACCGGGCGCGAGCCCTCGATTCCCGCGAACACGGCCGATCCGGCTTCGCGCCCGCCGCCGTCGTCACGGTCGCCGAGGAACAGGGCGGAGGGGTTGGTGATCTCGTTCAGGCCGCCATCGGTCATCTCGAACACGCCGATCTCGTCGGCGGGGCCGAAGCGGTTCTTGACGGCGCGCAGGATGCGGAACTGGTGGCCGCGCTCGCCCTCGAAATACAGCACCGTGTCGACCATGTGCTCCAGCACGCGGGGACCGGCGATGGTGCCTTCCTTGGTGACGTGGCCGACCAGGATCAGGGCGAAACCCCGGCGCTTGGCCAGACGGATCAGTTCCTGGGCCGAGGTGCGCACCTGCGCCACGGTGCCGGGCGCGGATTCCAGGGTATCCACGAACATGGTCTGGATGCTGTCGATGATGACCAGATCGGGGCCGCCGGGCGTATCCAATGTCGCGACGATATCGCGCACGTTGGTCGCCGCGGTCAGCCGCACCGGCGCGTCGGACAGGCCCAGGCGGGACGCCCGCAGGCGCAATTGCTCCACGGCTTCCTCGCCCGAGATGTAGGCCGTGCCGTGGTTTGCCGCCAGTTTGGCCGCGACCTGCATCAACAGGGTCGACTTGCCGATTCCCGGATCGCCGCCGACCAGGACCGCCGAGCCCTGGACAAGGCCGCCGCCGGTGACGCGGTCGAACTCTTCCATATTGGCGGTCCAGCGCGGCGGTTGTGGGTTGTCGCCCTTGAGGCCGACGAATTCGATCTTGCGGCCCTTGCGTCCGGGGCCCAGGCCCTTGGGCGCGCTGTCGCCCTGCGTTTCCTCGACCAGGGTGTTCCAGGCGCCGCAGCCGTCGCATTTGCCCGACCACCGGGGATGGACGGCGCCGCATTCCTGACAGACGTACTGGCTCGCCGGGCGCTTGGCCAATGGAACCTCGCCTTTCCGGGGGTGGTCGACACGGGCAAATCAGGCTCGCTTCTCATATCGCGTAGGGCGGGGCAGGGCAAGGCAAACCCCGGATGCCGATCCACCCGCCGGTTGCCGGGCGGCCGCCTTTTCGGTCATAAGGAAGGGGCGGGAGGACGCCATGAGCGACGATGCCGATGATGGCCCGGAATTGACGCCGGAGGTTGCCGAACGTCAGGTCGACCGGGGCATGGCCCGGGCGGCACGGATGGACCTGGACGGCGCCCTGGCCGATTTCGTGACAGTCGAGACCGCGCTGCGGTTTTCCGCCGATCCGGCGGCGCGCGTGCAATGGGCGCGGGCGCTCAACGGCCTGGGCTTCATCGAACTGATGGACTCCAAGGAATCGCGGGCCGCCGTCGAGGACCTGGACGAGGCGGCGGAGCGGGCCTACCGCTGGGGCCTGAAACAGGCCCTTGCCCGCTTCGACCACGCCCTGGCCATCCAGGCGGATCCTCGGTATCGCGGCTACGTGGAAGGCAACAAGGCCTATGCCCTGGCCCTTCTGGGCCAGGAAGGCGCGGCGCGCGACATGCTGAGGCGCCTGTTCGCCGCCGGCGGACGCGCCGCCTACGACGGCCAGATGCGCGATACGGAGCGCCATCCGATCCCCGAGGACCGCGCCGTCCGGCGCCTGCTCGACGAGATGTGGCGGGAAACCGGCGGGGCCTGATCAATGGCCGCTTGAATTTCGCGCGGTATTTCCGGAAGAGTCATGCCAACGACAAACCAACGACATCGCCAGGAGGATCACATGGCCGACGACAACTTCTTCAATCTTCACGACATGGCCCAGGGCATCCACCGCGTGCTCTGCGAGGGCATCGAGACCCGCATCTTCCCCGGCGAGCAGGCCATGCTGTCCGTGGTGCGGGCGGAGCCCAACGCCGAAGGCAGCATCCACAGCCACCCGCAGGAGCAATGGGGGGTGATGCTCGAGGGCTCCGGTACGCGCATCCAGGACGGCGTCGAATATGCGGTCAAGGCGGGGGATTTCTGGCGCTCGCCGGGCGGCGTGGAGCACGGCTTCAGAGCCGGCCCCGAGGGCGCCGTCGTGCTCGACGTCTTCTCGCCGCCGCGCGACGAGTACAAAAAGGCGGGGGCGGGCTTCTCCGGCTGACGCCCTTCCCTCGGCGGTAAGCGCCTTGTTACATGTAACGAAATATGTTACATGTAACGATGAAAGGAGCCCGCCATGGCCGCCACCAGCGCCGAACGCCAGCGCAAACGCCGCGCCCGCCTGAAGGCGGACGGTTATGTGGACGTGACCGTGACCGTGCCGAAGGGCAAGGCGGCGGCGGTGCGGCGGTTCGCCCGGAATGTGGCGGAGGCAGAAGGGGCGGCCGTCGAGCCGAGCCGCCTGTTTCTCGTCCTCCGCGCGCTCAAGAAGAACCGCGAGAAACTGGAATCCCTCGGCGTCGTTCATGCCGGCGTGTTCGGCAGCACGGCGCGCGGTGACTATCGGCCCGACAGCGACGTGGACGTGCTGATCGAAATGGATGCACACGACAAGCGCGGCATGCTCGATCTCTTGCGCGCGGCAAGCACGATCAAGGAAAAGATCCAACATGCACTGCCAGGAATCGGCGTCGACGTGGTGCAGCGGGAAACTCTGAAACCCATGCTGCGGTCGTCGGTCGAGGCGGAGGTCGTCGATGGTTTCTGAGCGGCCCGCCCGCCGCCTGAACGACGTCTTGGAGAATATCGCCCGCATCCGCAGCCATGTGCGGGGGATGAACGAAGCCGCCTTCCTTCAGGACATCAAGACCATCGACGCGGTCGAACGGTGTTTTGAACGCATCGCGGAAGCCATGCGTAAGATCGGGCCGCGCTATGACGCTGTTTACCCGGACCTCGCCCTGCCGGACCTGAGGGGTTTCGGCTCGGTGCTGCGCCATGACTATGAAAGCATCGAGCCGCCGCGCTTGTGGATATTCGCGACCGTGGAAGTGGTTCTATTGGAAGCCATGGCGCGGATGGAGCTGGCGAAGCTGCCGGCGGAGGGAGAAGGTTAAGCCCGCACCTGCATCTTGATCGGGCCGTCGACGCGGCCGTGGACGAACTGGTCGACCACCGGGTCGGTTTCGCCGTCGATGGCGTCGGGATGACCTGTCCAGACGATCCTGCCCTGGTACAGCATGGCGATGCGGTCGCCGGTCTTGCGGGCACTTTCCATGTCGTGGGAGATGGAGAGCGCCGTCGCCCCGACCTCGCGGTTCACGTGGACGATCAGCTCGTTGATCATG
>PFFW01000060.1 GCA_002781745.1 Rhodospirillales bacterium CG15_BIG_FIL_POST_REV_8_21_14_020_66_15
CTCAAAGGGAATCCAGGTTCGATTCAGATAAAATGTGAACCGCTCTAGATAATATGCAGTTACGTCAGTCATCGATCGAATGTTCGATGTCCATTGCTTTTCAAGAGGGAAATACCCCCTAAGAGTTCTCTTTTCCGACGCGATTAATCTATTTCCGTGCCACAATCGCATTTCCAACGTCAAAATGCCGTCACTGTCTGTCCGAATTAGGTCGAACTTGTATGTAGCAGGTTCTTGTGTCGTGAATGGAATTCCTAAGTAAAGGAATGCGTCCAAAGGCCGTTCAGTTGCAATTTCCGGCCCCACAAAATACGAACACATGCAGCCTTCATTCCACCCGATTTGCAATGAATCCATCGGGGCCAGTCGGGAGAAAGCTCTCGAATGATTTAGGTCGGTATAGATAGCATCATTGGGCCCGACAGCGAGCTGTTCGCCTAGCATTCTCTCGACGAGATTGACGCGATTCGACCACAAATCCATTGCAATGGTTGGCAAACGCACATTCAGACCGACAACCAAGCACACAAATACAAACACTATAGACCGCGCCCAAACAGGCTTAACGAGTCGCCAAGCGCAAAAACCGGCGACAAGGAACGGCAGCAGATACCAAATCGGATACAGAAGACCTAAGATGCTGAGGCTCATCCTTGCTTTTTACTCGGCGACGAATAGCAATGGAACCTGTTCTGCGTGTTGTACTGACTCTTTAGGCAATCGAAGTGTCCGCTCCTGGCTAAAAGCAGACATGCACCAGCGGCCCGTCACGAGGCTCTGTATTTAAATTTACGAAAATCAATCGGTAGGGCTAAGCAGGCGTTGGCGGCTCAGACTTCCTTGACGCCGGAAATGACGAAGCCCTGGCTGGCCGGATAGCGGCGTTCCGCGCGGCGGCGGGCGTCGGTCTCGTCAGTGCCCGAGAACTCGATGAAATGGGTGTCGGCCCATTCGTCCTTGAACACCTTATGGCGGCCGCCGGCTTTCAGGGCGTCGAGAACGTCGCTGTTATAGATTTCAAATTCAAACATAGGCATGTACCGATCTCATCCATCTCGTGGACAGCCCTTCTTCCTAGTCGGCGTATCAGTGCCATATCGGGCCCGGTCTGGGCCGGATTTTAGGAGGGGCTTGCTCTGTAGAGTTATGTACGCTGCCGCGACGGCAGCGGCAGTGACCCGGGTCACATAACGCGGATCGGTGGTGGTGCGGGACCGGCGGCTTTTGCGGCCTACATGTTCGGGTAGTTCGGCCCTTCGCCGCCCTGGGGCGTGACCCAGTTGATGTTCTGGGTCGGGTCCTTGATGTCGCAGGTCTTGCAGTGGATGCAGTTCTGACCGTTGATCTGGAACTTGGTCTCGCCGTCGACCTCCACGTACTCGTACACCCCGGCCGGGCAGAACCGGGCTTCCGGTCCCGCGTACTCCGCCCAGTTGACCGCCATGGGCACGGTGTCGTCCTTGAGCGTCAGATGGCAGGGCTGTTCTTCCTCGTGGAAGGTGCCGGCCAGTTGCACCGACGACAGCTTGTCGAAGGTCAGTTTGCCGTCGGGCTTGGGATAGTCGATCGGCTTGCAATCCTTGGCCTTCTTCAGCGCCGAATGGTCGGCCCGGTTCTTGAGCGTCCAGGGCGCGTGGCCGAAGAACAGGAAGGTGTCGATGGCGCCCAGCAGCAGGCCGATCCACATGCCCCAATGGAAGTAGGGCCGCATGTTGCGCGCGGTGTAAAGCTCCCGCCACACCCAGCTGTCCTTCACCGACTGGGTATAGGCCGGCAGGCCCTCGGCCGGGTCGGCGCCCGATTTCAGCGCCGCCACCGCGGCTTCGGCGGCCAGCATGCCGGTCTTCATGGCCGTGTGGCTGCCCTTGATCTTGGGCGTGTTGAGGAAGCCCGCCGTGCAGCCGATCAGACAGCCGCCGGGAAAGCTCAACCCCGGCACGGACTGATAGCCGCCTTCGTTAAGCGCGCGCGCACCGTAGGAGATGCGCCGCCCGCCTTCCAGGGTCGGCGCGATCGCCGGATGGGTCTTGAAGCGCTGCATCTCGTCATAGGGCGAGAGGTAGGGGTTCTGGTAGTCGAGGCCGACGACGAAACCCAGCGCGACCTGGTTGTTCTCCAGGTGATAGACGAACGAGCCGCCGTAGGTCTTGTAATCCAAGGGCCAGCCGATGGTGTGCAGGATCTCGCCGGGCCTGTGGTTCTCGGGCCTGACCTCCCACAGCTCCTTGAGGCCGATGCCGTAGGTCTGCGGGTCGGCGGGCCCGCCCTCCGGTCCCTTGGCGCGCAGGTCGAATCTCTGCTCCAGCCCCTTGGTCAGATGGCCGCGGCAGCCCTCGGCGAACAGCGTGTACTTGGCGTGCAGCTCCATGCCCGGCTGGTGGTTGGGGCCGGGCGTGCCGTCGCGCATCAACCCCATGTCGCCGGTGGCGATGCCCTTCACCGTGCCGTCGTCGTGATAGAGGACCTCGGCGGCGGCGAAGCCGGGATAGATTTCGGCGCCCAGGGCTTCCGCCTGCTCGGCCAGCCAGCGGCATAGCAGGCCCAGCGAGATGATGTAGTTGCCGTGGTTCCTCATCTGCGGCGGCGTCGGCAGGCGGATCGCCCCGGCCGGGCCGAGCAGCAGGAAGCGGTCCTTGGTCGCGGGCGTGTTCAGGGGCGCGCCGCGGTCCTTCCAGTCGGGGATCAGTTCGTTGAGCGCCCGGGGCTCCAGCACCGCGCCCGACAGGATGTGGGCGCCGACCTCCGAGCCCTTCTCGACGACGCAGACGGAGACCCCGGGATCGAGCTGGCGGATGCGGATGGCGGCGGCCAGGCCCGACGGCCCGGCGCCGACGATCACCACGTCGAATTCCATGGAGTCCCGTTCCATCGTCGTCGTCCTCGCGTGTCTTCAGGTGTGGTCTTTCATGTGCGCTTGCGAACACCGGTTATGGCATTCCTTGCCCGCCGCCTGCAACTCGCCTTGTGGATTCTATCGGGGTCGCCGGGCGCCGGCGTTGTGGTACTCTTCGTCCATGACCCAGGCCGCAACCGATCCCGTCGCCCTCAAGGCGCTCTTGCAGTGGTATCTGGAGGCCGGCGTCGACGAGGCCATCGCCGATCGGCCCCAGGACCGCTTCGCCGAGCAGGCCCGGGCCCTGGCGGCCCGCCCCGGCCCGGCGGCGGACCGGCCGGGCCTGAGCGACGGGCCGATGCCAAGGTCGCCGTCCGAGCGCGGTCCCGCTCCGGCGGCGCGCGGCCCCCTGACCAGGCCGCAGCCGCCCGCCGAGGTCTCGGACCAGGCGGCGGTCAAGGACGCGGTCGCCCAGGCGGGCAGGGCCGAGACGCTGGAAGCCTTGCGGGCTGCGCTGGAGGGCTTCGACGGCTGCGCGCTGAAGAAGACCGCCTCGAACCTGTGCTTCACGGACGGCAATCCCCAGGCCCGGGTGCTGCTGGTCGGCGAGGCGCCGGGCGCCGAGGAGGACCGCCAGGGACTGCCCTTCGTCGGGCCCTCGGGCAAGCTGCTGGACGCCATGCTGGCCTCGATCGGGCTCGACCGGCACGGCGAGGGCGACGCGGCGGTGCTGATTTCCAACACCGTGTTCTGGCGGCCGCCCGGCAACCGCACGCCGACGCCGTCGGAAACGGCGATCTGCCTGCCCTTCGTCGAGCGCCTGATCGAGATCGTCGATCCCCGCGTATTGGTCTGCGTCGGCGGGCCGTCGGCCAAGACGCTGCTGGCCCAGGCCCAGGGCATCACGCGCCTGCGCGGCAAGTGGTACGACTACGCGACGCCGCGCATGGCGGCGCCCATCCCGGCAATGGCGCTTTATCATCCGGCCTATCTGCTGCGCTCGCCGGCCATGAAGCGCGACGCCTGGCGCGACCTTTTGATGCTGAAGCGCAGGCTCGCCGGCGCCGCCGGGGCATGAGGGAAGGTTTCCAGGTTCCGGGCGTTAATTATGTTTTCAATATATACGGTCATGCTTTTATGACCCTACAAAATGTGGGAAGATGATTTTGTCACGAGGCGGCGCCGAGGCCTGATTGGATGCCGGCGGTGACCGGGCCGGAAGAAGGGGGCCCGGGAACCGGTTTGCCGGAAGGTTGAGGCGCCGGGGACAGGACGCTATAACGTCGCAGCTCGAAGGGGAGCGTACGCGAAACCGCCAACCATAGGCGGGCCGATTAAAAGGGGCTTCATGGCCGGGGTTAATTCACTGGGCGCGTCCGTTCTGGCCGCCCTGTCCATCCAGATTTTGGTCTTAACGCCGCCCGCCGTCGCGGCCGGGCCCGCGTTGTCCGTCGACAACGGCGAGACCGCCGCCGTCGCGCCCATGCCGGTCACGCCCAAGGCGGCGGCGCCCAGGGTTCTGTCGGACGCCGACGCGCAGCTTTACCGCCGCGTCTTCGAGGTTCAGGAGGACGGCGACTGGAAGGAAGCCGACCGCCTGATCGCCAAGCTTTCGGACCGCGTGCTGATGGGCCACGTGCTGGCCCAGCGCTACCTGCATCCCCGCAAGTACCGCTCCCACTACAAGGAACTGAAGGCCTGGATGGCCGAGTACGCCGACCATCCCCAGGCCGCGCGCATCTACCAGCTGTCGCTGCGCCGGCGGCCCAAGAACTGGCGCCTGCCGGACAAGCCGGACGCGCTGCCGACCAGGCCCATGTTCCTCGAGGAAGAGGCGACTGCCGCCGCCGAGGCCGAACAGTCCGAACAGGACGCAGAGGAAAAGGCGGCCAAGGTCCTGCCGACCCGGCGCCTGGACCACGGCGACGCGCGCCGGGCGCGCGCCCTGAAATACCGCATCACCAAGGCGCTGCGCCGCGGCCATACCCTGGTCGCCAAGCGCCTGATCCAGTCGCCGGACGCCAGGCGCCTGTTCTCCACCGCCGAGATGGACCAGGCCAAGGTGCAGCTCGCGACCCGCTATTTCTTCGACCGGCGCACGGACTGGGCCGCCGAATGGCTGGACCCGGCGCTCAAGCGTTCGGGCAAGTATCTGCCCGACGGCCATTGGACCCAGGGCCTGATCGCCTGGAAGGAAAAGGACTACGTCAAGGCCGCGACCCATTTCCGCGCCGCCGCCGACATCGGTTTCGACGACGAATGGCTGGACGGCGCCGCCAACTTCTGGGCCGCGCGGGGGCTTCTGGTCACGCGCAAGCCGGAACTGGTCGGCCACTACCTGGATGGCGCGGCGCGCCACGCGCGCACCTTCTACGGGCTTCTGGCGGCGCGAATCCTGGGCCGCGAGGCGGCCTACGAATGGTCGTCGCCGCCGGTGGTGGCGGGGGCCGTCAATCGCATCACGGAAACGCCGCGCGGCCGCCGCGCGATGGCCCTGGTGCAGGCCGGGGACGACCTGGGGGCGGAGCGCGAGTTGCGCAACCTGGCGCGCCTTTCCGACAAGGACCAGGCGCTCGCCATCCTCGCGGTGGCCGACGCCGGCGGCATGGCGGGCCTTGCCGTGCGCCTGTCCGACCGCCTGTTCCCCGACGGCGGCGGTTATGACGGCGCCGCCTATCCCGTGCCCTCGTGGGAGCCCCAGGGCGGCTTCACGGTCGACCGGGCGCTGGTCTATGCCTTCATCCGCCAGGAGAGCAAGTTCAATCCGCGCGCCAAAAGCTGGGCCGGCGCGCGCGGGCTGATGCAGCTCATGCCGCGCACCGCCAGCTTCGTGGCGCAGGACTCGTCGCTGCACCGCCATCACCTGCCCAAGCTGTACGATCCGGACCTGAACCTGCAGCTCGGCCAGAAGTACATCGACATGCTGCTCGTCGAACCGCACATACAGGGCGACCTGTTGCTGCTGGCCGCGGCGTGGAACGGCGGGCCCGGCAACCTGAACAAATGGCGCCGGCGCACGGAATACGACGGCGACCCGCTGTTCTTCATCGAAAGCATCCCCGCCTTCGAAACCCGCCACTTCGTCGAACGGGTGCTGGCCAACCTGTGGATCTACCGCGACCGCCTGGGCCAGGACAAACCGTCGCTCGACGCCCTTGCCGCCGGCCGGTGGCCGGTCTACAAAGCCCTGGGCCATGGCAAGGTAGAGGTGGCGACCTTCGATGACAGCAAAGACACCGGAATTTCTGCCCGTTAACATCGCGGTCCTGACCGTCTCGGACTCGCGCACCCTGGCCGACGACCGGTCGGGCGACACCCTGGTCGAACGCCTGACGGCGGCGGGGCACAGGCTTGCCGACCGCAAGATCGTCAAGGACGACGCGAACCTGATCGCCGATCAGTTCAGGGCGTGGGCCGCAGATTCCGGCATCGATTGCATCATCTCGACCGGCGGCACCGGGGTCACCGGCCGCGACGTCACGCCCGAGGCGCTGGAGGCCGTGGCCGAGAAGATCATCCCCGGGTTCGGCGAGATGTTCCGCTGGATCAGCTATCAGAAGATCAAGTCCTCGACCATCCAGTCGCGCGCCTCGGCGGGCGTGGCGAACGGCACCTACATCTTCGTGCTGCCGGGCTCGCCCGGCGCGTGCAAGGACGGCTGGGACGAGATCCTGGTCCATCAGCTCGACATCCGCCACAGGCCCTGCAACTTCGTGGAACTGATGCCGCGCCTGAAGGAGCACCTCGTCTAGCAGGCTGCTGAAAAACCCGTTGAATGCGGGGCACGTCTGCGAAAAATCCATATTGACGGCGTCGCCGATCCGGCGCCAAATCCGCGGCGAAACGCGGCCGCGCGCCCGGTGCCGGGACGGCAGGGCCAACGCCGGCCGCAATTTATCCATCGGAGTTATCGAAAGATGCGTTTCGCATTGCCGGTCGCGGCGCTTGCCGTGATGCTGTCGTCTGCCGCCTTCACCAAGGCCGCCTGGGCCGCGGATTGCATGGCGGATCCCCAGGCCGCCATCAAGGCCGCCGAGGGCGAATTCAAGAAGGCCAAGGGAAGCCTGGACAAGACCGCCACGCGCGGGTTCAACAAGGCGATCGACAAGGCCAAGATGGCCGCCAAGACGAAAATGAACGACGTCGCCTGCCAGAGCGTGGCCAATGCTACGGGCTTCCTGGCGCCGAAAAAGTAATCCGCGGCGGGGCGGCGCCCCACGCGCAGGCTGACCGGAACGCCGGCGGAGGCATTTCTCCGCCGGCGTTTTCCCGTCCGCCGCCCGGGGGCCGGGGCGTCGATTCGCGTGAATTCCGGCGCCGCGGTTATCCACAGTTCATCCGGAAGGCTTGTGGATAAAGGGACCCGGCCGGGTTCAAAAACGTCAGTTTCCTGAAAGTTTTATGGGGTAGCATCCGGTCCTGCGAGGGGCGGCGATTTATCGCGGTTTTTCGGCCTGCGCGTTTTGGTATCATACGAGTTCAGAGCTTCAATCTTGCGTGACGATCGGGCGCGGACGAAAACCGGCGCGGACCGGTCGCCGACCCGACCAGGTCCATCAGCCGCACAGGCTGCAGTCGAGGGGGGCCCCGATGGACAAATTCATGAAAAGTCTGCTGATCGGCGTCGCTGCGTCGATCGTGCTCATCGGCGGCATCGCCGGCGTCGGCATATGGGTCAGTTCGGAGCCGAGCGCTTCCAGCGTCGCCGCCGCGCCCAAGGACGACAAGGCGCATACGGTGCGCATGCGGCCGCAGGCCGTGCAGGTCGGCGGCTACAGCCTGAAAAGCAAGGACAAGGCCAAGATCCTCCTGGTTTCCATCGGCATGCGGGTGACGGGCGGCCACAACTTCGCCAAGGTCTGCCGGCTCATGCCGCGCCTGGTGTCCTCGGTGAACACGGCCTTCGCCAATCTGGCCAGTTATTCGGACAACGCCCAGGACGCGATCACCAAGGACCTGACCGCCCAACTGCGGCTGCGCTTCAACAAGGCGCTCGGCGAACGAGTGGTCGACGACGTCATCCTGACCGCCTATCAGGACAAGAAGGACGTCCCCGCCACCAACTGCCCCGAAGAGACCTGATCCCATCCTTCGCCCGACACTGCGGCGCAGCGTCCGTTCCGCGCCGTGTGACCTGGACCTTTGGCGTGGTTGTCACCGCCGGGGTGGATGCTATTCTTCTGGTTGTGGACGGCCGACCATGGGTCGTGGCGAACGCCGGGGGCCTGGCAACCAACCGGCGGTCAAACTGAACACCGACGACATCGAGGGTTTGCCCGGATTTCCGAAGGGGGTTTCGGAGAGGAAGGATGCCTGGCCTGGTCAAAAGCGTGCTGCTCGCCTCCGCCGTCGCCGCCGGCACGGTGGGGTCCGTGGCCGCCGTCGGCCTGGCGTTCAACATCGGCTTCGATTTCAAGGGCAAGGAAGCGTCCGTCGTCGACCGGGGGCCGTCGGTCGTCCGCATGGAACCCATCTCGATCCAGATCGGCGGATGGACGTTGAAGAAGAAGCGCAACGAGGCCCGCGTCCTCATCGTCTCCATCTCCCTCGACGTGCCCGACGGCGCGGCGCGCCGGGCTGTCTGCCGCCTCATGCCGCGGCTGGTGTCGGCGGTCAACAGCGAGGTCTCGCGCAACGTGCTCTACCGGGAGACCTGGAAGGAGGCGCTGACCGGCAGCCTGGGCCAGCGCCTGAAGGTGCGCTTCAACCGCGCGCTCGGCCGCACCCTGATCACCGACGTGAGCCTGCAGGCCATCGGCAGCGAGAACGACGCGCCGCCGCCGACCTGCGTCGCGGCCGCCTGACCCCGCCGCGCCGCCGGCGGCTCAGCCGCGGCCTTCCAGCAGGTCCCGTTCCCCCGCCAGCGCCGCCGCCATGTGGTCCATGAAGGCGCGCACGCGCTGCGTGTTGCGCAGGTCCGCGTGGGTCAGCAGCCACAGCGCCGAGGCGGCCTCGGCGATCGGGCCGGTGAGCCGTTCCAGTTGCGGCGCCGGATCGGCCATGAAGCAGGGCAGCAGCGCCACGCCCATTCCGTTCGCGGCCCCGGCCATCAGGCCGGACAGGTTGTTGGAGCGCATGGCCGCGGCGACCCCGGGCAGGGCCTTCTTCTGCCAGCGCGCGGCGGCGAGATGGGCCAGCGAGTCGTCCGGCAGCAGCCAGCGATGCGCGGCGAGGTCGTCCGTCCGGCCGTGCCGGGCAAGGTAGTCGGGGCTGCCGTAGACCGCGAAGGCCAGGTCCGAGACCTTGCGGCCGACCAGGGCCTCCGGCGGCTCCAGGGTCGGGCGGACCGCCACGTCGGCCTGCCGCTTGGACAGGTTGAAGAACTGGCTGTCCAGCAGCACCGTCAGGTCGATCCCCGGATAGGCCGCCTGGAACGAGGCCAGGGACCTGCCCAGGAACATGGCCATGAGCGTGTCCGTGGTGGTGACGGCAAGCGGCCCGCTGAGCCGAAGGTCGCGGCCGGTGACCCGGCGCTCCATGGTGTCGACCTCGGCGTCGACCCGTTCCGCCGCCTCCAGCATCTCGTCGCCGGCCAGCGTCAGGGCGTAGCCGTCGCGATGGCGCTCGAACAGGCGCACGCCCAGGCGCTGCTCAAGGGCCTCGATGCGGCGGAACGCGGTCGAATGGTTGACGCCCAGCGCCTTGGCGGCGCCCGACAGGCTGCCGGCCCGGGCGACGGCCAGGAAGTACCGCAGGTCGTCCCAATCGCGCATGGCGACAGCCTGCCGGGGTGTTTGCGTATTTGCAATGTTATGTAGCAGAAACACCTAAGCTTTCTGCAAAAGGAAACGGAGCCCGAGGGCTAACTTCCAGGCTCACTAAGCCTCTGAAGATAATAAAGCTTCGGCTGGTATTCGCCCTGTTCATCCATTTCAGCGAATACAATCACGTCGCCCCGCGCTTCTTTCTTGGTGAAAATCGCCTCGACATTCACCGACGGGTCAATGTGCATGCTCTTCCGACTCTCTGAGACCTCTGGCACTACCGCCGCCCAGCCCCGTTTTAGGCCGCCCAAATCATGGGCTTGGAACTCAATTGCCACGTTTTCCATCAGGTAAGAATCGGTCTCCGCTTCAAAGGATTCGATATCGATATCCGATGGAACTTCACCGATAACATCCGAGCCGATTTCTAAATCCCGAGCCGATTTGATGGAGCGGGCCTTGTGCCTTTGAGCGGGCGCGAAGAAGTCTCGCGCAGCGCGCGCAATCGATCTCTTGCGCCCTTTTCCTAGGCGCCGTTCAACTGCCTCCTCAACCACTGTGGGAGAGACATTGATGGCATCAGCGGCGGCTTGAATGAGACGCTCGTACTCCTTCGGTAGCGCGCTCGCGCTGCCGCGTTTGGAGAATCTCTCATAGAGGTATGAGGCACCATAGATTGCTGCGACTAACACGAAGACGGTAATCAGGGTGTGATATTCGCTGGGCACCTCGACACCCGTCAAATCTCTAATCAAGCTTGGCACCTCAATCACCAGGTCGCTCTGATACTGCAAGAAAATAGCTGCCGCGAGAATCTCTTTGAGCGGGCTTTCTTGCGAGACGGAAACGAAAGTCACCTTTGTCGAGGTGACCTCTAGACCGTCAAAACATGACGCGAAGATGGCTACAGCTTCGCGCACCAATCGCTCCTGCGCCAGAAGCGACTTCGCAACCTCCTCTACAGTCGCCTGCTCATCGAAGTCATACGTGATCTCGTGCGGCAGGTGTATTTCCACTGACCCCAACCTCCCCTTTTGCGCGAATCTTAGGAGGTTAATGCAAGCCGGTCAATCTGCCAGCCGGATTGATTGGCACCCCATCGCGCTCAAACACCGAAGAAAGAACGCAGCAGAGAAACCGCCCCGCGCCACCTTGTTACGCAAGTTAACGGCAGTGTCAGATGCGCCGGACTCGGCCAGCAATGCCGCCAATCCGTCATAGGTGATTCCGCGCCGGGTCATTTCGGCCCGAAGGATTCCCTTCGCCAGGTTCACCCATTCATCGTCGCTTTTCATAGCGCTTGACTCCATATCAGATACAAGCGCTATCATATACGTTACGTTTGCCATTGACAATGATACTTTATGCCGCTACATTCGTTACAACAGTAACGGATTTGATGGCAAATGACTCAACACTTCCTCCTCTCCAAAGCCGCCCGGACGCTGACCCTCGCCAAGGTGTTCAGAATGTCCGAGGACCAGGCTTACGAGACCTTCCGCGAAATGCGGTGGGAAGGTGGCGAGCCGGTTTGCCCGCATTGCGGCGGAACCCACGTCTACGAGTACAGGGCCCGGCGTATCTTCAAGTGCAAGGCTTGTGGCCGTCAGTTCAGCGTGACCAGCGGCACCCTGTTCCACTCCCGCAAGCTTCAGATGCGCGACTATCTGGCGGCCGTGGCGATCTTCTGCAACGGCGTGAAGGGCACCAGCGCCCTCCAACTCTCCCGCGATCTCGACGTGCAGTATAAAACGGCCTTCGTCCTGGCTCATAAGCTGCGCGAAGTCATGGCCGTTGAGCAACAGGACCGCCGCCTGTCCGGCGAAGTCGAGATCGACGGCGCCTACTTCGGCGGATATGTGAAGCCGTCGAACATCCGCGAGGAACGTCTGGACCGTCGGCGGAGCCTCAATAAGGCCGGCACCCGTCAGGTCGTGGTCGCGGCCCGCGAGCGCGGCGGCAAGCTGCTAACCAACGTCTATCCGAAGGAAAGCGGCGGCAACAACTTCATCGCTTCCCGCCTGGACAAGGGCACCGTGATCTATACCGACGAAGCCTATTCCTGGCGTCCGCTGCACAAGCAGTTCAAGGGCTATCGGATCAACCACACCGAACGCTATGTGGATGGCCATATCACCACAAACCGGGTGGAGTCGTTCTTTTCGCGACTCCGGCGCGCAGAAATGGGCCAACACCATTCTATCGCTGGCCCGTACCTCGACAACTACGCCGATGAAATGGCGTGGCGCGAAGATAACCGGCGTCTAAGCAATGGCGAGCAATTCCAGAGGCTCATCGAATATGCCGCGAGCCTTGGCCGATCAAATCAATGGGCGGGATATTGGCAACGCCAAGCTAAGGTGGAAAACAATTTTGTGTGAAAACTAACACACACCGAATTAACGCATCAGTGCCCCGCGTTGAGGGCTGTAAGCATACAGTTTAGTTTGCAATTTGTCAAAGGGTTTATAGCCCCTTAGACGCCCACCTAAACAGCAAGGCGGCAAAGACGGCGATCATTGACGTGCCGAAAACCGCCTCGATACTGCTTAGCCAAAACGGAATAGTTAAATCCAAATGGTTACCAGCCGGCGACGGGACAAAGGGAAAGAATGATTTCGTTGATACGGTATATAGGTCGGAAAAATATGCCCAAATCTCCTCTCCTGTTGCGGTTGCCCAATCGGGCTTTTCACCGATGGACTTCCCAAATATGGAATTAAGAAATGGGAAAAGCAAAAATCCAAAAATAAACATCGTTCTTAAGAATGTTGCCCATGAAATTCCATAACCAAAAATAAAGCCGGAGAGCTTATATCCGAGGAGCCTAAAAACGTAACCGATTCTTTGTCTTGTTCCGTACTTGCCTCGATAATGGTCGTTCTCTCCATTTACAACATACCAAAAATGCCTTTCGCGCTCTTTATACGACTCGATTACGAACCGATCTACTTGGTCCCAGTTGCCAAGACGCCGGTGTTCTGCCGCCAGATTGCGTAGAAACTTGGCTGCATTTTGAGGATCGGTTGGCTTCTGATTGATAATTTGCTGAATAACTGGGCCGCAGTTGAGGAAATTTGTGTAATCCAGCCCTGAACCAGGAAACTCTGCCCAAGAGAAAACGCATTTCTCGAAAAAAGATCCTGTCAAGCTGCAGTGATCAAATGTTGCATGGGCCAAATAGCAATCAATGAACTCACAGTGACGAAATTCACAGTGGACAAACTTCGCCCCCTTGGCGCCGATTTTTTCAAAGGTGCAAAATTCGAAAATAAAGTGCTCGTATCGTTCTCCGTCGATTTTTTCATTCATGAATTGCTTGCCGGAAAAACGTTTTTCCGACGAGTCTGGTTTGGGAGTGGCTGTGTCCGTTCTTTGAGGCATGACCATGACTATAGCGCATTACCTTATCCACTTCCAACGCGAGCATTTCGGGGTTTGGGTTTTGCAACTTCGTTAGGTGTTTCTGCTACATAACATTGCGTATTTGCAAATCAAATTGGCGATTTATGGGAATTCATTTGCGGCTCCGCAAGGCGTAGGGTCTCCCCAACGGCGCGGCAACCTGGCCGCGTTCCCCGAACGGGGACCACTGGACCCTTACCCGATTTGACGAGGATCAGACCCATGATCGACCACAAAACCGCTCCCTATGCCGCCCTGCTGCTTCGCGTTTCGCTCGGCGTCATGTTCATCGCCCACTCGCTCTATCTCAAAGTCTTCGTGTTCACCGTCCCCGGCACCGTGCAGTTCTTCGCAAGCCTGGGCCTGCCCGCCGCCGCCGCCTACGCCACCATCGCCGCCGAGATCCTGGGCGGCCTCGCCCTGATCCTGGGCGTGCAGACCCGCGTGGCGGCGCTCGCCCTGGTGCCGGTGCTGGCCGGCGCCCTGTGGGTCCATGCCGGCAACGGCTGGGTGTTCTCGGCCCAGGGCGGCGGTTGGGAATATCCCCTCTTCCTGATCGTCGCGGCCCTGGTCCAGGCCCTCGTCGGCGACGGCGCCTTCGCGCTGAGGAAGAGCCCGAGCCTGGACCGCCTGAAGCCGGCCCCGGCCCGCTGATCCCGACCCTTTCCGCCCAGGGAAAAGGCCCGGCGGCGATGCCGGGCCTTTTCCTGTGCCGTTCCCGAGCTACCTGCGCGGGCGGCGCGCGAAGGAGCCGCCGTCGTCCACGTCCTCAAGCTCGTCCACCAATGCGACACGCAGGCCCCCGAGGTTCGCCCGCGTGTCGGCGAGCGCATGCGCCGTCGACCAGCGCACGCTTCGGAACGGATCGACGAAGCGCGGCCGCCGCTTGAGGCCGACCAGCCAGTAGCCGCCGTCGCGGGCCGGGCCGAACACGGCGTCGTGGCGGCCCAGAAGGCGGAAGGCGCGGGCGATCATGGCGGGGCGGATGCCCGGGATGTCCGAGCCGACGACGATCACCGGCCCCGGCGGCGGCAGCGCCATGACCCGGCCCATGCGCGTCCCCAGGTCGCCGCCGCCCTGGCTGACGAGGTGCGCGACGCCGGGCGCCGCCCGCCGCCACAGGCCCGCGTCGAACACGGCGCGGTCCGGCGATACGGCCAGCCACAGGCGCCAGCGCCGGTCGCGGCCCAGGCGGCGCGTCAGACCGGCCAGCAGGTCGCGGTAGAACTTCCAGGCGCCGACGCCGCCGATGTGGCGCGCCAGGCGCGACTTGACGCGGCCCATGCGCGGCGCCTTGGCGAACACGACCAGGTGGTTTTCCAGGCCGCGCCGCCTCACCGGTAAAGCCTTTCGATCCAGGCGGGCGGCAGGCCCACGTAGAACAGTCCCAGGCAGAACAGGTTGCGCAGCGGGCGCAGCCACCAGCCGCCCTTGCGGTAGCGCGCGGCCGAGGTGGTGACCGCCGACGGCAGGGCGATCAGGCGCTTCTCGCCGATGCGGCGGACGAGGTCCACGTCCTCCATCAGCGGCAGGGGCCGGAAGCCCCCCAGGAAATCGTAGAACCCGCGCGAGATCACCAGCCCCTGGTCGCCGTAGGGCAGGCCCAGGTACTTCGCCCGCCAGTTGGCCAGGTTCTCGACGCGCCGGGCGGCGGGCGCGGTGTCGTCCAGGATGATCTGGAAATACCCCGCCTTGAAGTGGTTGTCGCGGTTGCCGGTGAAGCCGCGCAGGATGACCTGCCAGCCGCGTTGCAGGGCGCTGTCGGCGTGCAGGAACAGGAACCATTGGCCCGCCGCCGCCCGGGCGCCGGCGGCCAGTTGCGGGCCGCGGCCGCGCGGCGCCTCGACCACGCGTGCGCCGAAGGCGCGGGCGATGCGCTGCGTGCCGTCGGTGGAGCCGCCGTCGGCGACCACGACCTCTGCGTCGATGCCGCCGCCGGCCAGGCTGTCCAGCGTGCGGCCCAGGTGCGGGGCGGCGTTCAGGGTGGGGATGACGATGCTGAGGGTCGGCGGCACCGCGGCGGGCGCCGCCTCGGACGCGGCGTCGGGAGAGCGGCCGGGGGCATTGTCCGGCGGCACCTCGCTCATGGATCGAGGCTCCGATGGCGGCGGGTCATCGGCGGCGCCTCACGGGCGGTGATGCACGGGGGAATTCAGCGCCGGGGGCGCTGCTGCGGGCGCGGCCGGACGCGGACCGGGACGGGCGCCGGCGGCGGGGCCAGCAGGTCGGCCAGGCCGCCGAGAATGCTTTCGATGATATCCTTGATCTTGCTCATGTGCCCATGCCCAGATCACGTTTGCCGTCGGCGGGGAAAGGTTCCCGCCCCCTATCCTTGACGAAACTTTAACAAACCCGAACGGCCCTGTCACCGGGACTCTCGTCTAGGTCGCGGAGGTCACCGTTTGGTGATGGAGATGGGGCGGCCCATCTGATGGTAGATCAGGCCGTGCGGCGGCGACTTCTGGTCGTCCTCCTCGCAACGGTATTGCGACGCCTCCGCGGCGTTGGCGGCGTCCGGCACATTCAGGGCGATCAGCTTGCGGGCTTCGTCGCTGTTCGAGGCCTTGACCCAGAACGAATCCCCGTCGGCGACGGGATAGATATGGAAATTGGGCAATGCGGTCTCCTTGCTGCCGGTGGGGAGCATATAGGAGTTGGCTGGCGCAGGCGAGGGAACTCGGCGGCCGTTGGGCGATATCGTCTCCAGTGCTCATCGCGACGAATGTTCTTGAAATGTTCTAATATCGGGATATCCTTGCCCCATGTCCCAGCAGGCCAAATCCGCCGCCGCCCGCAAGGGCCGGGGGGCCGTCACCAACCGCGACGGCCGGTTCGAAAGGTTCGAACACGTGGCCGAGGACGACGGATGGGCGGCCGACGGCGACCTGCCGCCGCTGCGCACCCGGGTGCTGGCCGACACGGCGCGTACCGTGATCGCGCGCAACACCTCGCCGGACATTCCCTTCGACCGCTCGCTCAATCCCTACCGGGGCTGCGAGCACGGCTGCGTCTACTGCTTCGCGCGGCCGAGCCACGCCTACCTGGGGCTGTCGCCGGGGCTCGACTTCGAGACCAAGCTGTTCGCCAAGCACGACGCGGCGGACCTGTTGCGCAAGGAACTGGCGGCGAAAGGGTATCGTTGCGCGCCGCTGCAGCTGGGTGCCGTTACGGACCCCTACCAGCCCGTGGAGCGGCGCCTGAAGATCACGCGGCGCGTGCTGGACGTGCTCGCCGCATGCGACCATCCCGTCTCCGTCACCACGAAGTCGGACCTCGTGCTGCGCGACGTCGACATCCTGGGGCCCATGGCGGCGAAGGGCCTGGCTTCGGTCGCCGTTTCGGTGACGACGCTCGACCGCGGGCTCGCGCGGCGGCTGGAGCCCCGCGCACCGACGCCCGCGAAGCGCCTGGCGGCCATCGACGGCCTGGCCCGCGCCGGCGTGCCGGTGACGGTCCTGGCGGCGCCCATGATCCCGGCCCTCAACGACGCCGAGCTTGAGGCCATCATCGCCGCCGCCGCCCATGCCGGGGCGACGGCGGCGGGCTATGTCCTGCTGCGCCTGCCGGGCGAGGTCGCCGACCTGTTCCGCGAATGGCTGGACGCCCATTTCCCCGACCGTGCGGACAGGGTGCTGGGCCGCCTGCGCGCCAGCCGCGAGGGCGAGCTTTACCGTGCCCAATGGGGCACGCGGCACACCGGCACGGGGGCCGAAGCGGACCTGCTCGCCGCCCGCTTCAGGGCGGCGCGGAAACGGGCCGGGATGGATGCGGCGCGCTCGGGCGGGCGGCCGCTGCGCACGGACCTGTTCCGCCCGCCGGTCCGGGAACAGGCGCAGATGTCGCTGTTTTAGGCGGCTTTCCGCCAATCACCGTCTGGCGTCCGGCGGAGGAAATGGTACCCTGTCCTCATGGACCCCCAGGCCCCCGCCAAGGAACTTCCCGACAAGATCGCCGAGATCGGCGCCGCCGCCGTCGACGCCGTGGCCGAGGCCACGGAAAAGGCCATGAGCGCCTCCGACGCCGCCCACGGCAACGACCTGACCGGCATCGCCATCGTCGTCCTGTCGGCGCTGCTCTGCGGCATGCTGATGAGCCGGCTGCGCCAGCCGGCGATCGTCGGCTACATCCTGGCGGGCGTCATCCTGGGCCCTTCGGTGCTCGGCGTCGTCAAGGACCATGGGGCGCTGGAGCTGCTGGCGGAAATGGGCGTGCTGCTGCTGCTGTTCGTGGTCGGGCTGGAACTGTCGCTGCGCTCGTTCCGCCGCATGTGGCGGCTCGCCGTGTTCACGGTGGC
>PFFW01000146.1 GCA_002781745.1 Rhodospirillales bacterium CG15_BIG_FIL_POST_REV_8_21_14_020_66_15
CAAGGGCCAGCACACCATCAACCTGGCGGCCATGAAGGCCTGCATGGACGCGCGCGGCGGCAAGCTCGGCTACAATGTGGTCGCGCTGATCGAAACGGGCGAGGAAACGGGCTCGCCGGGGCTGCGCGAGTTCTGCCGCGAGAAGAAGGACCTGTTCAAGGCCGACGTGTTCATCGCCTCGGACGGCCCGCGCTTGAACGCCGACCGGCCCACGGTCTATTTCGGCTCGCGCGGGGTCTTCAATTTCACCATGACGCTGGACCTGCGCGAGGGCGGCCACCATTCCGGCAACTGGGGCGGACTGCTGGCCAACCCGGGGATCGTCCTGGCCCACGCCATTTCGACCATCGTCGACGCCAAGGGGCGTATCCTGCTGGACGAACTGAAACCCGCGCCGATTTCCAACTCCGTGCGCGAGGCCATCTCCAAACTGAAGGTCGGCGGCATGGAGGGCGATCCCGAGATCGATCCCGACTGGGGCGAGCCGGGCCTGACGCCCGAGGAAAAGGTGTTCGCCTGGAACACCTTCGAAATCCTGGCCTTCAGGACCGGCAACCCGGAAAATCCCGTGAACGCCGTGCCGCCCAGGGCCTTCGCCAAGTGCCACATGCGCTTCGTCGCCGGGTTCGATCCGGCCGTGGTGCTGCCCGCCCTGCGCAAGCACCTGGACAGGCTGGGTTTCGAAAAGGTCGAGCTGACCCCCGACCGCGAGTTCATGGCGGCGACGCGGCTGGAGCCCGACACCCCCTGGGCCAAATGGGCCATCAAGTCTTTGACCCGGACCGCGGGGGAGGAGCCGGCGGTGCTGCCGAACCTGGGAGGCTCCCTGCCCAACGACTGCTTTGCCCATATCCTGGGCCTGCCGACCATCTGGGTCCCGCACTCGTACCCCGCGTGCTCGCAGCACGCGCCCAACGAACACATCCTGGAGCCCGTGTCCCGCTCGGCGCTGCGCCTCATGGGCGGGCTGTTCTGGGATCTGGGGGAAACGGACTCCCTGCCGCTGCCATGACCGAGCCCTGCGATCTTTCCGCCGTCGACCTGCGCCGCCTCATCGGCGAACGCAAGCTGTCGCCGGTGGAGCTTCTGGCAAGCTGTCTCAAACGCATCGACGCCGTGAACGGCACGGTCAACGCCTTCGTCGCCCTGGATGCCGAGGGCGCCCTGGCCCGCGCGCGGGACATCGAGGCCGAGATCGCCAGGGGTGCCGACCCGGGGCCGCTTGCGGGCCTGCCCATCGGCATCAAGGACCTCGTCAACGTGAAGGGGATGCGCACCACCTACGGCTCGCTTCTGTTCAAGGACCACGTGCCCGACGCCGACGACGGCCAGATCGCGCGCCTGCGCCAGGCGGGGGCGATCATTCTGGGCAAGACCAACACGCCGGAATTCGGCGCCGGCGCCAACACCACGAACCGGGTCTACGGCGCCACCACCAACCCCTTCGATCCCGCGCGCACGCCGGGCGGATCGTCCGGCGGCTCGGCCGCCGCGCTGGCCTGCTCCATGGTGCCGCTGGCGCAGGGCTCGGACACGGGCGGGAGCCTGCGCGCCCCCGCGACCTGGTCGGGCGTGGTCGGGTTCCGTCCGCGCCCTGGCGCCGTGGCGCATGAGCGCCGCGCCCTGCAGCTGACCTATTTCGCGGTGCAGGGGCCCATGGGGCGCAGCGTCGCCGACACGGCCCTGCTCTATTCCGCGCAGGCGGGCAGCGCCCATGCGGGCGACCCCATGGGGTTCCCGCTGGACGCCTCCGGCTTCGCGGACCTGACGCCCGCCGGCCTGGGCGGCCTGCGCGTCGCCTTTTCCGAGGATCTGGGCTCGGCCCCCGTGGACGACGGAATCAAAAGGGTGTTCCGCGCGCGCACGGGGAAATTCCGCCACGTCTTCAAGGAGGCCCGCGACGGCCATCCCGACATCGCGGGCGTGCGCGACGCCTTCTGGGTGCTGCGCTGCGTCTACTACATGGCCAACCACAAGGAGCGGGTGGAAAAGCACCGCGAGCTTCTGTCGCCCAACATCGTCATGAACACCGAGGCCGGCTACGGCATGACCCTCGCCGACGTGGCGGCGGCCGAGGTCGCCTGGCGGCAGTGGTACGACCGCTTCCAGGCTTTCATGGAGGATGTCGACCTCTTGATCCTGCCGGGCAACGCCTATCCGCCCTACCGGCTCGACACGGGTGCGCCGACGGAGATCAACGGCGTGGCCATGGAGAACTACATGGACGCGTCCCTCATCCGCTCGGCGCTGACGCTGACCGGAAATCCGGTGATCGCCGTGCCCTGCGGCCTGGACGAGACGGGCGCCCCCTTCGGCTTCCAGATCGCCGGCAAGCGCCACGGCGAGGCGGAGCTGCTGGCCGCCGCCCTCGCCCTCGAAACCCTTCTGAACGCGGACCCGGAAATGGCCCGCCCCATCCCAGACCTGGAGAAACTGCAATGACGCAGGACCTTTGCGACCTGACCGCCACCGAGGCCCGCCGTCTGATCGGCACCAAGGAAATCTCGCCGGTCGAGCTGCTGGAAAGCTGCATCGCCCGCATCGAGGCCGTCGATGGCGCCGTCAACTGCATGGTCACCCGCGCCTTCGATCGCGCGCGGGAAGAGGCCAAGGTCGCCGAGCGCATGGTCCTGGACGGCGACGACCTGGGCCTGCTGCACGGCCTGCCCATCGGCATCAAGGACCTGGAGGCGACCGAGGGCGTGCGCACCACCTACGGCTCGCTGATCTACAAGGACAACGTGCCGGCGGCCGACCAGGGCTCCGTCGCCGCCGTGCGCGCCGAGGGCGCCATCGTCGTCGGCAAGACCAACACGCCCGAGTTCGGCGCGGGTGCCAACACCAAGAACCGCGTGTTCGGGGCGACGGGCAACCCCTTCGCCCCCGTCAAGACCTGTGCCGGGTCGTCCGGCGGCTCGGCCGTGGCGTTGGCCACGGGCATGGTGCCCATCGCCTCGGGCAGCGACTACGGCGGCAGCCTGCGCACGCCCGCCGGGTTCTGCGGCGTGGTCGGCTTCCGCCCGTCGCCGGGCACGGTCCCGGCGGAGGCCAAGGCGTCCGCGCTCATGCCCTGGTCGCAACTGGGGCCCATGGCGCGCACGGTCGCCGACGCGGCGCTGCTGCTGCAGGCGCAGATGGACGACGACCGCCGCGACCCGTTCTCGGGCCTCGTCGACCCGCGCCTGTTCGGCTCCGTCGACGGCCTGGACCTGGGTTCCATCCGCGCCGCGATCACGCC
This sequence comes from Rhodospirillales bacterium CG15_BIG_FIL_POST_REV_8_21_14_020_66_15, assembly GCA_002781745.1. Classification (GTDB taxonomy): domain Bacteria; phylum Pseudomonadota; class Alphaproteobacteria; order Rhodospirillales; family Casp-alpha2; genus UBA1479. Next base: position 3,239 of record PFFW01000146.1, read on the forward strand.
GGACCTGGGCTGCTGTCCCGTGGATGACGGGATCCGGGCTACCTTCACCGCGCGCACGGACGCCTTCCGCGGCGTGTTCGCCGAGGCCCAGGACCGCGCCCCCGATTTCGGCGACATCCACCGCGTGTTCGAGATCTTCCGCGGCGTCACCTTCGTCGCCCTGCATCACGAACGGCTGAAGAACCACAAGGACCTTTTGGGGCCCAACGTGATCGACAACACCACGCGCGGTCTCGACGTCACGGCGGCCGACGTGGGCTGGGGCCTGGTCGAGCAGGGCAAGCTGATGCGCCGCTTCATCGACATGTTCGACGAGGTCGATGTGATGATCTGCCCCGCCGCGTCCGTGTCGCCGTTCCCCCACGAACAACTTTACGTGGACGAAATCAACGGCGAGAAAATGCCGACCTACATGCGCTGGCTCGCCATTTCCTACGTGCCGACCATGGCGCTCGCCTGCTCCTGCGTCATCCCCTGCGGCGTCGACCACCGTGGCATGCCCTTCGGCCTGCAGGTCATGGCGCCGGGCGGCAAGGACGCCCTGGTTCTGGCCGTGGCCCATGCGCTGGAAGGGTATTTCGCTGGCAGGCCGGACTTCGCACGGCCGGTGCCCGACCTGAAGAAACTGCAATCCTAGGAAACGATCATGACCAAGCGCGTGTTCATCGCCGGTTTCAAGCACGAGACCAACACCTTCTCCAGGCTGCCCACGGACATGGCCGCCTACAAGGCCCGGACCTATTACCGCGACGACGAGGTCGCGACCAAGATGCGCGGCACGGCGACGGAGATCGGCGCGGCGGTGGACGCTGCCCGAAAGCACGGCTGGTCGATCCGCCACCCCATCTATGCCAACGCCACACCGTCGGGCAAGGTGACCAAGGACATGCACGACCACGTCACCAAGGTGATCGTCGACAGCCTGAACGCCGACGGGCCGTTCGACGGAATCCTGTTGTGCCTGCACGGCGCCATGGTCTGCGAACACGACGAGGACGGCGAGGGCCGGTTGCTGCAATCCGTGCGCGACGCCGTCGGCCGCGACATCCCCGTGGCGGTGACGCTCGACCTGCACGCCAACGTGACCGACCGCATGGCGGACCTGGCGGACATCATGATCAGCTACCGCACCTATCCGCACGTCGACCAGTACGAGATCGCGACCCAGGCCTGCGGTCTGCTCGACCGCGCCATGAAGGGCGAGATTCATCCCAAGGTCCACGTGCGCCGCCGCGAGATGCTGGACGGCGCCGACCACGGACGCACGACCTCCCCGGGTCCCATGACGGACGCTCTCGATACCCTCGACAGGCTTCTGGCGGAAACGCCCGGCACCTACGCGGGCTCGATCAACGCGGGCTTCCCCTGGGTCGACATCCACGATACCGGGCCGACCTGCGTCGTCACCGGCGAGGGCGACGACCCCGCCCACGGCCGCATCGCCGAACGGGTGATGGAGCAGATCTGGCGGGACCGCGACAAGTTGACCATCACCTTGGTATCGATCAAGGACGCCCTGGTGCAGGTCAAATCAGCGCTCGCCCGGGGCGTACAGGCGCCCATCGTGCTGGCCGACTATGCGGACAACCCGGGCGGCGGCGGCTACGGCGATGCGACGAAGCTGCTGGGCGCCATGGTCGAGGCCGACCTTTCGAATGCCGCCTTTGGCACCATCTACGATCCGGACGCCGCCCTGGCCTGCCGGAACGCAGGGCTGGGCGCCACGATCAGGCTGGAACTCGGCGGCAAGGTCGATCCGGCGGTGCAGGGTGGACCGCTGTCGCTCATGGGCACGGTCACGGCGATCACCGACGGCACCTTCGCCATGGAAGGCCCGATGACCCGGGGCGCCCGCGTCGACATGGGGCCGTCGGCGGTGTTCAGTGTCGGCGGCGTCGATATCGTCGTCGCCAGCCGCCGCTATCAGAACTACGACCGCATGTTCTTCAAGTCGGTCGGCATCGATCCGGAGAAGAAGAAGGTGCTGGGCGTCAAATCGGCGCACCATTTCCGCGCCGCCTGTGCCCCCATCGCGTCCCATATCATCGTGGTCGACGACGGCGGCGGGGTGACCTCGCGCAACTACAAGGACCTGCCCTACAGGAACGTGCGCCGTCCGGTCTATCCCCTCGACCTGGATTGAGGAAGGGTTTGACCACAGAGGCGGAACGTCAGGTTGATGCGCGGGCCCACGGGCGTCCTCGTCTTGGGCACCCGGTGCTGCCATTGCACCTGACACCGGGGCCCCATCACCAGGATGTCGCCGCCGCCCAGGCCGATCTCGATCTTCTCGGCCTTGGCCCCCTTGCGGCGAAGCAGGAAGCGCCGGGAAGCCCCCAGGGTCACCGAGGCGATGACGGGGGCGGGACCCAGCGACGCCTCGTCGTCGGAGTGCCAGTCCATGCTGTCGCGGCCGTCGCGGTAAAGGTTGGCGAGCACGGAATTGAAGGGGACGCCGGCCATTTCCTCGCAGCGCCCGCGCAGGTTCGCCAGCACCGAAGGCCAGGGCCGGGGCGCCAGCAGCAGGCCCGAATAGGCATAGGCGGCGTCGCCGTACCAGGCGCTGAGGCGCGGCTGCGGGATGCGGCGGCCGTATAGGGTCAGTTCCTCCCGGCGCCAGTCGACGGCGGCCATGACCGCGTCGAACAGGGCCTCGGCGTCCTTCAGGGCGGCCGGGTAAAGGGTCGCGTCCTGGGCCTCCAGGCGCACGGGCGGCAGCGACAAGGCAAGACCCGCCATGGCGCCCTCAGTGCACGTTGGGGGACCTGTAGAACTCGCCCCGCGCGCGGGACCGCACGGTGATCGTCATCAGGTCGCCGTCACGATAGATGTTCAGGGGCACGTCGATCCCGGCGGGACCCAGGGACCACACGCCGCGGAAGAACTCGGCCATGCCCTCCACGGGCTTGTCGTCGACGCCGACCACCAGGTCGCCGGCCACGAGGCCCGCGTTTTCCGCCGGGCCGCCCCTCCAGGTGCCGACGATGACGACGCGGCCCATGGCCTCGGCCGTGAACGTGCCCAGCCAGGGCCGCGGCGGCCGGCCGGAGTCCCCCGTGGCGCGCAGCGTCGGCAGGATCGCCTTCACGATGTCGATGGGAACGATCATGTTGCCCTCGGTCTCGCCGCTTTCCTCGCCCCGCACGTAAAGGGAGCCGATGCCCCGCAGCGTCCCGTCCTCGCCGATCAGCGCCGCCCCGCCCCACAGCGGGTGCGCCGGGGTGGTGAAGATGGCGTCGTCCAGCAGGTATTCCCAGTAGCCGGCGAATTCCTTGCGCGCCGACACGCGGGCCTGCAACGCGTGCGCCCGCCCGCCCCAGCCGGCGACGATCACGTCGTCGCCGGGGATCAGGTCGGCGGACGAACCCAGCCCGATGGCCGGCGCGTCGAGCGGCTGCAGCGCCTGGACCAGGCCGAATCCGGTTTCCTGGTCGTAGCCCATGACGTAGCCCTCCACCGCGCGGCCGTCGTTGGACACCAGCCACACGTGGTCCGCCTCGACGATCAGGTAGCCGATGGTCAGGACCAGGCCCCTGGAGTCGATGACCACGCCGTGGCCGCTGCGCGCGGTGCCCAGGGTGCCCGCGGTGAAGGCCGCGTCGGGAATTTCGGAACGCAGGGAGACGACACTCTGCAGCGCCTCGTCCACGTCGAAGGAGAACCGGCCCTCGTCCGGCCGGTAGGGCTCGGGGATTTCCGGATAGTCCTGGCGGGGATCGTCCATGCCTCAATGGTAAAGCAGTTGGCCCCGAATTGAAATCCGCCGCCACGGGATTTTCGGGCCGCGCCGGGTGCGCGGTCACTTGAACCCGGGCTCCGCGCGGCGTTAGATTGTGCGCATTCAGCTTGCACGACCGGACGAAAAGGAGAGGCGGCCATGGGCCAGGTAATCCCGCTGCACGAGGTGCCGAGCCTGCGGGGCAGGGTGTCGGCGGAGGAATGGCGGCTGCGCTGCGAGCTGGCGGCGGTCTACCGTCTGGTCGCCCGGTTCGGCTGGGACGACGGCATCTTCACCCATTCGTCCGTGCGCCTGCCGGGCCGCGGCCACCACTTCCTGATCAATCCCTACGGCCACCTGTTTTCCGAGGTCTGCGCCTCGAACCTGGTGAAGATCGACGTCGACGGCAACGTGCTCGACGACAGCCCCTACGAGGTGATCCGCGCCGGTTTCGTCATCCATTCGGCGGTTCACATGTCGCGCGGCGATGCCATGTGCGTGATCCACACGCACACCAACGCGGGCATGGCCGTGTCGGCGCAGAAGGACGGCCTGCTGCCGCTGAACCAGAAGTCGATGGGTTTCTACAACCGGCTCGCCTATCACGACTACGAAGGCATCTCCAACGACACCGAGGAGCGCGAGCGCATCGTCCGCGACCTCGGCAACCGTCATTCCATGATCCTGCGCAATCACGGGCTTCTGTGCACGGGCCGCACCATCGCCGAGGCCTTCCAGCACATCCGCTATCTGCAGCACGCCTGTGAACTGCAGCTCATGGCCCAGTCGTCGGGCGCCGAGTTGGTCATTCCGCCGCCCGAGGTCTGCGAGCACGCGGCCCGGCAGTTCGAGGACGACGGCGCGCCGGTGGGCGCCGATCAGTTCGCCGCCTACATGCGCATGCTCGACCGCGAAGAGCCCGACTACCGGCATTAGCCGCAAATCCCGGGCAGGCGCGAGCGGGAATCCGGACCTTGTCTCCCACTGGACCGCCGCTTTCGCGGGAGTGACGGGTTGAACGCGGAGCTGGGCGAACATCCGCGCCGTCCGGATTAAGTCAATGACCACAACCGCTTCCGCCGATACGCGCGGCGGAAATAAGTGCGTCATTTGACATCTCGGGCCGGGGTAACTATCTTAGATAAATCAATGACTTAAATATGACGCCGTGTGATCCGGTTGGAACCAACCTGGGGCGGTGGCGTTTTGTCCGTCCCCTGCGCCGGGCGACGGGCGGCCGCCGTTGCGACGGGCGGCCTGCACCAGCAGGAGAAAAGGAGCCGGATACGGCATGTGTGGACTGAGCGGCGAAATCAGATTCGACGATGCATACGCGGATACCCTGGCGGTGGCGCGGATGACCGACGCGATGGCGCCCCGGGGGCCTGACGCCTCGGGCCTGTTCCAGCAAAGCCGCTGCGCTTTCGGCCACCGGCGCCTGAAGATCATCGACCTGACCGAGAAGGCGCAGCAGCCCCTGATCGACCCGGACCTGGGCCTGACCATCGCCTTCAACGGCTGCATCTACAACTACAAGTCCCTGCGCGCCGAGTTGCGGGAGAAGGGCTACCGGTTCTTTTCCGCGGGCGACACCGAGGTCGTGCTCAAGGCCTTCCACGCCTGGGGCCCCGACTGCGTGAAGCGCCTCAACGGCATGTTCGCCTTCGCGATATTCGAGCGCGATACGGGCCGCCTGACGCTCGCCCGCGACCGCCTGGGCATCAAGCCGCTCTACCTCGCGGAGAACGGCAGGCGCCTGCGTTTCGCCTCGACCCTGCCGGCACTCCTGGCGGCGGGCGACACGGACACGGACATCGATCCCGTGGGCCTCAACCACTACATGTCGTTCCACGCCGTGGTGCCGGCACCCTTCACGGTCCTGAAGGGCGTGCGCAAGCTGCCGCCCGCGACCTACGCGGAGTTCGAGGCCGACGGCACACGCACCGACACCACTTACTGGTCCGTCGACTTCACCCGCCCGGCCGAGGACCTGGAGCTTCCCGCCGAGGAATGGTGCGACCAGGTCTATGACGCCCTGGCGCTGTCCATCGAGCGGCGCCTGGAGGCCGATGTCGACGTCGGCGTGCTGCTGTCGGGCGGGGTCGATTCGTCGCTCGTCGTCGGCATGCTGGCGCGCGCCGGCAAGACGCCGCTGCGCACGTTCTCGGTCGGATTCGAGGACGCCGGCGGCGAGGAAGGCAACGAGTTCAGGTACTCCGACATCATCGCGCGCGAGTTCGGTACCGAGCACTACAAGATCCACGTCGGCGCCAAGCGCCTGATGGACCTGCTGCCCGACACCATCGAGGCCATGTCGGAGCCCATGGTCAGCCACGACGCCGTGGGCTTCTACGCCCTGTCCCAGGAAGTCTCGCGGCACGTGAAGGTCGTGCAGTCGGGCCAGGGGGCGGACGAAATCTTCGGCGGCTATTCCTGGTATCCGCCGCTCATGGACTCCAACGACGCGGCGGGCGACTACGCCCGCGTGTTCCGCGACCGGGACTTCGACGACTACAGGAAGGCCGTGTCGCCCCGCTATCACACGGGGCGCGACGAAAGCATGGCCTTCATCGACGGGCACTTCGCCCGTCCCGGCGCCGACCGCGCCGTGGACAAGGCGCTGCGCATCGATTCGACCATCATGCTGGTCGACGATCCGGTGAAACGGGTCGACAACATGACCATGGCCTGGGGGCTCGAGGCCCGCGTGCCGTTCCTCGACCACGAACTGGTCGAACTGGCCGCCCGCGTGCCGCCCGAACACAAGGTGCGCGGCGGCGGCAAGGGGGTGCTGAAGGACGTCGCGCGCCGGGTCGTCCCGGCCGAGGTCATCGACCGGCCCAAGGGCTATTTCCCCGTGCCGGCGCTGAAATACATCGACGGTCCCTACCTGGAGATGGTGCGCGACACGCTGACGTCGAAGGCCGCGCGCGACCGCGGCCTGTTCCAGGAGGACTACCTGAACACGCTGTTCGACAACCCCAAGGACCACATCACGCCGCTCAAGGGCTCGAAGCTTTGGCAGGTGGCGCTCATGGAAACCTGGCTGCAGACCCATGGGGTCTAGTGCCGTGGTTCGGCGAAAGGAAACCCCGGTCATGGAAAACGCGCTCTCCTTGAAGCACTGGGGCGAACCGCCCAAGGACGGCCTGGGCACGGTCGGCAAATGCGTTGCCGTGCACTGCGGCTGGGGCCGCGTGCTGTTCGGCCAGACCTTCGACAAGGCCGAGCACCTGGCGGCCCATCTCATGGAGGAGGAAACGGGGGAACGGGACCTTGCCATCTACGTGCGCGATCCGCACGTGGTCCTGTCCCTGGCGCCGCAGGCGCTGTTCATGGACCCGTCCCACAGCTATCGCCTGAACCTGAAGGAAATGCCCGTCGCCGCGCGCAACGCCGACAGCACCATGTTCGATATCCGCCCGGCGACGGCCGGGGACGAAGGCGTGGTCAACCGCATCTATACGTCGCGCGGGATGGTGTCGCTCCGGTCCGGGTATCTGGCAGAACTGAACGATCGCCGGTGCGTCGCGGTGCTGGTCGCGGAATCGGCCCAGGACGGCGAGGTCCTGGGCGTCGTCATGGGGATCGATCACGCCATCGCCTTCGACGATCCCGAGGAGGGTTCCAGCCTGTGGGCGCTCGCCGTCGACAGCCAGGCCGCCGTGCCGGCCGTGGGCATCGGCCTGGTGACGGCGCTCGCGGAGCGCTTCCGCGAGGCCGGACGCGCCTTCATGGATCTGTCGGTCCTGCACGACAACGCGGAAGCCATCGGGCTGTACGAGAAGATGGGCTTCGAGCGCGTCCCCGTCTATACGGTGAAGAAGAAGAACCCCATCAACGAATCCCTGTTCATCGGCCCGCAGCGCGCCGAGAACCTGAACATCTACGCCAAGATCATCATCGACGAGGCGCGCCGCCGCGGCATCCACGTGGACATCGAGGACGCCGAGGCGGGCCTGTTCAGCCTGACCCTGGGCGGGCGCTCCATCGCCTGCCGCGAGAGCCTGAGCGAGCTGACCTCGGCCGTCGCCATGAGCCGCTGCGACGACAAGTCCCTGACCCACCGCACGCTCGCCAAGGCCGACCTCAAGGTTCCGGGGCAGGCGACCCTCTGCAACCACGACGACGTGCGCGGCTTCCTCGACCGATATGGGCGCATCGTCATCAAGCCCGCGCGCGGCGAGCAGGGACAGGGCGTCTACGTCGACCTGTGTACCGAGGACGAGGCGCTGGGAGCCTTCGACAATGTCTTCCACCAGACCGACCACGTGATCGGCGAGGAGTTCGTGAGCGGCCGGGACCTGCGCATCATCGTCATAGGCGACGAGGTCGCGGCCGCCGCCGTGCGCCGCCCGCCGCGCATCACCGGCGACGGGCAACACACCATCCAGGAACTGATCCAGCGCCTGTCGCGCCGGCGCGCCGCCGCTACCGGGGGCGAAAGCCGCATTCCCGTCGACGACGAAACCCGGCGCTGCGTCCAGGCCCAGGGCCACGGCATGAACTCGGTGCTGTCCGACGGCACGGTTATGGAGGTGCGCAAGACCGCCAACCTGCACTGCGGCGGCACCATCCACGACGTGACCGACGACCTGCACCCGGTGCTGCGCAACGCGGCGCTGGCGGCGCGCCAGGTCCTCGGCATCCCCGTTGTCGGGTTCGATTTCATGGTTCCCCGCGTGGACGGACCCGACTACCGCATCATCGAGGCCAACGAACGCCCGGGCCTGGCCAACCACGAGCCGCAGCCGACGGCGCAGAAGTTCGTCGATTTCCTGTTTCCCGAGACGCGCCAGGAAATGGTCAAGCACCCCGCCGCGGGGTAAGGAGATATCGCGTGAAGTACGACCTTTTCATAGACCGTGACTATCTGGTCGCAATCCTCGCCAAGCTTTTGGCCACGCCCAGCCCGACCGGCATGACGGACGAGGTCGTCGGCATGGTCTGCGCCGAACTGAAGGACCTGGGCGTCCCCTTCGAACTGACCCGCCGGGGCGCCATCCGCGCCGACCTGAAGGGCGACGCCGCGTCCCCCGACCGCGCCATCGCCGCGCACCTGGACACCCTGGGCGCCATGGTCAAGGGCTTCCGCCTGGGCGGCCGGCTCGAGGTCGTGCCCATCGGCCATTGGTCGTCGCGTTTCGCCGAGGGCGCGCGCTGCACCGTGCACTCCGACGGCGGGCGCACCTTCCGCGGCACCATCCTGCCGGCCAAGGCTTCGGGCCATGTCTTCAACGAGGCCGTGGATTCCCAGCCCACGGACTGGACCGAGGTCGAACTGCGCCTGGACGAGCGCGTGGCCTACGAGCACGAGGTCCGTGCGCTCGGCATCAACGTGGGCGACACCATCTCGATCGATCCGCAGACCGAGTTCCTGGGGAACGGATTCGTGTTCTCGCGGCATCTCGACGACAAGGCCGGGGTCGCCGCGCTGTTGGCGGCGGCGCGCGCCGTCATCCGGTCGGGCACGGTGCTGCCCATCGACTGCCATCTTCTGTTCACCATCACGGAAGAAGTCGGCGTGGGCGCCTCCCACGTCCTGCATGGCGACGTGGCGGAACTGGTCTCGATCGACAACGGCACCATTGCGCCGGGCCAGCATACCTCGGAATACGGCGTCACCATCGCCATGCAGGATTCCTCGGGGCCGTTCGACTGGCACCTGTCGCGCTCGCTTATCGACATGTGCGCGGCGCACGGCATCGAGCATTCGCGCGACGTGTTCCGCTTCTACCGCTCCGACGCGGCGGCGGCGCTCGAGGCCGGCAACGACATCCGCACGGCCCTTCTGTGCTTCGCGCTGGACGCGTCGCACGGCTATGAACGGACACACCTTGAATCGGTGATGGCCCTGGCGCGGCTGCTGACCCTCTACATGCAGTCCAAGCCGATGTTCCTGCGCGACAAGGACGCCCTGGGACCGCTCGGCGACCTGCCGGCGACGGAGCGCGACAAGCCCGCGAAGGCCGCCGAGTAGGGGCTTGCCGGGAACCCTTTTCCCGCGCGACACTGACCCGCATCGACAAACCGCCCCAGGGGGAATCCCATGAGCATCGGCATGGTGGTCGCGCCGCAGCCGGAACCGGTCGAGGTCGGCGCCGAAGTTCTGCGGTCCGGCGGCAACGCCGTCGACGCCGCCGTGGCGACGGCGCTGACCCAGACCGTGGTCGATCCCTTCATGTGCGGCATCGCCGGGTTCGGCTCCATGCACCTTTACCTGCCCTCCATCGGTCGGCATCTTTGTCTGGACTTCCACGCCCGGGCCCCCGGCGCGGTCACCGACGGCATGTGGGCGGACCTGCTGGAGGAGGAGGCCGAGGACGGCTTCGGCTTCATCCTCAAGGGCCGGGTCAACGAGATCGGCTATCAGGCCATCGCCACGCCGGAGACCCTGCGCGCGCTGGATACGGCGCTTGCGCGGTTCGGCACGCGCTCGTTGGCCGACCTGCTGCGGCCCGCCATCGCCTTCGCCCGCGACGGCTACATGGTGCGCCCGCACATGCACCGCTTCTGGACGCAGGAGGAACCGGCCGGCCGCGTCCAGCACATCGAATACCTGCGCGGCAGCCCGGCCACGGCGAGGACCTACCTGAACGCGGACGGCGGCCTGAAGACTCCGGGAGCCGTCATCAAGAACCCGGACATGGCGCGCACGCTTGAACGCATCGCCGGGGACGGCGCCGGCGATTTCTACGAAGGGGCCATCGCCCGCGAGATCGCCGCCGACATGGCGCGGGGCGGCGGTCTGATCTCGATCGAAGATCTTGCCGCCTGCGGGCCCGAGGAGACGCAGCCGCTGTGGACCGGGTATCGCGGCCTTCGCGTCGCGTCCTGCCCGCCGCCCGGCGGCGGGATCATGGTTCTGCAGATGCTGAACATCCTGGAGAACTTCGACCTGGCGGGCATGGGCCACAACTCGCCCGACTATATCCGCACCGTGGCCGAAGCCATGAAGATCGCCACCGTCGACAAGGACAGGAGCGTGGGCGATCCGCGTTTCGTCGACGTGCCCGTGGCGCGGCTGCTCGACAAGGGCTATGCGGCGGACTGCGCGGCGCGCATCAAGGCGGGCGAGGTGACCCATGTGCCCCGCGTCGGCCGCGATAAGGAAAGCAAGGACACCACGCACCTTTGCGTCGTCGATCAGGCCGGCAATTGCGTCAGCCTGACCCACTCGCTCGGCATGCCGTCGGGCGTAACCACGGACGGCCTCGGTTTCATCTACAACGGCTGCATGGGCGTGTTCGATCCCCGGCCGGGCCAGGTCGGGTCGCTCGCCCCCGGCAAGGCGCGCTTCACCTCCATGGCGCCGACCATCCTGTTCGACGGCGACGCGCCCCGCTTCATCGTCGGCGCGCCCGGCGGCACCTACATCGCCATGGGCGTGCTGCAGGCGATCCTCAACCACGTGGACTTCGGCATGGATGCGCAGCAGGCCGTGTCGGCCCCCCGGTTCTCGGCGACCAGCGACATCATCGAGATCGTCAACCGCATCCCGCGCGCCGTGGAGGCGGAACTGAACGGCCGCGGCTACCGCACCCGGCGTTATCCCATCAATTTCCACTTCGCGGGCGTGCACGCCATCCGCCTGATGAACGGCGTCCCGGATGGCGGCGCCGACCCCGGCCGCGACGGCATGGCGATGGCGGTCTGAGCCGAGATAATTTGCCCGCCTCTCGGCGCCGCCCTTATGAATTGACGCCCCTCCGGGGCGATGGCGCCGACCCCGGCCGTGACGGCATGGCGATGGCGGTCTGAGCCGCATCACGCTGATTTCCGGGGATCCTCACGATATCTTGAAGACGGCCCTGTGCCCGGATTTCCATGGCCTTAAAATACATAAAAAAACTGTATAAAAAATATAATATACAAATTGATTGACGATTTTACGTCTTTGATCCACATTATCGATGTGAATATGGCTTAGTTTCACAAATCAATTTCGTTGAACGGATGGGGCGGCACCGGAACTCCCGGCATGGCGGCCCGTCCGGTGCAGGACAAGGCACGTAACGGCAATGCGGCAGTTTCCCATCTTCTTCACGGTGCAGGATCGTCCCGTGCTGGTCGCCGGCGGCGGCGAGACGGCGGCGCGCAAGCTGCGCCTGCTCAGGAAGGCCGGGGCGCGGGTCACCGTCGTCGCCCCCCGGGCCGGGACCGAAATCCGCGACCTGGCGGAGGCGGGCGCCGTCACTTGGCGGGCTCGGGAATTCATGGACGCCGATCTGTCCGGCGCGGCCCTGGCCTATGGCGCCACCGGAATCGACGCCGTCGACCGCCAGGTTTCAGAGGCCGCGCGCCGGGCCGGCGTGCCCGTCAACGTGGTCGACCGGCCGGACCTGTCCGATTTCATCACCCCCGCCATCATCGAGCGCGATCCCGTCACCGTCGCCGTGTCGTCCGGGGGTGCCGCACCGGTCCTGGCGCGCGGCGTGAAGGCCGCCATCGAACGCCTGCTGCACCCCAACTTGGGAACCCTCGCCCTGTTCGCCGAACGCTTCCGGGGTGCCGTGAAGGCCGTGGTGCCGGAGGGGCGGGCACGCCTGCGTTTCTGGGACCGCTTCTTCGACGGGCCCATCGCCGCCCGCGTCCTGGCGGGGGACGAACGGGGCGCGGTCGAGGACATGCTGGCCTACGTGAACCGGCGCGGCCGTGAAGCGAACGGCATCGTCCATATCGTCGGCGCCGGGCCGGGCGCGGCGGACCTCGTCACGCTGCGCGCCCAGCGCCTGCTGGAACAGGCCGACGTCATCGTCCACGACCGGCTGGTCGGCGACGGCGTGCTCGATCTCGCCCGCCGCGACGCCGAACGCATCGACGTGGGCAAGGCTCCGGGCCGCCATCCCGTACCCCAGGAGGAAATCAACGAAATCCTCATCGCCCAGGCCCGCCTGGGCAAGCGGGTGGTCCGCCTCAAGGGCGGCGATCCCTTCGTGTTCGGGCGCGGCGGCGAGGAACTGCAAGCGCTTGCCGATGCCGGCGTCCGGGCCGAGGTCGTGCCCGGCGTTACCGCCGCTACGGCCTGCGCCGCCGCCGCGGGCATTCCCCTGACCCACCGGGGTCATGCCTCGGCCGTCACCTTCGTGACCGGCCACAAGGGAAGCGGCGACGCTCCGGTCGTCGATTGGGCCGCCTTGGCGCGTTCTGGCGCGACGCTGGCGGTCTACATGGGCGTGGGCGGCGCTGCCGCCATCGCCGAGGAACTGTCCCGCCACGGCCTGGCCGACACGCCCGTGGCGGTCATCGAGAACGGCACCCGCCCCGATCAGCGGGTGGTCACCGGCCGTATCCGCGGCCTGGACGCCCTGGTGCGGGCGTACGGGATCACGGGACCGGCCCTCATCGTCATCGGCGACGTCGCCGGTCTGGCCCGGGCCGACGCGCGGCGGGCGCCGCTCGCCGCCGCGGTCTAACCCAGGAACAAGGAACGCAACGATGGTTCAACAGGTTGTCACCGGTAACCGGCTTTCCGACGGGCTCGTCATCTTCCTTGGCGAAGACGGCGGCTGGACGCCCAAGATCGACCTCGCCCGCGTGGCCGGGACCGAGGACGAGGCCGGGCTGCTCGAAGATCTCGCCAAGGCGGCGGAGAAGGCCCGCCTGGTGGTCGCCCCCTACCTGATCGAGGTGACGGAGGACGCGGGCACCCTCAAACCCGTGCGCTACCGCGAACGGCTGCGCGCCTACGGCCCCTCCGTGCATCCCGAATTCGGCCGTTCCGACGTGCCCGACCATTTTCGCATGGGCGTCGAAGCGGCGGGCGAGGTCGACATGGCCGGGGTCGCCGGCTGACGGCCGCCACAGGGACAAGGAAGAAGAAACCGATGTATCGCTACGACGAATTCGACCGCACCATGGTGCTGGACCGGGTCGAACAGTTCCGCGGCCAGATCGCCCGCCGCATGGCCGGCGAACTGTCCGAGGAGCAGTTCCGCCCGCTGCGCCTGCAGAACGGGCTCTACCTGCAGCTTCACGCCTACATGCTGCGGGTCGCCATCCCTTACGGGCAGCTCAATTCCCGCCAGATGCGCAAGCTGGCCCATATCGCGCGCACCTACGACAAGGGCTACGGCCATTTCACGACGCGCCAGAACATCCAGTACAA